>CAZZFN010000034.1:0-17468 GCA_964653505.1 uncultured Methyloversatilis sp.
TTCTACAAGAACCAGCCGGTCGCCGTGATCGGCGGCGGCAACACCGCCGTCGAGGAAGCGCTCTACCTCGCCAACATCGCCAGCCACGTCACCGTCGTGCATCGCCGCGACAAGTTCCGCGCCGAGAAGATCATGCAGGACCACCTGTTCGAGAAGGAAAATGCCGGCAAGGTCACCATCAAGTGGGATAGCGTGCTCGACGAGGTGCTCGGCGACAAGACCGGCGTCACCGGCATGCGCATCAAGAACGTGAAGAGCGGCGCCACCGAGGACATCCCGCTGATGGGCGTCTTCATCGCCATCGGCCACAAGCCGAACACCGACATCTTCGCCGGCCAGCTCGAGATGCAGAACGGCTACATCGTGACGCAGTGCGGCCGCGACGGCAACGCCACGGCGACCTCGGTGCCCGGCGTGTTCGCCGCCGGCGACGTGCAGGACATGATCTACAAGCAGGCTGTCACCAGCGCGGCCACCGGCTGCCAGGCCGCACTGGACGCCGAGAAATACCTCGACAATCTGGGGTAGGCTTTGAACAACGGGACGCTCGATGAGGCATCGCGCGCCCTGTTCGAGGACGCGGTGGCCGACGCCGTGCCGCTCACGACCGATCGCGCTCACCACGAGCCGCCTCCGCCGCCGCCGATTCCGCGCCAGCGCGCGCACGACGAACGCGCCGCGCTCGGCGAATCGCTGAGCGACAACGACCCGCTCGCCCTGGCGCTCGAAGGCGGCGACGAAGCCGTCTATCTGAAGCCGGGCATGGCGCCCAAGGTGCTCAAGGACCTGCGGCGCGGCCGCTGGGTAGTGCAGAATCATCTCGACCTGCACGGCATGCAGCGCGACGAGGCGCGCCGCCACGTCGCCGCCTTCCTCGTCGCATGCCGCCAGCACGGACAGCGCTGCGTGCGCATCGTGCATGGCAAGGGCCACGGCTCGCCGGGCCGCATCCCGGTGCTCAAGCGGCTGGTGCTCGGCTGGCTGACCCAGCGCGAGGAAGTGCTCGCCTACTGCCAGGCGCGCACCGTCGAGGGCGGCGCCGGCGCGCTGATCGTGCTGCTGGCCGGCTGAAGCGCCGCCGGCGCCGTCCCGCCGGCGCCGATTTTCAGGCCCGCCGGCGGGCTCCTTGCCGCGCGGCGGTCATTTCGTCAGCTCCCGCCAGCCGATCCGCCTGAGCACGCCAGCGCCGCCGCTGTGACGCACATCGTCGATCTGGTTGGTCACGTCCTTGTCGGTCACACGGGTGACGCTCTTGACCTGCCCGCCGGGGAGGGTGAATACGTTCGGCCGCGTCGCCGCACCGGCATATTCGACGGCGATGTGCGTGTTGGTGCTTCCGGGCACATGCACGACGCCGCCGGAACGGAAGTCGATGTTGTAGACCCAGCTGGTAAACCCGGAGGGATTGCAGGGATCGGGTGTCCTCGGCAAGCTGGTCGAGAACACCAGGGTACCGAAGGCCAGCGTGGGATCGGTCGCGCCGCGCTCGCCCGCGACGGGGAAATCGAGCTGCCAGCCGGGATTGGCGTCGTCGTCGAACACGCTGTCCGGTCTGCCGTCGCCGTTGGGGTCATAGACGGTGCCGACGCGGCCGCGGCCTCCCGCGCTGACGGTGGCCGCTACCAGGGGATTGGTCGGCGCGGCGCCGCCCAGCCAGTCCCAGATGCCGTAGAAGCTCTGCGGCCGGGTGTCGGCCAGGTCGGAATTGCCGAGCAGGCGGCCGGTCGGGAAGAACACGACGCGCTTCTTGACGTTGGTGATGGGGTTGGTCACCGTGCCGAGCTCCGGGCGGGCGGTAATCGGCTTGCCGGGGCCGGCGTCGAACAACAGACTGACCGCCGGCGCGCCGCCCCCGGTGAAGTCGAACTTCCAGAGCTTGCCGAACAGGTCGCCGCCGTAGACATATTTCGTCGTGTTGTCCTTGAGCGGATTGTCCGCCCAGGCGGCAATCCGCGCGAAACCGCTCGGTGTGACCGAATCGCCCGCTCCGGTTGTCGTCTTGTGAACAATCGCACCCGTCATCGCATCGAGCACGTAGAGATAACCGCGGCCATCGCCATTGACATGGTTGTTGTAGCCCGAGGTGACCATGACCACCCATTGCCCGCTCGGCAGCTTGGTGATCACCGGGTTGCCGAAGCTGAAGCCGAGGTCGCAATCCTCGCTCAGGCGGGCGATGCCCGAGGCGGCGTGGCGCGCCGCGCCGACCGGGGTCGTCGGCGTGCAGCCGGGTTTGCGGCGGAACTCCCAGAGCACCCGGGGGTTGATCTGATCGGTGATGTCCAGGGCATAATAACCGGCGCCGCCCCCGGCCAGGCCGCCGACCAGGATGGTCCTCCAGTCCGTACCGTCCTTGACGTCGCCCACCGCCGGCGAGCCATCGACGAAGTAGCGGTGCCTGGTGTCGTAATCCTTGTCGGCCAGTCGATGCAGGTCCGGGATCACCATCGAGGGGATGTAGGCCCAGCGCTCCTGACCGCCGCCGGTGGAAGCGCCGGTGGCATTGAACGCATGCAGCATGCCGTCGTTGGCGGCGACATACAGGGTCGGATCGGGCCGGGGCGTGTTGCGCGCGGGATAACCCACGCTGCTGCCGTAGTCGAACAGGTATTTGCCGACATAGACCGCCTCGGCATTGACGATGTCGCCCAGCCGTCCCTCGCGCTTGCGGTAGAACCCCGTCGTGCCGGCCGTATCCTCGTTGCTCTTGTCGCCGCGCAGATAATCGACCAGGGGCTGCCCGGCCGCGGCGATCTTGTCAGCGGTCGACAGACACAGCGGGCCGGTGCCGCAATACTGGACCAGACCGCCGGCGATGTAGAAGGTAGGGTTATCCCAGGTGAAACAGCCCTGCTCGCTCGCCGGGGGGTTGCAGACGCCCGCTGTCAGGCTGGCCCAGGTGAACGCGCGCGGCGCGCCTCCTCCCGCCTGGAACGTGTAGATCCTGCGCGCGCTCCAGCTGGCGGCATCGAGCAGCGTGTGCGCCTGCCAGTCGTCCGTGCCGAAGGAGATCGCGCCGGTCGCCGTGTTGATCGTCTCGCGGATCAGTTCGCCGGTCCATTTCTGCGTCCAGTATTTCGAGCTGAACACGAAGTTGTCGCCCGTGGCCACGTTGGGGTTGCTGGTGGTGGCCGCCGCGCCGCTGCCGTCGTCGATCCAGATCTCGCGGATCATGTCGCGCAGGCCGCGGCTCAGGGTGAGCGGTTCCTTGGCGAGCAGATAGCTGCCGTGCCCGTTCACGGCGGCGTGCCAGAGATCGTCGATGTTCGCCTGGCTGTCGGCGGCCGGTTGCGGCCAGTTGCACGCCCCGGCGGTCTGCCACGGGCAGATGCCGTTCGCCGCATTGGCCGTGCTCGCCGTCACGGCATTTCTCACGGCGTCGTAGTCGTCGGTCGGTTCGCCGCTGGGAGTGCGATAGTCGGCGCGATACTGCATCAGGCCGTCGATCCCCAGGCTGACGCCGAAGGTCACCATGTGCTGCGCCGTGTTCATGTTGACGCCGCTGATGGTGGGCACGTTGTCGGGACAGACATCGTTACCCAACGCTCCCGTGCAGTTGCCCAGCGCCGATGTGCGCAGGTCGGTCTTGTAGTAATAGGCGGCGACGTCGGCGAGCGTGCCGCTCCAGTTGTCGGCGAACGGGCCGGTAACGCCGCCGATGATCATCGCGGGATCGTTGTCCTCGTTGCCGATCGCGCTGCCGTCGAGCCGCACGCCGGCGCCCAGATTCCAGTAGCCGTCGGTGGTCAGGATGCTGAAATTCTTCTGGCAGGAATACTGGACCGGATCGGTGGCGCCGGTCAGTCCGGAAGCCCGGGCATAGTAGCGTCCGGCCCGCGCCAGGGCTTCGCGCAGCGGGGTGGCGCCGCCCGGATTGATCGCGAACAGGCGGTTGTACCAGTCCTGCTTGTGGCCGCTCGGACCGGGAACGAAATTGAAATCGGCGATGTTGAGCAGATTGCGATTGGTGCTGCCGGTGCTGTTGTTCAGGGTCATGAAGCCGACGCGGTAACGGTCGTCGACGCTCTGGAAGGCCACCGAGACCGCGCTTTTCGCCGACTGCATGCGGTTGCGGTACCAGGCGAACCAGTTGGCGAAATTGCGCAGTTCTTCCGCATAGCTGCAGTGCGGACGGCTCGCGCAGTCCGTGCGGTCGGAACGGTCCAGTGCGGCGAATTCGCCGACGGAGCAGGCGCCGAAACGCTCGGTGACGACGCCGGTATTGGCAACGCAGAGGTTGCCGTAGCTCGCCTTGCCCGGCACGATATCCACGCGCCAGAAGCGGCCCGGCGCGAAGGTCGGGCCGGTGGTATGCACCCGCAGGGTCGGATAGCGCGCGTGGGTGAAGGCGCCGGCACGCAGGGCCTGGCAGGAGTCGGTCGCCGCGGCCACGGCGCCGTCGACCCCGCGGTCGCGGCCGCGCGTGTTGTTGCACCAGCGCAGGGCGGCCGGATAGATGTGCGTGGCGGTGGGCACCGGGGAGGCGACGCAATGCGTCAGCTTGCGATTGGTGCAGAACTCGCCGGGGATCATCACGTAGTAATGAGGGCCGGCATCGCGCCCGGTTGCGATTTGCGGACTGGCGGGCGTGCCGACCGCGAAGCGGGCAGTGCCTGTCGCATTGGCGCGCACCGCACGCATCGTGTTGTAGGTCTGTCCGGCCACTGTCCCCGGCACCAGATAGTTGTCGGCGCGCAGGCAATTGGTGAAAGCGGTGTTGGTACACCACTCCGTGTCGGGAAACTCGGTGCGCAGGTCGATGCCCTGCGTGCCAAACATCACTCCGTAAGCATCCCAGGGCGTGGTACCGGCGCCGCTGTAACTGGTGCGGCTCGTTCCATCGGCATTGAGCGGCGGCAGATAGGCGATGGCCGGGTTGTAATACTGCGAATTGAAGCCGCCATTGACGATTTCATCGCGGGTACCGCCCCCGGCGGCCGGAACGCGCAGGGTCCAGGTGGTGTGCGTCAGGAAGGGCGGCATGCCGCGCTGATCGATGCCGCCCGTGTACACAGTATCGATATTGGCGCCCGCCGCATCCTGGGGCAGACAAACCCAGACGCTGGTGTTGCTGTCGGGCCGGCGGCAGCACTTGGTGCCCACTTCGCCGACGCTGTTCCTGCAAAAACCGTCGTCCGCCCAGTCGGGCAGGTAATCGAAGCGCATCGAGCCCGAATCGTCAAGGACGAACATCAGGTTGGGTTTGACCGGCGAGGCGGTCGGCGTGATCAGCGGGCCGCTGGCGATGTCGGTCGGGCTGGCGTGCACGGCCGGCGCGCTCAGGGCAAGCGCCAGGGTCAGCAGTGTCGCTGTGCGGTTCATGGCAAGACCCTCTCTCGGATTGGGGGCGGACTCATTGCGAAACGATGGCCTGGACGAAGGCCGTGGTGTTGCGCGGCCCGTCGATGCGCGCGATGACGCGGTAATACACCGGCCCGGGAATCTCGAAGGGGGTGGTGCCTGCGCGCTGGGACCCCCCTTCGGCCTGGTTTTCCGGCGCGCGGGCGCAGAACACGCCGGTCGCGTTCGAGGCGCCGTTGGCCGAGCACAGGCGCTGGATCAGATAGGACACCGTATAACCGGTGCCTCCCGGGTCGACCAGGAGTGCGGCGGGCGTATGCGTCGCCACATAGCCGTCCCACCAGGCCAGCCATCCCTGCCCCGGCGCCGGCTGGTCGTTGACCGCATTCGCGATGTAGAACGGCGTATCGACATAGCCTGGCTCGGCCGGGTCCTCGTGGAGCGCCACCGTGCCCGCATTGGCGATCAGCCAGGTGCTGGCCGCTTCCACGCCGCGATCGCCCTGGCTCACCGCGCTCTTTTGCAGGGCGAGGTTGCCGGCGGTGAGAATCCCGCTGTCGGCGCCGCGGAACAGCGCGATGCCGGAGAGCATCATCGCCACCAGCACGATCAGGGCGAGGAACAGCACCGTGCCGTGCTGCCGGGAGCGCGGCGAGGATCCAGGGCCGAGCTTCAGCATCCCGGCGTCCTCCAGACCACATTGCGCAGGACGGTCGCGCTGCGCGCGACGCGATAGCGGAAGTTCTGGTCCGGCACGTTCCAGAGCGGCCCGGTCGTCGTCGGCGCGACGTTCGAATCCGGCCAGAGCTGGATGGCGGCCGGGCTGACGGGATCCCGTTCTGCCTGGCCGCTGCGGGTGACCACGGCGATCTGGACGATGGGAACGCGCGTCCAGTCGCAGGCCCGCACCGACTGGGTCGGATCGTTTCCGGGCGCCGCGCCCAGGCCGGTATCGGGGTTGGGACACCCCCCCCCGGCCGGCACATGGGTCTTGCAGTAGGCGTCCACGACCCCATCCGGGATGGCCGTCGTGTCGAAACCATACTGGGCGACCAGGGCGACCACGTCGTTGGCCACCGGCGTCCACACCGCCGGGTTGGCAGTCAGGCCCGCATTGGCGCAATCCGAGACCGCGAAGTCGCAGCGCGTCAGCATGCCGGCGCGCACCGCATAGACCGAAAAGACCGGGGCGGCTCCGAGATGCATGACCATCGCCTGGTCGGTATAGGCGGTCGCCGTGGCGTGATCGACATTCACTTCGCCGCTCAGCAGGGGCAGGGCGGTGGCGCGCGTCAGGGTGCAATCCTTGCCGGATTCGCTCACCAGCAGGAAATCGCCGGCCTGGATGCCCCGCCCGTTGCCGAGGCGCAACAGCGTCGTACCGGCCGGTGCGGCGAGCGCCAGACGGCTGCCTTCGACCAGCGTTCCGCCGTCGCCGGCCACCACGACGAGCATGTCGGAACCGGCGTCGCCGGGCGGGATGCCCCAGTGGTTGGATGGATGGCCGATGCCCGCGCCGTCCGGCACGATACCGACCGGCTGGAGAAAACGGTTGTTGAGCGCGGAAGCGAGATTCGAGCGGATGTTGCAGCCCAGCGCGCCGACATCGAGGAAGCCCAGGCCGGCCCGCTGCACCTCGCGTTCGATCTGATAGAGGGCGACCAGCGCGCCGGACTGCGCTTCGCCGAGACTGCCGGTGACGCGCTTGCCGGTTTCGCCGGCAATGTACACCTGCATGATCGCCACGGCGCCGATCAGGCCGATGGCCAGGGCCACCAGCAACTCGATCAGGCTGAATCCGCGGTTGGCGATATTGCGCAGAAACATCGCTTACCTCCTGATCTGGGCCACGGACACGTGCCGGTGGGCGGCCGCCTCGGTGGGCGCCTGCCAGAAGATGCTGACGGTCACGACATTGTTGGCGTCCACGGTCACCGTCGGCGTGTTCGCGCCGGTGGCGCCCGGCAGACCGCCGACCGGCGCCTGGATCTGGTTGCGCCATGCGACATACTTCGGCCCCGCGGTCCCGCTGGCATAATCCGCGGCCAGATTCGCCGGGTTGTCCGCCCACATCTGACCGATCAGCTGGTTGGCGAACAGGGCGGCCTCGGCGCGGTACTTGGCTTCGCCGGTCAGCTGCGAGGCCACCGCCTGCATGCCCAGCAGTCCCAGGATGCCGAAGGCGAACAGCAGCAGGGCGACCAGGACTTCGATGAGGGTTGCGCCGGATGCACGCCGCTTCATGGCATTCTCTCTCAACAGGCCTGGGGATCGCCGGCAGGGCGACGCGGATCGCACAGGCGCACTCCGCCGCCGACAGGCACGGTAACGCGCAGGCAGCGCACCGAGCCGCCCGCCAGCTCGCAGGCGGCGACGTTCGGGTTCGAGATGTCGATGTCCAGCACGGCCGGCGGGGCGACCGGCAGCAACCGCCGACCGAGGTTGTCGAAAACTATATCGGCGTTGCCGCCTGCCATCTGGGCCTCGACCAGCCCGCCCTCGGCGGACGATGTCGCCTGGACGAGCGTGTTGTTGGGCAGGCGCAGCTCCCAGCCGCCGCCCACCCCGCTCGCCGGATCGAAACGGAAGGTGACCGCCATGTTGCGCCTCAGGGCCTCGCTGCGTGCCTGCTGCAGGCCGCTGAGGACGCTGTCGGCCACTGCGCGCACGCGCAGGTTGGCGAGCAGGGTGACGAAGGTCGGGTAGGCGATCAGCAGGACGAAGGCCAGCACGGCGATCGCGATCATCAGCTCGATCAGGGTGAAACCGCGCCGGCAGGCCTGCCTCAGCATGAGCCGTCTCTCCTGATCACCCAGCAGGTGGCGTTTGCCGTCCAGCCCGCGGGCACGGCGGTCGTCGCGCGCACGTTGTTCTGGTCGATCGTGTAGGTGAACCCGCCGGTTCCCTGCGCGGCGACGCCATCCGCCTGGACGACATAGGCGACGGGCGTCCGCGTCGGGCACGAATAGACGAAACGCCCGGCCGCCGGCAATGGGGCGACCGTGTTTGCCTGGCAGGCGCCGGCATAGGTCCGGTTGTCGAGGAAAAAGGTTTCCAGGCGGGCGCGCATCGCGACCAGCTCGCCGTGCGCTTCGGCCAGCCGGCCGCGCAGGACGTAATCGTTGTAGGCCGGCAGGGCGATCGACGCGAGGATGGCGACGATCGCCACCGTGATCATGACCTCGATGAGGGTGAAACCGTGGTGGACTGCCTTCATGGGCGCGCTCCTTTTCGTCGCTTGCCAATCTAGCCGTCATTCCGTGGGCATGCCAGCCCGAACCGACGAACGGCGGCCGCCGGCCGCCGGACGGCGGTGCGGGCGGGTCAGGACAGCGCGGCGGGCAAGGGGAAGGTCACCCCTTCGTCATGCGCTGCGGTGTCCGGCAGCGGCGCCCCGGTCAGCGCGGCCAGGGTGCGGACGACCTCGGCAACCAGCGCTTCCGGCGCCGAGGCGCCGGCGGTGACGCCGATGCTTGCGGCCCCCGTCAGCCAGCCGGCATCGATTTCCCCGGCGCGGTCGACCAGGTAGGCGCGCGCGCCCCGCTGTTCGGCCACCTCGCGCAGCCGGTTGGAGTTCGAGCTGTTGGGCGACCCGACCACGACGATCACGTCGCAGCGTGCGGCCAGCCGCCGCACGGCATCCTGGCGGTTCTGCGTCGCGTAGCAGATGTCGTCCTTCTTGGGGCCGACGATCGCCGGGAAACGCGCCTGCAACGCGGACACGATGTTCGCCGCGTCATCGACCGAGAGCGTCGTCTGCGTCACATAGGCCAGGGGCGCCGTGCCGTCAGGTCCGACTTTCAGGGCCGCGACATCGGCGACATTCTCGACCAGATACATGCCGCCCTCGCTCTGCCCCATCGTGCCTTCGACCTCGGGGTGGCCCTTGTGCCCGATCATGATGACTTCGCGGCCGTGCTTGCGGTGGCGCTCGACTTCCAGATGCACCTTGGTGACGAGCGGACAGGTGGCGTCGAAAACCTTGAGGGCGCGCCGGTCGGCCTCGGCGCGCACCGCCTTCGGGACGCCGTGCGCGCTGAAGATCGCCGTCGCGCCGTCGGGCACTTCGTCCAGCTCATGGACGAAGATCGCGCCTTTCGCCTTGAGGCTGTCGACGACGAAGCGGTTATGTACCACCTCGTGCCGCACGTAGATCGGCGCGCCGAACTTCTCGAGCGCGCGCTCGACGATGGCGATGGCGCGTTCGACGCCGGCGCAGAATCCGCGGGGGTTGGCGAGCAGGATTTCCATTCAGTTGCCCTCGATCCGATTCATCAGCGCAGCAACATCGCAGTAACGCCAGACATCGGCATGACTGCGCTTGTGCGGTTCGCTGCCGCCATAGACCAGCGCTCGTGCCGCTGGCGGTCTGGACAATTTGCCCGACAGCAGTTCCAGCGGCTTGAACCAGTCCGATGCGACCGTGGCGCCCGCCTTTATTTCGACCAACCCGATCTCTGGCCCGCTTTCGACGAGCAGGTCGACTTCGTTGCCGCGCGCATCGCGCCAGAAATAGAGATTGCTGCGTCTGCCACGATGGTAGCGGTATTTGAGCGCATCCACCACGACCAGGTTCTCGAAGAGATTGCCGCGCAGCGGATGACGATCGACATGGATTTCGTTTTCGATGCCCAGCAGGTAAGCGGCCAGGCCGACATCGTGGAAGTACAACTTCGGCGCCTTGATCTGCCGCTTGGAGAGATTCGTGTGCCAGGAAGGCAGCAGATAGACGATGTAGCCGGCCTCGAGCAGCGTGAGCCAGCTGCGGGCGGTGGTGTGCGAAATGCCGACATCGTTGCCGAGGCTCTGCAGGTTGAGCAGCTGGCCGACGCGTCCGGCGCACAGACGAACGAACTTCTCGAACAGGGCCAGATCCTTGATGGCAAGCAGTTGTCTCAAGTCGCGTTCGACATAGGTTTCCAGATAGTCGCCCAAGGCTTGGGTCGGATCGAGTCCAGCATCGCATATGCGCGGATAGAAGCCTGAAAACAGCAGGCGATTGATCGACGGCAAGGGTCCGGCGTCGCCGATTTCCTCGATGCTCAACGGCAGCAGCTTGAGGATGGCGGTGCGTCCCGCCAGCGATTGCGTGATTCGACTCATGACTTCGAACTGCTGGCTGCCTGTGAGAACGTAGCGCCCGGGCCGACTCGACGCGTCGACGATGGGTTGCAGATAGGAAAGCAGCTCCGGTACCCGCTGGATTTCGTCAAGGATCGCACCTTCCGGGTAAGCCGAGAGAAATCCGCGTGGATCCTGCCGGGCATGCTCGCGGATATCCGGACTTTCCAGATTGACGTAGGGCTTTTCCGGGAACACGCTCCGGCAAAGCGTGGTTTTGCCGCTTTGCCGCGGCCCGGTCATGGTCAGCACGGGGTACTGCCCGGCAAGGCCCTGCAGGACGGGTGCAAGGGTTCTTGGAATCATTCGGGCAGCCTAGCAAAGCAAAGAGTAATTTGCAACTTATACCTGCAAATTACTCTTTCAAGCGCAATCAGATGATTTATATGAACTTTACAGAATACCGATCACTTCGACCTCGAAGCGGATCGACTTGCCGGCGAGCGGATGGTTGAAGTCGACCAGCGCTGCCTGCGCGTCGATTTCGCGCACCAGGCCGGCGAACCTGGCGCCGTTCGGGGCGGCGAATTCGACCAGCGTCAGCGGGCCGATGTCGGCGCCGGCGTTGGGCAGCTCGCCGGTCGGCAGGCGCTTGAGCAGTTCCGGGTTGTGCGGGCCGAAGGCCTGATGCGGTTCGAGCAGGAAGACATGGCGTTCGCCGACGGGCAGATCCTCCAGGCAGGCTTCGAGCGGCGGCGCCAGCTCGCCGCTGCCCAGTTGCAGGGTCGCCGGCGCGCTGCCGAAGGTCGACAGCACCTCCGTGTCGTCGGCGGTGGCGATGCGGTAATGCAGCGTGACCAGGCTGCCCGGCCGGACGCGGTCGGTCATGGTTTGCCCTCCTTGACGGTCAGCGCATGCCAGACCATCAGCGCGACGCCCAGCACGATGGCGCTGTCGGCGAGATTGAATGCCGGCCAATGCCGGCCGGCGGCATGAAAGTCGAGGAAATCGACCACCGCGCCGAAGCGCACGCGGTCGATGACGTTGCCGAGCGCGCCGCCCAGTATCAGCGCCATGGCAAAGGGCAGAAGACGTTCGCGCGCATGTTGGTGCAGCATCGCGACCAGCCAGACCGAAATCGCCAGCGCCAGGACGATGAAAAACCAGCGCTGCCAGCCGCCGGCGCCGGCGAGGAAGCCGAACGATGCGCCGGGATTCATCACCAGCACGAGGTTGAAGAAGCCGGTCACCGGCCGGCTCTCGTGCAGGTGCAGCGTGGCGAGCACCCAGGCCTTGGTGGCGAAGTCTGCGGCGCAGACGGCGGCGGCCAGCGCCAGCCAGCGGGTCGTGTTCGCCAATGAGCTAGGCAAACGCGCGCACCTCGCCCGCGCCGAAGAGATTGCTGGTGCAGCGGCCGCACAGTTCGGCATGCGCCGCATCGTGGCCGACGTCGGCGCGCCAGTGCCAGCAGCGCGCACATTTCTTGTGGGGGCTGGGCGCGACACTCACTGCCGTCCCGCCGGCGCCGACTTTCAGGAGAGTCGCCTTCGAGCAGATCAGCACGAATTTCAGGTCGTCGCCGAGCGAGGCGAGCAGATCGTGCGTGTCGCCCGATGCGCGCATCTCGACTTCGGCCTGCAAGGAAGAGCCCACGCCGCCGGCGCTCCTGACCGCCTCGATGGCCTTCATGACCTCGGCGCGCACCGCGCGGATCGCCTGCCAGCGCGCAATCAGCACATCCTTTTCCGCCACGGCGGGCAAGGCATGCCAGGTTTCCAGCATCACGCTGTCCCGCCCGGTCACCTGGTGGATTTCCTCGGCGGTGAAGGCGAGGATGGGGGCCATCAGGCGCGTGATCGACTGCACGATGTGCCAGAGGGCGCCCTGCGCCGAACGGCGCGCGCGGGAATCCGCCGCCGTGGTGTAGAGGCGATCCTTGAGGATGTCGAGATAGAAGGCCCCCAGGTCTTCGGCGCAGAAGTTCTGCAGTGCCTGCACCACCTTGTGGAACTCGTAGCGGTCGTAGGCGGCCGTGCAGGTTTCATGCAGATCGCGGGCCAGCGCCAGGGCGTAGCGATCCACCTCCAGCCATTCCTCCACCGGGAGCATGTCCTGCTCCACGGCGAAATCGGTCGTGTTGGCCAGCAGGAACTTGAGCGTGTTGCGAATCCGCCGATAGACCTCGACGACGCGATCCAGAATCTCCTTCGAGATGGTCAATTCGCCGGAATAGTCGGTGGCCGCCACCCACAGGCGCAGGATCTCCGCGCCCAGGGTGTCCGACACCTGCTGCGGCGCGATCACGTTGCCCTTCGACTTGGACATCTTCATGCCCTTGCCATCGACGACGAAACCGTGGGTGAGCAAGCCCCGGTAGGGCGCGCGGCCGTCGAGGGCGCAGCCGGTGAGCAAGGACGAATGGAACCAGCCGCGATGCTGGTCGGAGCCTTCGAGGTAAAGATCGGCGGGCCAGGCGCAGTCGTCCGCATGCGAGCCGCGCATCACCGAGCGGTGCGTGGTGCCCGAATCGAACCACACGTCGAGCGTGTCGCTCATCTTGTCGTATTGGGCCGCTTCGGCCCCCAGCAGATCCTGCGGGTCGAGCGCGAACCAGGCCTCGATGCCGCCCTGCTCCACGCGCCTCGCCACCTCTTCCAGCAGTTCCAGCGTGCGCGGATGCGGCTCGCCGGTTTCCTTGTGCAGGAAGAAGGGGATCGGCACGCCCCAGTTGCGCTGGCGCGAAACGCACCAGTCGGGCCGGTTGGCGATCATCGCGTGCAATCTTGCCTTGCCCCAGGCCGGGAAGAACTCGGTGGCCTCGATGGCCGCCAGCGCCGAGCTGCGTAGGGTTTCGCCTTCCTTCGGCTGGCGATCCATTCCGACGAACCATTGCGTCGTGGCCCGATAGATGGTGGGCGTCTTGTGGCGCCAGCAGTGCATGGTGCTATGCACGATCTCGGCGCTGGCGAGCAGGCAGCCCACCTCATCGAGCTTGGCGACGATCTGCGGATTGGCCTGCCAGATGTTCATGCCGCCGAAAAAGGGCAGGCTGTCGGCGAAGCGCCCGTCGCCCTGCACGGGGGTGAGAATCTCGTCGTTCCTCATGCCGGCGCGCAGGCAGGATTCGTAATCCTCGACGCCGTAGGCCGGCGCGCTGTGCACGATGCCCGTGCCGGCATCGAGCGTCACATACTCGCCGAGGAAGACGGTGGCTGCGCGATCCAGGAAGGGATGACGAAACGACATGCGATCCAGCGCGATGCCCCGACAGGCGCCCAGCACCCGGCCGTCGAGGCCGTAACGCGCGAGCGCGGCGGCGCGCAGCTCGGCAGCGAGGATCAGCAGGCCCTTGGGCGTATCGACCAGTTCATAGACGAAATCGGGATGGACGTTGAGCGCCTGGTTGCCGGGCAGCGTCCAGGGCGTGGTGGTCCAGATCGCCGCGTAAATCGTCTTGTCGGGCAGGGCCGACACATTGAAGGCCCCCGCCAGCCGACTGCGCTCGGCGGCGTCGAGCGGGAAGGCCACGTCGATGGCCGGGCTCTTCTTGTCGGCATATTCGACCTCGGCTTCGGCCAGGGCCGAGCCGCAATCGAAACACCAGTTCACCGGCTTCAGGCCCTTGAACAGATAGCCCCGGCGATACATCTCGCCCAATGCCCGGATTTCGTCCGCCTCGGTGCGAAATTCCATCGTCTTGTAGGGGTTGTCCCAGTCGCCCAGCACGCCCAGGCGGATGAAATCCCGTTTCTGCCGCTCGATCTGTTCCTGGGCGTAGGCCCGGCACAGCGCGCGCGCCTGGTTGCCTGCGAGGTGCTTGCCGTGCGTCTTCTCGATCTGGTGCTCGATGGGCAGGCCGTGGCAATCCCAGCCGGGCACGTAGGGCGCATCGAAACCGGCGAGCGTGCGCGCACGCACGATGATGTCCTTGAGGATCTTGTTGACCGCATGGCCGATGTGGATGTCGCCATTGGCATAAGGCGGGCCGTCGTGCAGCACGAAGCGCGGGCGGCCTTGCGAGACTGCTCGTACCTTGCGGTAGAGCCCCTTCTCCTGCCAGTCCCCGACCCAGCCCGGCTCGCGGCGGGCCAGATCGCCGCGCATCGGAAACGGCGTGTCGGGCATGTTGAGCGTCTTGCGGTAATCAGTCATGGGAGTTGCCCGCAAAGTAGCGTTGCGTCGCCGCGACATCGCGCGCGATCTGGTCGGCGAGCGCGCCGAAGGAATCGAACTTGATCTCGTCGCGCAGCTTGTGCAGGAAATGCACGGCGACGTGCGCGCCGTAGATGTCGCGGTCGAAGTCGAACAGGTGGACTTCGAGCACCGGGCGCAGGCCGGCGCCCAGCGTCGGCCGCACGCCCAGGCTGGCGGCGCCGGGCAGGTGGCGCTTGTCGAGGCCGGACACGGTGACGGCGAATACCCCGGTGCAGGCCAGCCGCTTGCGTTTGAGCTGGATGTTGGCGGTCGGCCAGCCGATCCGGCGGCCGAGCTTGCCGCCATGCACGACGCGGCCGGCGATGTTGTAGGGACGACCGAGCAATCGGGCGGCGCGCTCCAGATCGCCTGCGCCGAGGGCATCGCGCACCGCGGAGCTGGAGACGCGCTCGCCGCCGATCTCGATGGTGTGCATCGCCTCGACGCCGAAGCCGTGCCGCTGGCCGGCCGCCTGGAGCATGCCGAAATCGCCCGCCCGCCCCTTGCCGAAGCGGAAATCGTCGCCGATGATGAGATGCCGCACGGCCAGCCCGTCCACCAGCACGCGATCGATGAAATCCGCGGCGGTGAGCCCGGCGAGCTTGCGGGAAAAGTGCAGCAGGAAGACCTCCTCGATGCCGCAGGCGTCGAGGAGGGCAAGTTTCTCGCGCAGGGAGGTAAGCCGCGCCGGCGCCTGCTCCGGCGCGAAGAGTTCGCGCGGATGCGGCTCGAAGGTCAGCACCGCCGGCGCCAGTCGGCAGCGGCGCGCTTCGTCGGTCAGCCGTTCGAGCAGGGCGCGGTGCCCGCGGTGCACGCCATCGAAATTGCCGATGGCCAGCACCCGGGAAGACGTCGCCTGCGCCGGCAGGGTGCGGAAAAGCTGCATGAGGTTCGCTATGGGGGAAAGCGGGCGATTCTATCAGTCCAGCCGGGCCACCCTGGTGCGGCCCGCGACCGGATTCTTGCGGAAGTAACGCCGCAGGCCGTCGAGCAGGGCCTCGGCCATCTGCTCCTGATAGCTCTCGTCGTTGAGGCGCCTTTCCTCGTCGGGATTGGAGATGAAGGCGGTCTCGACCAGGATGGAGGGAATGTCCGGCGCGCGCAGGACGGCGAAGGCCGCCTGTTCCACCTGGGGCTTGTGCAGGCGGTTGAATGCGCCGATTTCGTCGAGCATCGCCCGGCCGAGCTTGAGGCTGTCGTTCAGGGTCGCCGTCTGCGACAGGTCCAGCAGGGTGCGTGCGAGGTGCGAGTCTTTCGCGCCGAGATTGACCCCGCCGATCAGGTCGGCGGCGTTTTCGCGCTGGGCGAGCCAGCGGGCGGCGGTCGAACTGGCCCCATTTTCCGAGAGCACGAACACCGAGGAACCGCCGGCGGTGGGCTTCATGAAGGCGTCGGCGTGGATGGAAATGAAGAGATCCGCCCGTACCCGGCGGGCCTTGGCGACGCGCCGCGCCAGCGGGACGAAGTAGTCGCCGTTGCGGGTCATCAGGGCGCGCATGTTCGGCTCGGCGTCGATCCTGGCTTTCAGGCGCCGGGCGATCGAGAGCACCACGGTCTTCTCGTAGGTGCCCCCATGGCCGATGGCGCCGGGATCTTCTCCGCCATGGCCGGGATCGATCATCACCGTGATCAGCCGGTCGACCGTCGGCGCCGCCGACGCGTCCGGACGCGCGAACGTCCCGTCCTGCGCATGCTTTTGCAGCAGGGCCAGCAGGGGATCCGGCGGTGCGGCGGGATACAGGTCGAGAACCAGCCGGTGGCCGTAGTCGCCGACCGGCGCAAGAGAAAAGACCTGGGGCTTCATTTCGCCCTTGAGCTCGACGACCAGGCGCACCACGTCGGGCTTGAAGCGGCCGGCGCGGATCAGGCGGATGTGCGGATCGTTGTCGATCACCTTGCCGGGCAGACTTTGCAGCACCGCGTTGAACTCGACGCCGTCGAGATCGAGCACGAGCCGATCGGGGTTCTTCAACAGCAGATGGCGGAAGACGAGCGGCCGGTCGTGTTCGAGCGTGATGCGGCTGTAGTCGGTCGCCGGCCAGACGCGCACCGCCAGCAGGGTCGGCGCGGCCTGGGCGCGCAGCGGCGTCACCAGCAGGGTCAGGACGGCGGCGCCGCTGCCCCTGAGGAAATCGCGTCGATTGAAACGGGCAGCGTCGCTAGCCATTGCCGTCCCCGTTCGCTCGCCGCCTCGACGCTGGCTTGCCGGCCAGTGCCAACATGGACGAGCCGGATCCGCAGGTCGGCGGCGGGCAGGTACGGCCGCGCCCGCTCCGGCCATTCGACCAGACACCAACCGCTGTCGGCAAAGTATTCGTCGAGCCCGGCATCGAGAAACTCTTCTGGAGTGTTGAACCTATAGAAATCAAAGTGATGTAAGTTTAATCCAGAAATTACATAAGGTTCAACCAGGGTGTAGGTCGGACTCTTTGCCGTCCTGCCGGCGCCGACTTTGCGCAACAGTGCGCCGACCAGCGTCGTCTTGCCCGCCCCGAGGTCGCCTTCGAGATAAATAACGGCGGCGGGACGCACATCTTGCGGCAGACAGGCCCCGAGCACGGCGCCGAGCGACTGTGTGGCCGCCGCGTCGGGCAGCGCGTATGCGCGGCGGTTATCATCGTCGGCATGCATGACTGGATTGCTCTGAAGGAAAGGATACGCGGCTGGGGGCGGGAACTCGGCTTCGGCGCGGTCGGCTTCGCGGGCAGCGATCTGGGCGTTGCCGAACAAGGCCTGCTGGACTGGCTGGCGGCCGGCTGCCACGGTGCGATGGATTATATGGCGCGCCACGGCACGAAGCGCGCGCACCCGGCCGAGCTGGTGCCGGGCACGCAGGCGGTAATCGTCTGCCGCATGGATTACCTGACCGCCACATCGGGGTGCCGTCCCGCCAGCGCCGACTTTGCAGAGAT
>CAZZFN010000035.1:0-16389 GCA_964653505.1 uncultured Methyloversatilis sp.
TCATGACCACCGACCCCGGCGACCTCGTGCTCGACCCGACCTGCGGTTCCGGCACGACCGCCTATGTCGCCGAGCAATGGGGCCGGCGCTGGATCACCATCGACACTTCACGCGTGCCGCTGGCGCTGGCGCGGCAGCGCTTGCTGACCGCCACCTTCAAATACTACGAACTCAAGGAGCCGGGGCGCGGCCCGGCGGGCGGTTTCGTCTATCGCGAGAAGAAGAACCGCAAGGGCGAGCACGTCGGCGGCATCGTGCCGCACATCACCCTGGGCAGCATCGCCAACAACGAGCCGCCGAAGTACGAGGTGCTGGTGGACCGGCCCGAGGAGCAAAGCGGCATCACCCGCGTATGCGGCCCCTTCGTGTTCGAGGCCACTATCCCGACGGCGAGCAATTTCGGCGGCGAATCACCCTCACCCCTAACCCCTCTCCCCGAGGGAGAGGGGGACAAGTTCGTTGATCGCATGATTGAAGTGCTGCGCGCCTCGCCGGTGCTGCATCTGCCCGGCGGCAAGACGGTGCCGCTCGACGGCATCCGCCGGCCGGCAAAGACGCTGTATCTCTGCGCCGAGGCGATCCAACTCCCCTCTCCCGCCGGGAGAGGGGTGGGGGGTGAGGGAAAAACCCCGCCATTGCCAGCCGACATGCTCGAATTCGCGCGCGGTTTGCGTAAAACCCAAACGGATGCCGAAAATCTGATGTGGAGTTTGTTGCGAGATCGACGCCTGGGGGGATGGAAATTCCGTCGACAGCATCCCGTTCCTCCTTATGTGCTGGATTTTTATTGTCACGATGCACAACTGGCTATCGAGCTAGACGGGGGGCAACACAATGAGGCATCTGAACACGTCCGTGATGAAAAGCGCACTGCTTGGCTAGCTCAACAAGGTATTCGCGTTTTGCGGTTCTGGAATAACCAGGTATTGGCAGAAACGCAGGCCGTGCTGGAGGCGATCTGGAATGCTTTGGTGGGTATTTATCCCTCACCCCCGGCCCCTCTCCCGGGGGGAGAGGGGAGTGGTGTTCCCTCACCCCCGGCCCCTCTCCCGGGGGGAGAGGGGAACGTGTCGGTTGCCTTGCTGTTCGGCCCCGAGCACGGGCCGGTGGCGGAAGTGGCCGTGCTCAATGCCTGGCAGGAGGCGACCGCCAAGGGCTTCGCGCACCTGTACGTGATCGGCTTCGCCATCGAACCCAAGGCCCGGCAGGCCATCGACGAGTATTCGGCGATGGGCATGCCGACGACCTATGTGCAGGCCACGCCGGACATCCTGATGGGCGACCTGCTCAAGAACATGCGCTCCTCGCAAATTTTCTCCGTCTGCGGCCAGCCGGACGTTGCGGTGCGCGAAGTGCCGCCGCCCGAGGGTGCCATCCCCAATCAGGCCTACTACGAGGTGAAGCTGAACGGCCTGGACGTGTTCGATCCGGTGACGATGGAGATCGATACCCGCACCGGCCTCGACGTGCCGGCCTGGTTCCTCGACACCGACTACAACGGCATGGTGTTCCGCGTCTGCCAGGCTTTCTTCCCGCGCACGCAATCCTGGGACAACCTGAAGCGCGCGCTGAAGGCCGATTTCGACGAGTCGGTCTGGGCGCATCTGGCGGGCGACGGCTCGACGCCCTTCGCGGCCGGCCAGCACAAGCAGATCGCCGTGAAGGTGATCGACGACCGCGGCAACGAGTTGATGGTGGTGAGGAAGCTGGAGGAACGGAAATGAAGGTAACGCTCAAGAACATTGGAACGCTAAAAGAGGCCGTGATCGAACCGGCGCGTTTGACCGTGTTTTGCGGTGGCAACAACACGGGCAAGACCTATGCGATGTATATCCTGTGGGCTTTGCTGCAGCGCCGCTCCCGTCATGTATTTGCGGTCGCGGAACGCATGGCGGAAGAAATCAAGTCCAGTGGCAGCGCGATTTACCCGTTGCAAGACTTTATCCGTCAGCATTGGATCACGCTGGAAAAAGGCATTGCGGAGGGGCTGAATAAGCGCTTGCCAGACTTGTTCAGCGCGCCGCCGGCGCTGTTTGGCGACTCGTCCATTACCTTGCATCTGAATGCAAGGTATCTGATCGAAACCCTGCCGAAAAACGCCAACGCATTTGGTCGCTCGATTGCGCTGGGCGCCGAGGGAAGGCTGGACGTTCGCCTGATCGAAGGCGAGACCGGCCCTGCGCTGGCCTGGACGTCAGTGAATGTGGGGAAAGTGCCCGTCTCACTGCTCGCCGAGCTGATTTCATCCGGCTTGATCGAATTGGGCCTGGCTTCCGCATTGCCCGGCAGCGCCTTCCTGTTGCCGGCGGAACGGGGCGGTCTCAACTTGTTCTATCCCGATCTGGATGCAAAAAACTCCGCTCTGGTCCGGGCGTTGAAGCGCGAGGAGAGCAGCCCGGTCGAAGTGTTCAAGGACATGATGGTGGCGCAGTATGCGGAACCGATCGATTCCTATATCCAGTTTCTCAAGCGCGTCCCTCGCATTCCAAAGAACGGCAATCCATTTCACGATCAGGCGTTGCTTCTGCAAAAAGACATTACCCGAGTGCGCTACAAGGTCAGCAAGGATGGGGTCATCACGGCCAAGCCCTATCGCTCGGAAGCCGAACTGGGTATCCACCTGACGTCCTCCACCGTCAAGAGTTTTTACGGTCTTTGGGCATGGCTGGAATTGCAAGCCGCCCCAGGCGATTGTTTGATGATCGACGAACCGGAACTCAATCTGCATCCGGACAACCAGCGGCTGATTGCCCGATTGTTGGCGCGTCTCGCGAACCGGGGCATGCGCGTGGTCATCAGTACGCACTCGGACTACATCGTTCGCGAACTCAACAACATGATCATGCTGGCGACGGAGTTCCCGGATCGGTCGGAGGTGGAGAAACGCTTCGGCTACGACGAGACAGGCGCCGAGCGTTTGCGGCCCGAGGATGTGGCGGCCTATCACTTCACGGACAAGATCGTTAAGCAACTGGACATCTCCCGTGAATTCGGCATGGAGGTCGAAAGCATGGATGCCGCCATCAACGGGCTTAACGAGAGCAACAGCGCGATCTATTTTGCCCTGCAAGACATCCTGTACCCGGTGGATGTTCCGGAGGCGGTTGCGACGGAGGGCGATCGATGACGGATGAGGAGTTCTTCAATATCGTCGAGAGTGCCATTCATCCCGATTTCCTCTGCCGCGCTCACGGCGGTTATCTGGTGCACGAGGAAATCCATCATGACGGCTCGACAAGCCGTTTTCGCCTGAAGCCGAGCGCCAAGATGGTGGCATTTTCGTTGGACAAGCGCGGCAAGAACCCCTTCCCCGTGGTTGCTGCAGGAATGAATGCGCGAAATGACCTGACCGTGATTTGCCTGGGAGCCGATGCCAGCCCCTTGCTGTTCGCCATCGAGTGCAAGGCATCGGAAAGTCCAGGGCATGCGCAATACCAGATCGCGTGCGGTATTGCGTTTGGCGAGTATCTGTTCAAGCTGATCCGGTTTTCGCATGGCCACGCGCTGAAGCCGCGTTGCTTTGGCGTGGCTGCGTATCGCCCCAAGTCTCCGCCCAAAGGAACAACGCGGCCGTCGTTCATCGAACAAGGCAAGGGAAATATGTTGCGCGCCGATTGGTCCATTGACGTCGATCTGCCAATTTCCGAACTGATTCGCGCTGCGGAGGCGATCCAATGATCCGCAAGGTTCTGCTCAAAGGCTTCAAGCTTGCCGATGTTTGATTTCCAGGTTGAAACCCCGATCCTGAATTCGCCCTTTCTGGAACCGGCGAAGCACTGGCGTATCGAGGAGGGCACACCGCCGCGCATCGAGGAAGGACGGCGTCGACCGGTGTATTTCTATCGTCCCCCGAGCTTCGATGTTTCCAGGGAGGGCATGGACGAGGACATCGGCTACGAGATCGAGTTGCTCTTGGTATCGCGTATCCGCCAGCGTCTGGCCGAGTGGCGAGCCGCCGGCTATCCGGGCGCTTCGAAAATCACGTTGGAGCTGTTGGCCTATTGGCAGCGCGACGGACGCAATCCAAACACGGGGCGCCTGTTCTTTGCGCAACGCGAAGCGGCGGAAACGGCGATCTTCCTGACCGAGGCACGGGCGGATTTCCTGCATGGCATCCAGGTGCCTGCCGACGAACCCACGGAGCGACAAAAGGCGGAAGGTGCCAGCGCTTTCCTGCGTTATGCCTGCAAAATGGCCACGGGCAGCGGCAAGACGACCGTCATGGGGATGCTCGCCGCCTGGAGCATCCTGAACAAGGTGGCTGGCGGCCATGACAAGAGCCGCGCGCGACTGTTCTCGGATTTGGTGCTGGTGGTCTGCCCGAACGTGACGATACGCAATCGGCTGGCCGAACTCGATCCGCAAGGGGGGGAAGCCAGTCTCTATCGCAGCCGCGACCTGGTGCCGCCCCATCTCATGGGGCCGCTCTCGCAAGGCCGCGTCGTCGTGACGAACTGGCATGCCTTTGCCTTGCAGGATGCGAACAAGGTGGGCGGCACGGCGGCGCGCGTCGTTCGCGCCGGCCGCGAGATCAACACTATCGAAACCATTCGTATCGGCGACAAGACGACCACGGCACGCGGAACACGTTATCTCACGCTGAATGACTACCAGCGGCAGGTGGCGGCCGGCTTGCTGGAGGTCGTGAAGGAAGAAACCGACGACAGCGGATCGCTGGTCAAGGCGCAGGTTTCGAGCACGCGCACCGTGGAATCCGATGCGGCATGGCTCGAGCGTGTGCTTAGGCTAAAGGCCGGACGGCGTGGCCATGTGCTGGTGATGAACGATGAGGCGCACCACGCCTATCGCATCAAGACCGAAGAACCCGACGATGTCGAGGAAGCCGACGACGAAGGGCTGGAGGAGTACTACAAGGAAGCAACGATCTGGATCGAGGGACTGGATCGCATCCATCGGCTGGCCGGCATCAATCGCTGCATCGATTTTTCGGCGACGCCCTATTTCCTGGGCCGGGTCGGCGAACAGGCCAATCGCCCCTTTCCCTGGGTGGTGTCGAGCTTCGACCTGATGGAGGCCATCGAATCGGGCCTGACGAAAATTCCGCAGTTCGCGGTTCGCGATGCGTCGGGCCAGTCGATTCCCGGCTACTTCAATATCTGGCGCTGGATTCTCCCGCAACTGAAAGCATCGGAGCGTGGGGGCAAGAAGGGCGCGGCCAAGCCGGAAGCCATCTTGCGTTATGCCTACACCCCCATCGTGATGCTGGGCAAGCTCTGGCAGGAATTAGCACGTGAATGGGCACGCGAATGGAAAGCCAACGGCGCCGATCCTCGCCCGCCTGTCTTCATCCTCGTTTGCAAGAACACCAAGCTGGCGAAGCTGGTGTACGAATGGCTGGCCGACGACCATCCGCCGCCGGGCATTCCGTCGGCGGATCTGGCCGACTTTCGCAATCGCGATGGCGCGATCAACACGATTCGGGTGGATTCCCATGTGGTGTCCGAGACCGATTCCGGCGATGCAAAGTCCGATCTCACGGCCTGGATGCGCTTCACCCTGGATACCGTCGGGCGGCTTGACTGGCCGCGCGACCGTCAGGGCAGCCCGATCTATCCGGAAGGCTTTGTCGCTCTCGCCGAGAAACTGGGCAAACCGCCGACGCCGCCAGGTCGCGATGTGCGCGCCATCGTCAGCGTGGGCATGCTGACCGAAGGCTGGGACTGCAATACCGTCACGCACATCGTGGGGCTGCGTCCCTTCATGTCGCAATTGCTCTGCGAGCAGGTGGTGGGGCGGGGGCTGCGGCGCGCAAGTTACGAAACCGAGGGGGAAGGACAGGAGGAACGTCTGGGCGAGGAAGTGGCGCAGATATTCGGCGTTCCCTTCCAGATCGTGCCGTTCAAGGCCAACAAGGGCGGCGTACCCCGCCCGCCCGTGAAGACCTGGCGGGTGCGCGCCTTGCCCGAGCGGGCCGACCTGGAGATTCGCTTTCCGCGCGTCGAGGGCTATGCCTGCGAGTTGAGCACCCACATCGATGTCGACTGGGATCGTGTTCCGGTCGTGGACATCGACCCGAGCCAGATTCCTCCCGAAGTGCAGATGAAAACCGGCCTGCCCACCAACCAGGGACGGCCGACGCTCTTTGGACCCGGAGCACTCGATACGGTGTCGCTCGCGGCGTTCCGCGCCGGGCGCAGAGAACAGACGCTGGTCGCGCAAGCGGCGCGGGAACTGGTGCGAAGCTATCTCGCGCAGTCCGCCTCCGAGTCGCAGCCCATTCACCCGGTTGCCTTGTTTCCGGCGTTCGTCGCCATCGTCCACCGCTTTGTGCGAGACAAGGTTCGCCCCTTTGCGCCATCCGAGCGCGTCGACGTTTTTCTGGCACCCTACTACGGAACGATGATGGAGCAACTGCTAGGCGCCATCGTATCCACGAGCACTGAGGCCCAACGGGTGCGCCTGGAGCGGCATCGGGGTGCGGGCACGACGGCCGATGTCGACTACGTCACGCGCAAGGAACCCTTTGCCGTCATCAAAAGTCACGTGAACCACGTGGTGCCCGATTCGTCGTGGGAACGCATCGCCGCCTACACGCTGGACAACCACCCGCGTGTCCGGTGTTTCGTCAAGAACGCCGGGTTGGGGTTTGCGATACCCTACTTGCACGGGGGGATTGGCCATGACTACCTGCCGGATTTCATTGTTCGCCTGGATTCGCCCGAACCCCGCTACGTCATTGTGGAGACCAAAGGCCATGACGAAAGACTGGCGGAGAAGGAGGCCGCGGCAAAGCGCTGGGCAGCCGCCGTCAATGCCGATGGCCGGTATGGAGATTGGGCTTACTTGCTGCTGAAGGAACGCGCCAGCATTGGCGAGACCCTCCGGGTCTGGCTTGACCAGACGATTACCACCAGCCATGCATGAAATGTCGCTCGTCATGAGCGTGCGCGAACTGATCGAGGATGCCGCGGCGCGCGCAGGCTTCCGCCGCGTCACTGCGGTGCGCGTCGAGATCGGTCAACTCAGCGGCGTGGAACGCGAGGCTTTCGAGTTCTGTTTCGACGTCGCGATGCGCGACGGCATCGCCGCGGGCGCACGTCTCGCCGTCGTCGCCACGCCGGGGCGCGGTCGCTGCCCGGCGTGTCGGGCGGAAACGCCGCTGGCGGCGGTCTATGATCCCTGCGCGCATTGCGGCGCTTACCCGGTCGAGGTGATCGGGGGCGCCGGCATGCGCGTCATCGACCTGGAGGTGGATTGAATCATGTGCACAACGTGCGGCTGCGGCGCAGACGAAACGACGGTGGACGGGCAGCGCCATGCCCACGATCATCCTGGCGACCATTCGCACGACCACGGCTACAGACCCGGCCGGACGGTGAAGCTGGAGCAGGACATCCTCGCCAAGAACGACACCCATGCCGCACGCAATCGCGAGCGTTTTGCGGCGCACGGCATCTTCGCGCTGAACCTCGTCTCGAGCCCCGGTTCGGGCAAGACGACGCTGCTGGTGAAGACCATCGAGGCGCTGCAGGGGCGCGTCGACCTCGCGGTGATCGAGGGCGACCAGCAGACCAGTTTCGACGCCGAACGCATCCGCGCGGCCGGCGCGCCCGCGGTGCAGATCAACACCGGCAAGGGCTGCCATCTCGACGCCCACATGATCGGCCACGCGCTCGACAGGCTGCCGATGGAGCGCGGCGGCGTGCTGATGATCGAGAACGTGGGCAACCTGGTCTGCCCGGCCGCCTTCGATCTGGGCGAGGCCGGCAAGGTGGTGATCCTGTCGGTCGCCGAAGGCGAGGACAAGCCGCTCAAGTATCCCGACATGTTCCGCGCCGCGCGGCTGATGCTGATCAACAAATGCGACCTGCTGCCGCATGTCGACTTCGACGTGGAGCGGGCCGTCGCCTGCGCGCGCCGCGTCAATCCGCTGCTCGAGGCGATCCGCGTTTCGGCGACCACGGGCGCGGGCATGGCCGACTGGCTGGCCTGGATCGAGAAGGGCGCCGCCGCCGCATCTGGAAAATGATGTGTCTGATGCCATCCGCATCCGGGTGACGGGCGTCGTCCAGGGCGTCGGCTTGCGGCCCTGCGTCTGGCGGCTGGCGAACGAACTCGGCCTCGCCGGCTGGGTGAAGAACGATGCGTCCGGCGTCGAGATTCATGTGGAAGGCGGGAATCCTGCGGCCCTGATCGCCCGACTGAGCAGCGAAGCGCCGCCGCTGGCGCGCATCGACGCCATTGCGACCGGCGCGGCGGCTTGCCAAGGACTCACGGATTTCACCATCCGCGCGAGCACGGGGGGGGCGGTGAGCACCGCCATCGGCCACGACACCGCGCCCTGCGCCGCCTGTCTGGCCGAACTTTTCGACCCGGCCAACCGGCGTTACCGCCATCCCTTCATCACCTGCACGCATTGCGGGCCGCGATTCACGGTAACGCGCCGCCTGCCCTACGACCGGCCGCAGACCAGCCTCGCACCCTTTCCCCTTTGCCCGGACTGCCAGCGCGAATACACCGACCCGGCCGACCGGCGCTTCCATGCCGAGACGACCTGCTGCCCGCACTGCGGCCCCCGGCTGCAGCTGCTCGACGCCGCCGGCCGGCCGATGGCGGGCGATCCCATGAGCGCGACGCTGGCGTTGTTGGAGGCCGGCCGGATCGTCGCCATCAAGGGGCTGGGCGGTTTCCATCTGGCCTGCGATGCGCGCAATGCCGCGACGGTGGCAGCCTTGCGCGCGCGCAAGCAGCGCGAGGAAAAGCCCTTCGCGGCGATGGTGGGCGCCGTCCCGCCAGCGCCGACTTTCGTGCGACCGACGGACGACGCGGTCACGCTGCTGGAAAGCCCCGCGCGCCCCATCGTGCTGCTGCCGAAATTGCCCGCAACGGACGCCCTGCTGCCCGGCGTCGCGCCGGGGCTGACCGACATCGGCCTGATGCTGCCGGCCACCCCCATCCAGCACCTGCTGTTTCACGACGCACCGGACATGGTGCTGGTGATGACGAGCGCCAATCCGCATGGCGAACCGCTGGCGATCGGCAACGAGGAAGCGTTGGAACGGCTTTCCGGCATCGCCGACGCCTTCTTGCTGCACGACCGCGACATCGTCGTGCGTTGCGACGACAGCGTGCGCCGGGGCCGGGGATTCGTCAGGCGGGCGCGGGGCTACGTCCCCGATGCCATCCAGCTGCCGCACGATGTGCCGCCCGTGCTGGCGGTCGGCGGCGGGCTCAAGAACACGGTGTGCGTCACGCGCGGCAACCAGGCATTCGTTTCTCAGCACATCGGCGATCTCGACAATGCCGCCGCTTGCGGCTTCTTCGAGGAAACCGTCGCTCACCTGCTGCATCTCCTCGATGTCGCTCCCGACAGGGTCGCCCACGACCTGCACCCGGATTTTCATGCGACGCGCTTTGCCGTCGACTTCGCCGCGCGACGGGGCATTCCCGCCGTCGGCGTGCAGCACCACCATGCCCACATCGCTTCCGTCTGCGCGGAGCAGGGCATCGTCGCACCCGTGCTCGGCCTCGCGCTCGATGGCGTGGGACTCGGTTCCGACGGCACGGCCTGGGGCGGGGAATTGTTGCGCGTCGAGGGCGCCGCATTCGAACGGTTGGGCCAGCTGCGCCCGCTGGCGCTGCCCGGCGGCGATGTCGCGGCGCGCGAACCCTGGCGCATGGCGGCCGCGGCGCTGTTCGCCCTCGGGCGCGGGGAGGAGATCGTCCGGCGTTTCGCCGACGAAGCGGCTGCGCCGGTGGTGGCGACGATGCTGGCGCGCGGCATCAACAGCCCGTCAACCTCGAGCGCCGGTCGGCTGTTCGACGCGGCGGCGGGCTTGCTGGGGGTGCGGCGGCGGACGAGCTTCGAGGGACAGGCGGCCATGCTGCTCGAAGGTCTGGCGGCGCGTCACGGCCCGACTGCGGCGTGTCCAGACGGCTGGCGCATGCGCGACAAAATCCTCGATCTGCTGCCCATGCTGGCGCATCTCGAGGACTGCGAGGACGCCGCGGCGGGCGCCGCCCGGTTCCATGCGACGCTGGCCGCAGCGCTGGTCGACTGGGCGGCCGACGCGGCCGAGAGGACGGGCATCGGCCTGGTCGTGGCCGCAGGCGGCTGCCTGCTCAATCGCCAGCTGTCCGCCGCATTGCGTGCCGGGCTGGCGGAGCGTGGTGTGCAGCTGCGCGAGGCGCGGGCGCTGCCCCCCAACGATGGCGGGCTGTCGTTGGGGCAGGCGTGGATTGTCGGCAGGATGGCTTGACCCGAAACGCCTTACGTGCCGACCGCCACCGCTCGCGTTTCATCGACCGGGGGTGGCCCGAAGTCGGCGATGCGGCGTTAGTGCCGCTGCCTGCCGGCGTTGAGAATGTATCGCTGCAATTCCATTTCGTGCTCCGCGATGGTGGCGGCGACATGATTGGCGCGCTTGATGACGGCGCGCATGAAGTCGTACATGATCTGCGGGTTCTTCATCAGCGCCGGCTTGACGTGCTCCGCCTCGAATCGCAGGACGCTCGCATCCTCCATGGCGCGGACCGTCAGGCTGCGCGGGGTGCCGTCGAAGAAGTTGATTTCTCCGACCAGGTCGCCCTTTTCCAGCACATGCACGATGGATTCCTGTTCCGGCGTGTGGTTTTCCCTGACCCGGGCCAGTCGTCCCTCGATGACGACGAAGAAATTTTCCGCAATGTCGCCCTTCCGATAAAGAAGTTCCCCTTTCTTCAGGGTGACGATCGGGTCGTCGGACAGGCATCCGATCAGCAGTTCGGCGCCGTCCCGGCCGATGTAATCGCCCAGCGGGGCTGTGTAAATCAGTTTGACGAAGCGGTCGATATCCTGTTCTTTCATGGCGATCTCCTTGCGATCAACTTTGGAAAACGGGCGGCGCGCCCCGCGTCGCGAAGGACGCGATGGCGAGCTCGAGATTTCGCTGCGCTCCGGCGCTCAGTCCGATGTCCAGCCCCCAGGCATAACCCCGGATTGCCAGCACATGGACGTCGGGCACGCGCCCGAAACACTGCCGGCAGGTTGCCATGACGGACGGGATGGAAATCGCGTGGGAGGCGAAGCTCAGGTCCAGCTTCGCTTCCGCGCGCTCCAGCCGGAACGATGCCACCGTTTCGTCGCGGGTCGCGTCGATGAACAGCACGCGCTCCTTGCGGCTGATGAGATCGGCGTCTTCCAGGTGCAGCTGGTAGTGCCGCTGCAGTTCTGCCTGCGGGCAGAGGGATGCGGCTTCCAGCCAGTCGACGGCGGCCCAGCCCAGGCCGTCGTCTTGCCGCCCGACATTGCCGATGCCGTAGATGAGCGCCGAGGAATGATCGAAGGCATCCAGTCCGGGAAAGTCAGCGCAGGCGTTCATCGACGAGTTGTCCTGCCGCGTCGAACACCGACACCTTCAGGGGCATTTGCCCGAGTGCGTGGGTGGCGCAGCTGAAACAGGGGTCATAGGCGCGGATGCCGACCTCGATGGCGTTCATCATCCCTTCGGTGATCTCCGCCTGGCCATCGAGGTAGGCGTCGGCGACGCTCCTCACCGTGCGGTTGATGACCTGGTTGTTCTGGGTGGTGGATACGATCAGGTTGACGAACGAGATGTCGCCCGTTCGATTGGCGCGGTAATGGTGCAGCAGGGTGCCGCGCGGGGCCTCGACCACGCCCACGCCTTCGCCCGTCCAGGCGCCGGGCGGCGGTGTCAGAACCAGCCGGTCGTCCTGCAGATCCGGGTCGTGCAGCAGGTCGCGAATCACCTCCGCGGCATGAATCACCTCGATGGTGCGCGCCCAGTTGGTGTGCAGCGTCATGTTGTTCGCCTTGCCCTCGGTGTAGGCGTGGAAGCGTTCGAGCGCCGCTTGCGCCAGCGGTGTCGGCAGGGCCCGCGTCACGTTCATGCGCGCCAGCGGGCCTACCCGCACCGAACCGGCCTCGCGTCCGAGTTCCTTGAGGAAGGGAAACTTCATGTAGCTCCAGGCCTCCACCGCCTCGCTGATGTGGTCGAGATAATCGTGGTAATCGAATTCGCGCACGACGTTCTTGTCGTCGTCCGCCACCCGGATGCGGCCGTGGTAGTAATCCGCATTGCCGGCATCGTCGACCAGGCACATGTTGAGCGCCGGCACGACGCCGAAACGGTCGACCTCGTCGCGGTGCTTGTCATGAAAGTCGTGGAACAGCTTGAGGCCGTCCTGGGCGAACTCGATCACCTCGTCCATCGACAGCAGGCCGTCCTCGCCCTTGAGGAAGCGATCCCTTTCCGCGGCGCTCAGATTCTTGTTCACCCCGCCGGGCACCGAAAGGATGCCGTGCATGCGTTTGCCGAAGACGGCCTTGATGAGCTCCTGCCCCCATTTTCTGAGCGCCACGACGCGCTTGACCAGGTCGGGATCGGCCTCGATCAGGCCCAGCACGTTGCGCTGCGCCGGGGGCGCGTCCATGCCGAACAGCATCTCCGGCACCACCAGGTAAAAGTAGGCGGTCACGTGGGATTGCAGCATCTGCGCGAAGTGGCCGAGACGGCGCATTTTCTCGGCGACCGGGGTGAGCGCGACGCCCGACCGGTAGCCTGCGCCGATCATGTCGTCGAGCGTCTTGGCGCCGCTCAGATGGTGACTGACGAAGCAGATGCCGCAGGCGCGCTGCAGGAGCATCGGCGCTTCCCAGAACGGATGGCCCTGCACGAATTTTTCGAAGCCGCGGAATTCCACCACATGCACCTTGGCGTCGGCGACCCGATGCCGGTCGTCCAGGTAAACCACCACCTTGCCGTGTCCCTCGATGCGGGTGATGGGGTCAATGACGAGTTTTCTGCTCATGTCGAACTCTCCGCGTCGTCAATCGTAGCGATTGATCGAACTGGGCAAATCGAACGGTCGGCCATGGGCCAGATCGTCGAGAACCTTGAAGACGGCATCCCCGCTCGGCGGGCAGCCGGGAATGAAATAGTCGATCTTGACGACCTCGTGGCAGGGGTACACCTTGGCGGTGATGCGCGGAATTTCCGGATGAAACGGAATCACCGGCTGGGCGCCCGCCACGGCGGTGGGCGCGTCGAGGTAGGCCTGGGCCAGGCAATCCTTGAGCTCGACCATGTTGCGCATCGCCGGCACCCCGCCCCACACCGCGCAGGCGCCGACGGCGATCAGCACGTCGCAGTTCGCCCGGAAATGTTCCAGCGTCTCGATGTTCTCTTCGTTGGCCACGCCGCCTTCGATGAATCCGATCGTGCAGCGCTCGGCGATGCGCTTGATGTCGGTGAGCGACGAGCGGGTGATGGTCACCTTGTCGAGCAGGCCGAGGATGCGCTCGTCGCAGTCGAGGATCGACAGGGTGCACCCCCAGCAGCCGCACAGGCTGATGGTCGCGACCCTGATTTTGCCTTCCCTGGCCGCCACAAGGTCGGCGGCAGGCAGGGTGGCGGGCAACTCGTGCGAGGCGATGGCGTTTCTTTGTGCGTGCGTGCTCATGACGATGTCCCTGCGGTGTTCAACGTCCGTTCGCGCAGGCCTTGCACTTCATACTTGCGCTGGCCGATCGGCTGGTCATAGCCGACCCGCTTCTCGAGAATCGCGCCGACCGGGCAGAGATCCACGGCTTGTCCGACCTGCTCCGGCGGCATCGCATCGGCCAGCCCGACGTCGATTTCGATGCGTGCATGATGTCCCCGGCGATGGATGCCGAAAATTTTCTTGCCGGTTGCCGCGTCCCGAACGAACTCGACGCAGCGTTGACAGAAGATGCAGCGATCGCGTTCGAGCCAGATTTTTTGGGCGGCGAACTCGGGCGGGCGCGGCTCGAAACGGTAGGGGAAACGCGCCACCAGCATGCCCACTTCGTAACCGACGGCCTGGAGCTGGCAACGCCCGCTCTTTTCGCAGCTCGGGCAATTGTGATTGCCTTCCGAGAACAGCAACTCGACGATGGCCTTGCGCATGTCGGCGACTTCCGGGCTATTGACCTCGACCACCATGTCCTTGCCCACCCGCACCGTGCAGCCGGCGCCGATGTTGCCATTGACCTTGACCGCGCACACCCGGCAGGTGCCCAGGCAGGACTGGTCCTTGAGATAGCACAGGGTGGGGATGTAGATGCCATGCTCGGCGGCGACATCCACCAGCGTGCGTCCTTCCTCCGTGACGATCGTCATGCCATCGATGGTGATTTGGATACTCATGCTCGCGCTTCCTCCTCCAGATCTTGCATGGCCTTGTCGTAACCCGCCAGGGCCGCGCGGACATCGAATGCCGGCAACAGCGCTCCCGCCGGTTCGACCAGTTTGCTCCGGTAGATTTCGGGAAATTTTGCCAGGGTGGTCAGGATCGGCTTGGGCGAGGTTCCTCCCAGGCCGCAGCGGCTGGTCTTGCGCACCATCGTTCCCCAACGGACCATGTCGTCCAGGTCCTGCTGGCATGCCTTGCCGTCGATCACCCGTTGGATTTTCGCGAGCAGGGCGACATTTCCGGCCCGGCACGGCGCGCAGATGCCGCAAGACTCATCGACGAAGAACTGCATGTGCGCCTTGACGATCTCGAGAAGGTCGCGGTCCCGATTGAAGATGGTGATCGCCCCGTTGCACGGGAGGTCTTCGAAAGCGAGCTTGCGTTCGCCGTCCTGTTCCACCGAAACGCACTCGCCCGACGGCCCGCTCACCTGGACGGCATAGGCATTCTTCGCTCCCGCCATCGCCAGGACCTGGTTGAGCGTCACGCCCCATTCGACCTCGTAAATGCCCGGCTTGCCGCAGTCGCCGGAGATGCAGAGCAGGCGGGTGCCGGCAGAGCCATGGGTTCCCATCGACTTGAACCAGTCGGCCCCCTCCTCCATGATGCGGGTCACGCTGGCGAGGGTCTCGACGTTGTTGACGATGGTGGGTTTGCCCAGATAGCCGTATTGCACGGGATACGGAGGCTTGATCCTGGGCGTGCCGCGCTTGCCCTCGCAGGACTCGATGAGCGCCGATTCCTCGCCGCAGACGTAGGCTCCGGCGCCCATCTGGATGCGGATGTTGAAATCGAAACCCTTGCGGCCCCCGATGTCCCGGCCCAGCAGGCCGTCTTCCTCCATCTCGCGCAGCTGCCGCTTCAGGTAGTCGGCGAGATAGGAATATTCGGCCCGCAGGTAGAGAATGCCCTGCCAGCAGCCGATGGCGTAGGCGGCGATGACCATGCCCATGAACACCTCGCGGGGCGAACGGGTCAGCAGCGCACGATCCTTGAAGGTTCCGGGCTCGCCCTCGTCGGCATTGCAGATGAGGTACTTGGGCTCGACCGGCGAGCTCCGGCACAAGCTCCATTTCAGACCGATCAGGAAACCGGCGCCGCCGCGACCGCGCAGGCCGGACTTCTGGATCGTGCTGGCCACCTGCTCCGGCCGGATGGCAAGGCACTGGTCCAGGAGCGCCCTGAAATCGGTCCTGCCCCGGAAAAAGGCGGGGCCCCTGGTGCGGATGTTCGATTCCACGAGGGCATCGACATAAGCCACGTCATCGGTCGGGAAGCCGGCCGGATTGGCGATTTCGGCCGCAGAGCGGCCCTGGCGCAACTGGGCGACGATGTCGGCGACCTTGCCGGGACGCAGGCGGGGGAACGCCACATGGTCGATCAGTATCGCCGGCTCCTGGTCGCTCAGCCCGATGCAGGCCGTCTCGAACAGGGAGAACAGACCGTCGTCGGAGGCGGCCTGGTCGAAGCGCGCCCCGGTCTCCCGCTCGAGGGCGGCGCGAACCTCGGCGAAGCCGTTCATCTTGGCCACCACGCTGTTGCTCAGGTAAATGCGATGGCGTCCGGTCGGCCGGTCGTGGAAGAAATGATAGAAGGAAGCGGTTTCGCGGATGTCCGTCTTCGACAGGGCGAGACCTGCCTCCAGCAAGGCCAGGGCTTCTTCGGGCAGGTGGCCGAATGCGGCGTCGATGTCCCGCAGCATGTCCAGCAGCCGGGTTTTGTCGAAGCCGTAGCGTGCGATGATCGACAGGATTTCATTCTTCATGGAATCGGGTCCCGAGGGTTGAACGGTCAAGCGTCGTGGGTGCGGGAACGAATGCGGACAGCCATCGTTCCGGGCCGGATTCTAGGCCCGCCAGACCCCGCTGCGGGAAGATTCAGTGTGTCGGCGGCAGCTTGAATGCGCCGGCCGGATTCGCCGGCCCGCGGCCGAGGGCGAACGTCTCGAATTCGCCGGCTTCCAGCGCCGGCGTGCACAGGAAACCCTGGTATTCGTTGCAGCCCGCGGCAACCAGGAAGTCGCGCTGTTCGAGGGTTTCGACGCCCTCGGCGGTGACCCGCAGGCGCAGCGCATCGGCCATCTGGATGATGGCGTTGACGATGGCGGTGTCGCTTTCCTGGTGCGGCAGATCCTGGATGAAGGAACGGTCGATCTTGACCTTGTGGATCGGGAAGCGCTTGAGGTAGGAGAGGCTCGAATAGCCGGTGCCGAAA
>CAZZFN010000036.1:0-16342 GCA_964653505.1 uncultured Methyloversatilis sp.
CCAGGCTTTCGTCGCCCGCCATCGCGGGGCGACGGCGCGCACCCTGGAGATGATCGAACACCTCATGAGAAAACGAAGGGCCGCCCCGAGTTTTCTCGCCCCTTGAGGAGACAAGGCCGCAGGCCGCAGGACAGCCGCAGGCTGGTCCCGCGCAGCGGGATGCGGCTTTGCCGCACAGAAACGAGCGCAGCGAGTTTTTCGGGGTGGGCTTATACCACAGGGGTAGGGAGGCCGCGCAGCAAGGCGGGTATCTCCCCCACCGGGATGACCTCGACGTTGTCGGCAGGAGACCTACGCACGATGTTCGCGCCGCCCCAAGCCTTCCGCGATGAAGGCCAGCACCAGCGCATTGAGGGAAACCCCCTCGGACTTCGCGCGGGCGGCCAGCTGGGCATGGATCGTCTTGGGCACACGGGCGACGAACTTGCCGGAGGCCACGCCGCCGCTGTTGGGCGCAGGCACGGGAAGCCCCTTCTCCTCCAACGTGGCGATGGTGCCCCTAAGCGCATCGTGGCCGTTGGCGATGGCTTCCTCGACCGTCTCGCCATCGGAAATGCACTCGGAGAAATCCGGGTAGGAAATCAGGAAGCCGCCGCCCTCGGCAGCCGTCAAGGGGCGAATCTCGAAGGGGTAATCGTCAAGGTTTCTCATGGTTCACACTCCACTGACCAGGGCCACGAACTTTTTGACATAGATCGGCTTCACCGGGCGATGCGCGGGCACCGGCAGGGTTTTGCCATCTGCGCGGATGAACACGCAATGGCTGGTGCCTTCCTGCCGCCAGTCAAGGCCATGCTGCCGCGCCACCGTCTGAAGCTGCTCGATGCGCCAATCCAGCGGATGGCGGCGCATGGCTTCGAGCAGTTTCGTGGCGGTGTTCATGGGCTAAACAGTATTACCCATAACATCATCTGTCAAGGCAAAATGGCGGCCTGGGCACGGGCGGGGATGGGGAACAGACCCCGATTTTGGTATCGCGAATGTGCGAGAGGTATCGTTTTATGCGTGCTGTTTTATGCGTGCTTGCGTCCCCGCTTTCGATTCCCTATACTTTGCTCACGACTGGCGTGCGTTGTCAGGCTGACTTGCCCATGCCGCAAGGCATGATGAGGCAACCAAGGTCGCCAACTTGGGCCGCCAGCCGCCTCATCTCAACCGAACCGCCCCTTTGGGCGGTTTTTGTTTGGGGCTGACCACCAACGAGAGAAACCACGCCTCCTCGCCGCGCGCATCTGCCTTGATCGCGGCACGGTAGGGCTTGCCGCCGATCCACAGCAACAGATAGCGACGCGGGGAATGCCCGCCCCACACCTGCCCGCTACGCACGATGTCCGGGATCGCGCGGTAATCGTCGGCCTGCACCTCGGGATGCTTTTTCAGGTGCTCGTCCAGCGAGTGCCGCGAGAGCCACAGCGTATCGCCCTTGACGCCGAACAGCGCCTTGTCCTCGTCGGTCAACGCGGCGACGCCAATGCACTCCTGACGGCTTGATCGGAAATCACCCCCGCATTATCTGCTGCCTTGATGGTCGCCGCCCAGTCCGCGCGCCGACTCTGGACTATCCACCCCGACGACACGGTAGCGGCAGCCCCAGTGGGGCGGGATCTGCGGCGGGAATTGCTCCGGCGCGCGGGCCACACTCTCCAGCAGGCCGGTGAAGGAGAGCACGGGGAATTGTAGCCGCCGTCCCGCCAGGGCCGACTTTTGCATCCTCCCGGCCCTCACCCCAACACCTTCCCTCACCCCTACCCCTCTCCCAGAGGGAGAGGGGCTAGATTCAGAACCCTGTCCCCCTGAGCTACCGCATACCACTGGTTGCGATAAGATGGGAAGCGTTCGCCGGTAGCGACAGTCCCTGAAGGCAAACCAGAACCGGCCACGACCCCAGGTGTTCAGGCGCGCTGGGGTCATTCTTTTTCATATCCCCATTCGCCCGTGTGTCATCGACCGGGGGCAGCCCGAGGCCGGCGATGCAGCGTTACCCCATCCACCGGCCATCGGCCAACTGCCGCGCCCGGCCCAGTGCGGCGAGGGTGGCGAGCAGTTCCGGCAGCCGGGTTTTCCCTGTGCCGAGGCCGGCAAATCGCGCGGCGATGTCGGTTTCGGTTTGCGGCTGTGCGCCCAGCACGGCGGCAAGGGCAGCAATTTGCTCGGGGAGCGCTGACGGCCATCGGAACGGAAATGTGGGACAGACCCCGTTTCCCCGGTTCTCCTGCTACCTCAACAGGGCGTTGACCGCCGCGAGATCGTCCGCGGAGAGGGTGCCGGCCGCCGCCTTGAGTCTGAGCTGGGCCATCAGGGTGTCCAGGCGGGCCTTGGCCAGTTTCTGTTGGGTATCGAACAGCTGGCTTTGCGCGTTGAGCACGTCGATGTTGATGCGAACGCCCACTTCGTAGCCGAGCTTGTTCGACTCGACCGCCAGCTTCGACGAGGCCACGCCGGCTTCGAGGGCGCGCACCTGGGCGAGGCCGGCATTCACGCCGAGGAAGGATTGCTGCGCGGACAGCGCGGCCTGACGGCGGGCGTTGTCCAGGTCGGCGCGCGCCTTGTCGTGCAGGAAGGCGGCCTCGCGCTCGCGCGCAGATACCGCGCCGCCGGCGTAGAGGGGAACGGCGAGCTGCAGGCCGAGGGTGCTACTCTTCGTGTCGCTGCCGGCGCCGGTAGTCGCCGCGATGCTGGCGCCCGTCGCGCTGCGGCCGTGGCTGGCGACCAGGTCGAGCGTCGGATAGTGGCCGGCGCGCTGCCTTTCGATTTCGCGGGCCGCCACCTCGAGGCCGGTCTGGGCGATCTGCACGCCGAGGTTGCCCGTCTCCGCGGAACCGACCCACGCGCCGATCTCGGCCGGCCGGGGCGCGTCGATCCGCACGCCGCCGGGCAGCCCCCTGAGCGTCGCGGGGGTCGTGCCGGTCAGCGTGCGCAGGGCCTGACGCTTCACCGCGAGATCGTTCTCCGCAGCGATTTCGGCGGCAAGCGCCAGGTCATGGCGCGCCTGAGCCTCGTGGGTGTCGGTAATCGTCGCGGCGCCGACTTCGAAGCTCTTCTTGGCCAGCTCGAGCTGCTCGGCGATCGCGGCTTTTTGCGCCTGGGCGGTCGCCAGCGTCTCCTGGGCGAGCAACACGTCGAAATAGGCCTGCGTCACGCGCAGGATCAGATCCTGTCCGGCCTGGGCGAGCTGCAGCTCGGCCAGCGCGGCGGACAGGCCGGCCTGCCGGTAGCCGATCCAGTTCTGCCAGCGGAACAGGGGCTGGGACAGCGACACGCTCCAGCCGTTGCTGTTGAAATCGGCCCCGCGCGCAACCGGCGGGCTGGTGCGCGTGGTCGACTCCATGTCGTTCCACGTCGTGTTGGCCGTCAGGCCGACGGTCGGCAGCAGGCCGGCGCGGCCCTGCGGCAGCTTCTCCAGGCCGGCGGCGCGCGCGGCGCGCGCGGCGGCATACTGGGCATCGTGCCCGAGCGCCTCGCGATAGACCTGCAGCAGGTCGGTCGCCTGGGCGCCGCCGGCAAACGCCAATGCGGCCAGAAAGGGAATGAACGGCTTCATGCGCAAGACTCCGGGGATCGAAGAAAACAGTAGGTATCAATCAGTAGGTCGGGGCGGAAGGGTCGGCATCGCGCGACCAGGCCGCCATGCCGCCATACAGGTTGATGACATTGCCGAAACCCTGGTGTTCCAGGAACATCCCCACCTGGTAGCTGCGCGCGCCGTGGTGGCAGACCACCACGGTTTCGGCATCGCGCTTCAGTTCGGGGTAGCGCGCGGGAATCGAGCGCATCGGCATCAGCCGGGCGCCGGGAATGTGCACGACGTCGAACTCCCAGGGTTCGCGCACGTCCAGCAGCACCGGCGCGGGGCGCACGCCGGCGCGGGCCTGGTCGAGCCACTCCTTGAGCTGCACGGCGGTCACCTGCTTCATTCGGTTTGCGCCGGCCGGATCAGAACGCGAAACGCCGCGCCGGCGGCTGTTGCAGCAGGGGCACGACGGTCTCGAGCACGTCCGTGCGCGCGCAGGCATCGGCGCCGCTGCGCCTGAACAGGCGCAGCGCCATCGTCGGCGCCTGACCGGGCAGGACGACGAAGGCCGCGAGGCGGCCGCCGACGGCCAGCTGGTCGAGCAGGGCGCGGGGAACCTCGTGCAGCCCGCCGGACACCGCGATGACGTCGAAGGGCGCGTGCGCCGCCAGGCCGGCCAGTCCGTCGCCGGTCTCGACCCGGACGTTGTCGATCCCGGCGCGCTCCAGGTTGGCGCGCGCGATCGCGGCGATTTGCGGGTCGATCTCGACGCTCCAGACCTCCTGCGCGCGCGCGGCCAGCAGCGCGGCCATGTGGCCGGAGCCGGCGCCGATCTCGAGCACGCGTTCGCGCGGCTGCACGGCGAGCGCCTGCAGCAGGCGGCCCTCGAGCTTGGGCGGCAGCAGGCAGGCATCGGTGCGGCCCGGCGCCACCGGAATCTCGACATCGGCGAAGGCCAGCGCGCGCCAGGCGACGGGCACGAAATCCTCGCGCCGGTCGGCATACAGCTGGTCGATGACCGCCGGGGCGTCGACCTGCCAGGGACGCAGCTGCTGTTCGATCATGTTGTGACGGGCCGTTTCGAAATTCATCGCAAACTCTCCTGTGCAGGTATCTGAGGCCGGATTGCGTCGGGGCAAGCCCCCGGCGCCGGACGATTCTACGCCGGCTCCCGGACGCGATACCACGCCGCGTAAAGGGCCGGCAGGAACAGCAAGGTCAATACCGTCGCGACGATCAGTCCGCCCATGATGGCGACCGCCATCGGCCCCCAGAAAATCTGGCGGGTGAGCGGGATCATTGCCAGCACGGCGGCGGCGGCGGTGAGCATGATGGGCCGGGAGCGCCGCACCGCCGCGCCGACGATGGCGTCCCAGCGGTGCTTGCCGGCGCGCTCGTCCTGGTCGATCTGGTCGACGAGGATCACCGAGTTGCGCAGGATCATGCCCATCAGCGCGATCACGCCGAGCGTGGCGACGAAGCCGAACGGCGCCGCGAGGGCAAACAGCGCCAGGGCCACCCCGATCAGGCCGAGCGGCGCGGTCAAGAGTGCCATGACCGTGCGGGGCATGCTTTGCAACTGGATCATCAGCAGCGTGACCACGGCGACGATCATCAGCGGCACGACGGCACCGAGGGCGGCCTCGTTCTTGGCCGCTTCCTCGATGGTGCCGCCGATCTCGATGCGGTAGCCGGGCGGCAGGCGCTCGCGCAGCTGCGCCAGTTGCGGGTCGATCTGCAAGGTGACGGTGGGCGCCGTCACCTTGTCGTTGGCCAGGTCGGCGCGCACCTGGATCGTCGGCAGGCGATTCCTGCGCCAGATGACGCCCTCCTCCAGCACAGGCTCCAGCCGCGCCACCTGGGCCAGCGGCAGCCACTTGCCGGCAGCGGTCGGCACGGGCAGGTCGGCGAGACGGTCGAGACGGCCGCGTTCCCCCGCGGCGGCGCGCCAGACGATGTCGATCAGCTGGTCGCCTTCGCGGTAGTGCGTGAGCGCGACGCCCTGCTGGTGGGCCTGCAGCGTGCGGGCGATGTCCTGACTGGAAACGCCGAGGGCGCGGGCGCGATCCTGGTCGATGACGACGCGCACGCTCTTGGCTTTCTCGTTCCAGTCCAGATGCACGTTGGCCACGTTCGGGTTGGCGCGCATCGTCGCCGCCACCTCGCCGGCGATGCCGCGCAGGGTCTCGATGTCCTCGCCGGCAACGCGGAACACCACGGCGTAGCCGACCGGCGGGCCGTTCTCCAGCCGCTGGACGCGCGTGCGGACATGGCTCCACGAACCGTCGGGCGCGGCGAAGGCGGTTTGCAGGTGCTGCCTCACCGCCTCGCGCGCGTCCAGATCCTTCGTCACCACCACCAGCTGGCCGAAATTGTCGTTGAACAGCTGCTGGTCGAGCGGCAGATAGAAGCGCGGCGCGCCGTTGCCGATGTAGGACGCGACATTGACGAGCTTGTCCTCGACGCCATCGCCGGCGAGCAGCGCCTCGACGCGCCGCACCTCCGTCTCGGTGGCCTTGAGCGAGGCGCCCTGCGGCAGCCACAGGTCGACGATCAGCTCGCTGCGGTTCGACGGCGGGAAGAACTGGTATTGCACGCCGAACTTGAACAGGGCCATGCCGCCGACGAAGGCGAGCGCGGTGAGCGCGATAACCGTCCAGCGGCGGCGCAGACACCACTCGATCAGCGCCTTGAATCGGCGGTAGAAAGGCGTGTCGTAGACGTCGCCGTGGTGCGCCTCGCCGTATTTCCGCAAGGCCTTCTCGTCGAGAATCCTGAAACCGATCCAGGGCGTAAAGATCACCGCCACGACCCACGAGACGAGCAGGGCGATGGCCGTCACCGCGAAGATCGCGAAGGCGTATTCTCCGGCGCCCGATCTGGCGAAGCCCACCGGCGTAAACGCCGCCGCCGTGATCAGCGTGCCGGTGAGCATCGGGAAGGCCGTGCTGGTATAGGCGAAGGTGGCCGCCTTGAATTTTTCCCAGCCCTGCTCGATCTTCACCACCATCATCTCGGCGGCGATGATCGCGTCGTCGACCAGCAGGCCCAGCGCGATGATCAGCGCGCCCAGCGAAATCCGGTGCAGGTCGATGCCGAAGAGCTTCATCAGCAGGAAGGTGACGGCGAGCACCAGCGGAATCGACAGCGCCACCACCATGCCGGTACGCAGGCCGAGGCTCAGGAAGCTCACCGCAAGCACGATCGCCACCGCCTCGGCGAGCGTCTTCAGGAACAGATTCAGGGAGACGCGCACCACCGCCGGCTGATCGGCCACCTTGGTCAGCGTCAGGCCGAGCGGCAAGCTTTTCTCCTGCACGGCGATTTCGGCCTCCAGCGCCCGACCGAGCGCAATCACGTCGCCGCCCTTGCTCATCGCCACCGCGATGCCGACGGCATCGCGGCCGTCGACGCGCATGCGCGGATTGGGCGGATCGGCGAAGCCGCGCGTCACCGTGGCGATGTCGCCCAGCCGCAGATGCCGCCCGCCGACGACGAGATCGGCCGCCCGGATCGCCTCCACCGAGTCGAATGTGCCCGTCACGCGCAGGCGCACGCGATCGCTCGCGGTCTCGACGAAACCCGCCGCCTGCACGGCGTTTTGCCGCGCCAGCGCATCGGCCACCAGCGCGGGCGTCAGGCCGAGGCCGGCCAGGCGTTGCGGCGCCATTTCGATGAAGATCTTCTCGTCCTGGACGCCCAGCAGGTCCACCTTCTTGACGTCCGGCAGGGCGCGCAATGCGCGCTGGAGGCTCACCGCCGTCCGGCGCAATTCCGCGTGATCGTAGCCGGCGCCCGCGAGCGCGTAGATGCTCACATAGACATCGCCGAACTCGTCGTTGGGGAAAGGCCCCTGCACCCCCGCCGGCAGCTGGTGGGCGATGTCGTCGAGCTTTTTCCTGACCTGGCGCCAGGCTTCGGGCACCTCGCCCTTGGGCGTGTAGTCCTTGAGCTGGACGAAGATGAGCGATTCGCCGGCGCGCGAGGCCGACTTCAGCACGTCGAGCCAGGGCGTTTCCTGCAATTTTTTCTCGATGCGCTCGGTGAGCTCCGTCTCGACTTCCCGTGCCGTCGCGCCGGGCCACAGGGTGCGCACCACCATCACCTTGAAGGTGAAATCCGGGTCTTCGGCGCGACCGAGATCGAGGAAGGCGAACGTGCCGCCGACCATCAAGACGATCGTCAGATAGAGCACCATCGACGGGTGCTTCAGCGCCCATGCGGAGAGGTTCGGCCCCGTCATGGCGTCACCGCGCGCACTTTCTCGCCATCGGCGAGTTTGAAGGCGCCGGCGGCGACGATGATTTCGCCCGCCTCCAGACCGGACTTCACGACCGCGCCGGCGTCGGCATAGCGCTCGATCTCGATGGCGCGCCGGCTCACCGTGCCGTCGGCGCCGACCACCCAGACCATCGCACCGTGTTCGCCCCCGTCCCGTTGCAGGATCGCCGCCAGCGGCACCGTCGTCGCCGCGGCAGCCTGGCGCGCGAAGCGCACGGTGGCGGACAGTCCGAGCGGCAGGTCGGCGGGCGCATCGGTCAGCGCGAAGCGCACCGCGAAGGTGCGCGTCGCCGCGTCGGCGGCCGGCGCGATTTCGCGCACCTGGCCGGAGAAACGCCGCCCGTCCCACAATTCCGCCGTCCCGCCGGCGCCGACTTCCAGCGCGGCGACGCGCGACTCGGGCACGGCGATGGCCACCTCGCGCGCGCCGTCGCGGGCGAGGCGGAACACCGCCTGCCCGGCCCCGAGCACCTGGCCCGGCTCGGCGAACACGGCGGCCACCACCCCGCCGGCATCCGCCGTCAGGGTCGTGTAGGCAACCTGGTTTTTCATCAGCCGGGCCTGCGCTTCGGCGGCGGCGGCGGCGGTTTCCTTCGCGTCGAGCGCCGCCTGGCTGATGAAGTTTTTCTCCCGCAACTCCTGGGTGCGCTTCAACTCCGCCGCCGCCAGGGCGCGATTCGCCTCCGCCTGCGCGACGGCGAGCCGCTGGTCGACCGGATCGAGACGCGCCAGCGCCTGCCCCGCCCGGACGCGCGCGCCGACGTCGGCGGAACGCTCGACCAGCTGGCCGCCGATGCGAAACGCCAGCGTCGATTCGACGCGCGCGCGCACCTCGCCGCTGTAGGTCTCTTCGAGCGCCGTCCCCATGGACGCAGACGAGGCGCCGACTTTCATCACCTTGACGAACTTCGGCCCGACCGGCGCGGCGGGCGGGGGCGCGTCCCCGCAGCCGGCCAGCCATACCGCAGCGCCCAGCGCCATCCATCGCTTCATTTCGCTTTCCTTTCCGCCCGCAAGCCGCGCAACACGATGCCGAAATATTCCTCGAGATAGGTGGCGTCATCGACGCCCGCCGCCGCGCAGCAGTCGATCGAATGGCGCCAGATCATGCGCATCAGCATCGGCGCCATTACCACATGCACGACCGCATTGACGTCGACCGTGCGGAACTCCCCGCGCCCGATGCCGCGCTCGATCACCGAGCGGATCAGCGCCGTGCCGCGCAGGATGACTTCCCGGTGATAGAAGCCCGCGATCTCGGGGAAATTTTGCGCCTCGGCGAAGATCAGCTTCGGGATGCCGCCGATGCGCTGCGCGCCGATCAGCCGCCACATGCTGGCGGCCAGCTCGCGCAGCAGATCTTCGCTGCCGCCCGCGAAGCCGGCAGCCAGGGATTCGCCTTCGGCCAGCGCCGGCAAGAGCCCCTCGCGCACCACCGCCTTGAACAAGTCCTCTTTGCCGGCGAAATAGAGATAGAGCGTGCCCTTCGACACCCCGGCGCGCGCGGCGACGTCTTCGAGCCGCGTGGCGGCATACCCTTTCTCGACAAAAACGTCGAGGGCGGCGGCGGTCAGCTCGGCAGGTCGCGCTTCCTTGCGACGGCGCGCGGGCGGCTTTTCGGCGGACGAGGGGGACTTCGACATGGCGAACCTCTTTACTGACTGAATGGTCAGTAATTTATTTGGATAAAAGGGGGTTGTCAATACTTTTTTTCCGGAGCCGAACACACCGGACGTCTCCGCTCGTCGAGAACGAGCGCAGCGAGCGCTCGGGACGGGGACTTTTCGTCTAAAGTGACTCTTATGCTGCCGCGCCTGGTCCTGCTCCTGCTGCTGGCCTTCTCGGCCTGGTCTCTCCAGGCGCGGCCGGTGCTGGTGCTGACCGTGCAAGGCGCGATCAGCCCGGCCAGCGCCGATTACGTGGTGCGCGGGCTCAGGCATGCCGCCGAGACGGGCGCCCAGCTCGTGGTCATCGAGCTCGACACGCCGGGCGGGCTCGACGAATCGATGCGCGACATCAATCGGGCCATCCTCGCCTCGCCTGTCCCGGTCGCCACCTTCGTTTTTCCGCAGGGAGCGCGGGCGGCAAGCGCCGGCACCTACATCCTGTATGCCAGCCACATCGCCGCCATGGCGCCGGCCACCAACCTGGGGGCGGCCACGCCGGTGGCCCTCGGCGCACCGCCGGGTCAGGACAGGCCGGCGCGCGAACCGGCCGGCGAACCGGGCCAGCCTGCGGCGCCCCCGGCGCGCGATGCGGGGGCGCGCAAGCAGATCCACGACGCCAGCGCCTACATCCGCGGCCTGGCGGAACTGCGCGGCCGCAACGCGGAATGGGCCGAGCGCGCGGTGCGCGAAGCGGTCAGCCTGTCGGCCGAACAGGCCCTCGAAATCGATGTCATCGACCTGATCGCCGCAGACCTCGACGACCTGCTGGCCCGACTGGACGGACGCACGGCGAACACCGCGCACGGCACGACGACGCTGGCGACGCGGGCAGCGCCCATCGTCGTCAAGGCGCCGGACTGGCGCAGCCGGCTGCTCGCCGTCATCGGCAATCCCAGCGTGGCCTACATCCTCCTGCTGATCGGCATCTACGGGCTGATTTTCGAATTCTCCAATCCGGGCCTCGGCGTGCCGGGCGTGGTGGGCGGCGTCAGCCTGCTCCTCGCCCTGTTCGCCCTCAACATGCTGCCCGTGAATTACGCCGGCCTGGCGCTCATCCTGCTGGGCATCGCCTTCATGGTGGCGGAAATCTTCGCGCCCAGCTTCGGCATCCTGGGACTGGGAGGGCTGGCGGCCTTCGTGGCCGGCTCGGTGATGCTGATCGACACCGACGTGCCGGGCTATGGCCTGCCGTGGGGTCTGATCCTGGCCTTTACCCTGACCACCCTCCTCTTCATGTTCCTGGTCGCCGCGATGGCCCTGAAGTCGCGGCGCCGGCCGGTGGTCACCGGGGCCGAGGAAATGCTCGGCGCCGCGGGCGTCGTGCTGGAGGACTGCAGCGGCACAGGCTGGGCGCGGGTGCATGGCGAGACCTGGCGCATCCGCTGCCCGACCCCCTTGCCGCGCGACTGCCGGGTGCGCGTCGTGCGCGTGGATGGTTTGATCCTGGACGTTGAACCCATCAAAGGAGATTGATCATGTTCGAATTCGGCGGCTTGGGCATCCTCGTATTCATCCTGGCTCTGGTCTTCGCTTCCGTGCGCATCATGCGCGAGTACGAGCGGGCGATCGTCTTCATGCTGGGGCGCTTCTGGAAGGTCAAGGGGCCGGGGCTGATCGTGGTGATTCCCGGCATCCAGCAGATGGTCAAGGTCGATCTGCGCACCGTCGTGCTGGACGTGCCCACCCAGGACGTCATCTCGCGCGACAACGTCTCGGTCAAGGTCAACGCGGTGGTCTATTTCCGCGTGGTGGATCCGGCCAAGTCCATCCTGCAGGTGGAAGACTATCTCTCGGCCACCAGCCAGCTGTCCCAGACCACCCTGCGCTCGGTGCTGGGCAAGCACGAGCTGGACGACATGCTGTCCGAGCGGGAACGGCTCAATCTGGACATCCAGCAGGCGCTCGACAGTCAGACGGATGCCTGGGGCATCAAGGTCTCCAACGTCGAGATCAAGCATGTCGACCTGGACGAGTCGATGGTGCGGGCGATCGCCAAGCAGGCCGAGGCGGAGCGGGAACGGCGCGCCAAGGTGATCCACGCCGAGGGCGAGCTGCAGGCCTCCGAAAAGCTGCTGGCCGCCGCCGCCACCCTGTCGGGCCTGCCCCAGGCCATGCAGCTGCGCTATCTGCAGACCCTCACCGCCATCGCCAGCGACAAGACGTCCACCATCGTCTTTCCGGTGCCGGGCGATCTGCTCGACCTGTTCAAGGCGAGGCAGGACGCGGGCGGGCAGGGTTGAGCGCCGCCGCCTGCCGCCGGCGCATCGCCAGCCAGTAGAGCAGCGGGATGACGAAGAGGGTGAGCACGGTCGAGAAGCCGAGTCCCCAGACGATGGACTGGGCCACCGGCCCCCACAGCAGCGATTCGCCGGCCAGCCCGAAGGCCAGCGAGAAGAGGCCGCCGATGGTCGTCGCCGAGGTGATGAGGATGGGCGCCACGCGCCGGCGCGCGGCATACACGGCGGCGTGCAGCACGCTCATGCCGGCCCGGAGGCGCTCGTTGGCCGCAGCGATCAGCACGATGGCCGAGTTGACCGCGATGCCGGTGAGCGCGATTACGCCGTAGAGGGTGTACAGCGACAGGGGGTTTCTGGAGATCGTCAGCCCCAGGGCCACGCCGGTGAAGGCCAGCGGCACCGTCACGAGGATCATGAGGGGCTGGAAATAGCTCCTGAACTGCGCGGCGAGGATCAGGTAGATCACGCCCACGCCGAGCAGGAACAGCATCCCCATCGCGTCCAGGCTTTCCTGGATGTCTTCGAGCTCGCCGGAGAAGTCGAGGCTGGTCTGCGGATACTGCGCGGCGATCGTCTGCCACTGCGCCCGGATGGCGCGGTTGGCGGCCACGGTGTCGGTCGCGTCCTTGTCGAGATCGGCCTCGACGGTGATCGCGCGCATCAGGTTGTAGTGCTTGATGACGCCCGCGCCGATGCGGGTCTCGGCCTTGACGAGCCGCCCCAGGGTGGCGATCTGGCCGTTGGGCAGGGCGACCGGATCGTCCAGCAGGGCGAGGATGTCGTGGCCGAGGACATCGTTCTCGCGCCAGGCGCGCACCCGCAGCTCGACCTTCTCGCCCGCGTCGCGGGTCTGGGCGACGATTTCGCCATCGACGGCCAGCCGCACCAGGCGCATGACGCGCGCCGCATCCAGCCCGGCCGCGCGCAGGGCCTCGCGGTCCAGCTCGAGGACGAGTTGCGGACGGCCCGGAATCTCGTCGTCGGCCACGTCGCGCGTGCCCGGCACGGCGCGCACGATGGCCGAGAGCGCATCGGCCGCCGCGCGCAGCTCGAGGGGGTCGTCGCCGCGCACGCGCACGCGCACCGGCTTGGTGGTGGGCGGCCCGCCGGACATGAGAGTGAAGCTGACCCGGCCGGGGCCGGGCAGGGCCGCCAGCTCGGGGCGCAGGCTGTCGACGATCTCGCCCACGCTGCGCCCGCCCTCCGGCTGGGGCGTCAGGGAAACCACCACCTGGCCGTAGGCATCGCCGTAGAGCGGTTCGGTGTCGGTGAATTTGATGCCGGCGTAGGCGGCCGCATCGCGCAGCTCGGCCGCCGGCAGGCGCGCGCGCACCAGGGCCTCGACGCGGGCGGCCTGGGCCAGGCTCGCCTCGAGCGGGGCGTCGGCCGGCATGTCGACGTTCACGTAGAAGAGGCGCAGGGGATCGAGGGCGAAAAACTGCACGCGCACCAGGCCGCTGGCCACCGCCGCGACGGCCAGGACGAACAGCAGGAAGGCCCCGGCGAGCGCCAGGCGCGGGCGGCGCAGCACGGCGATCAGCCCGCGCGCATACTTGACGCGCAGGCGGTGGTTGAAGCGCGCGCGCCAGTCGTCCCCCGGCGGCGGCCTGCCGCCCAGCGTGACCACGTGCACCGGCAGGATCCAGTAGGCCTGCACGAGGCTGATCGCCAGCGCCAGGGTGACCACGAAGGGAATGATGAACATGAACTCGCCGACGATGCCCGGCAGCAGCATGAGCGGCAGGAAGGCCGCCATCGTGGTGAGCACCGACGAGGTGACCGGTGCGCAGACCTCGCGCATCGACGCGACGCTCGCCTCCACCGCCGCCAGCCCGCGCTGCATCTTGTAGTAGATCGACTCGACCACCACCACGGCGTCATCGACGAGCATGCCCAGGGCGATCACCACGCCCAGCAGGACGGAGATGTTGAGCGTGTACCCCAGGCCGCCCAGCACGGCGAAGGTGCCGGCCAGCGAGAACGGCAGGCCCAGGCCGACCAGCACGGCGATGCGCGAACCCAGAAACAGCCAGGATGTGGCCAGCACCACCAGCAGGCCGATGAGCGCGTTGGCTTCCATGATGGCGATGGATTCGCGGGTGCGCGGGGTCTGGTCGTCCACCAGGTGCAGGCGCACGCCCTGGGCCGCCAGCACCGGGTTCTTGTCGGCGATGAAGGTGTGGATGCGCTCCATCAGTTCCAGGGTGTTGATGCGGCTCTTCTTGGTGATGGCCAGCATCACGGCGGGCTCGCCGGCATGGCTGGCCAGGCTGCCCGGACGGGCGCGCACGCGGCCGACCTCGGCCACGCTGTCGATGGGCGTCTGGGCGGAGCCGACGCCGACGGGAATCCGGGCGATGCGCTCGGGATCGACGTGCTGGCCGATCACGCGCACCAGCCAGGCGTCGCGCCCTTCGAGGGTGAGCGTTTCGGCCTTGCCCGCGAAGCCGTCGCGGAACCACGCGAAGGCGGCGTCCGCCACGTCCGCCGCCGTCAGGCCGCGGCTGGCCAGCGCGGCGGCATCGTAGTCGATACGCAGCTCGGGCGCGGCCAGCCCGGTGGCGAAGACGTCATCGACGCCGTCCATGCGCTCGAAGTCGTCGCGCAGCAGACGGGCCTTCTGGCGCAGGACTTCGTCGCGCGCCGCGCCCGAAACCACCACCAGGGCGGTGGGAAAACCGTTCGAGGTGGTCACCTCCATCACGCGCGGCTCGCGCGCCTCGGCCGGCAGCTCGGCCTGGGCCTTGTTCTGGATGTCGCGGCGCAGGTCGCTCACCCGCTTGTCGAACTCGCGCTCCGGAATCTCCCGGAAGCGCACGAGGATGTTGGAGACGTTCTCGCGCGAGCTGGACATCGAAAAGCGCACGTCGGGGACGCCCTTGATGGCGTCCTCGAGCGGGATGGTGACCCGCTTGGCCACGTCCTCGGCGGCCGCACCGGGCAGCACCGTGGTGATCACCACCCAGTTGAAATTGATTTCCGGATCCTGCTCGCGCGGCATCGACAGGTAGGCCAGCGTGCCGATCAGGAGCACCACCAGGAAGGCGATGTTGGCGAAGGGGTGGTTCGCCAGCAGGGTGCGATAAAAATTCACGGGAGCGCGTCGCCTTCCCTGAGGGCATGGCGGCCTGCGGTGACGACGCGGGCCGCGGGCGGCAGGTCGGCCACCGCCGGGCGGCCTTCCTGCGCGTCGGGCAGGGCATGGAAGCGGGCGCGGCCGTCCTCGGCCAGGAACACGCCCAGCCGCCCGTCGCGGCGCACCAGCAGATCGGCCGGCAGGTGCGCTCGGGGATCGCCCCAGACCAGGCGGCCTGCGCTGCCGGCCGCCGGGGGCGGGCCGACGAAAACGAAGCGCGCCTCCACGCTGCGCGACTCGCGGTTGAGCGTCGGCGAGACGCGCAGCAGCGTCACGGCATGGCGGGCCTCCCCCGCCACAAAAGTCGGCCTGGGCGGGACGGCGCCCGCAAAAATCGCCGCGTCCTGCGGCTGCAGCGACACGGCCAGTTCCAGCTCGCGCGCCGACACCAGGGTCAGCAACACCGTGCCGGGGGCAGCCAACTCTCCCAGCTGGGCGCTTCTGGCGCGCACCACGGCATCGAAGGGGGCGCGCAGGGTGTGCTTGTCCACGCCGCGCCGCGCGGTATCGCGCGCAGCCTCGGCCGCGCGCAGGTCGGCGGCGGCCCCGGCCAGTTCCGTGTCGCGCACGGCGAGCGCCTCGGCCGAAATGAAGTTCTGCCCGCGCAGGGCCAGCGCCCGCGCATGCTGGGCCTGCGCCTGGGCATGGCGCGCCCGCGCCTGGGCCAGGGAGGCTTCGGCGCGTTCGAGCGCAAGGGCGGCATCGCGGGAATCGAGCCGGGCCACGACGGCCCCCTTCGCCACCGTCTGGCCCACATCCGCCGGCAGGGCCTGGATGGTGGCGGCCACCTCGGCCGAGATGCGCGCCTCGTGGCGTCCCGTCACGGCCCCCGGCGCGCTGCGCTCGGGATGCACCGCGAGCTCGGCCAGCGGCCGGTGGGCAACAGTCGGCGCCGGCGGGACGGCAGCGGGGGGCGCCGGCGCCCCCTCGCACCCGGCAAGGAGGGCCGCAACAACGGACAGAAGAAAAAATCTGGCGTTCATGATCTCGAACAATCGGATTTGTTGCAGCGCATAATAGCGAATCGGTCGCACAGTCGCGCCAACAGCCCACAAGGAGTCCGTATGTCCAATATCGTCGTCGTCGTTTTCGACCGCAGCCGCGAATACGAAATCATCGCTCATGGCGGCATGGCGCGGGAGGAGGCCCAGCGCTGGCTCGATGCCCAGTGGGAAGCCTTCGAATGCGAACCGGTCAATCCGATGGGCAAGGTGCTGGTTCTCGACCGCATCCTCGGCGTCGCGCAATATGCCGGCGAGAAGCGTTTCGCCACCCCGGACGGATGGGCGCGGCAGTATGCGGACGCGGTCGCCGCAGTCATGGGCCGCCCGGCGGTGCGCGTCGACGTCGCCGACCGTATCGTCGGCTAGGCCGGCTAGTTTTCCTCCAGAAACCGGTAGATCGCGTCGAGGCGCGCCACGCCGTCGTCGAGCTCGAGGATTTCCTGGCGCCGCGCCATCGGCAGCGGCAGGATTTCCGCCCAGCGGTCGGCCACCCAGGCCGCATCGTA
>CAZZFN010000037.1:0-15683 GCA_964653505.1 uncultured Methyloversatilis sp.
GGCATTGCTCAAGGATGCGCTGCTGCGCACGGCGCAGGCCGCCGACATCGCCGGCATTCGCTGCCTGCTGGTGCATGCCAAGGACGATGCGGCGCGGCGCTGGTACGCGTCCTGGGAATTCGAGCCCAGTCCGACCGATCCGTACCACCTGTTCCTGATGCTCAAGGATCTCAAGGGCATGCTGGACTGACAGGAACGCGCCGAGAAGTCCCCCTGTGACGACGACCGCCTCGCCTGGCGAGGACCGGAATGTGTACCGGTCTATCCCTTGACGAGCACCCGCAGCACCGTATCGAGGGCGGCGAGCGCGGACTGTGCACCGGAAGTGGACAGACCTGTCTACATTCGCACCAAGGAGAGATCATGGAAACCAAGCTGCCCCTGCCCCCCTTTACCGAAGAAGCTGCCCGACAGAAAGTGCGCATGGCCGAAGATGCGTGGAATACGCGCGATCCCGCGCGCGTGGTGCTGGTGGAGTGGTCGGCATTGACGCGCTGAAGGCGAAACGCTAACTTAAGCTGGGGTCTTGCGCCGACGGCAGAGGATGCCGCGCAACGAGCCGTCAATCCGCCTTGCCGGGCACGAAAACGAACGCGCCATCCCTTTCGCGGAAAGCGCCCAGCAGCTCGCCGGGTTCGGCCGGCGCCGCCTCGAATTCCTGCATGCGGCACTGCTGCGTCTCGGCCACGTACCAGCGCTTGCCCTGGTTGAGGATGAACACCCCGTCCGCGCTGCGATAGAGATCGACGCGCACGCGCTCGCCGGCCTTCCTGAGCGGATGGCGGCGCTGGCATTCCGGATGGCGCGCGATGATGAGGTCGAGCTCCCAGCCGCTGCTCCAGAAATAAGGCTTGTTGCGCTCGACGGTCAGCGAGTGATCGCCGCCGTCGATCAGGAAGCCGGCCGGCTCTTTCTTGCACCCCGCCAGGAACAGCATGACCAGGGGCAGCAGGATCAGGGGACGCAGCTTCATCGCGTTTCCTCCAGCCGCCAGGCGATGGTCTCCCCGCCGCGCAGCGGCACCAGCGGATCGTTCGGCAGGAAGGGGAGCCGTTCGGGCACCTGCCAGGCCTCGCGCACCAGGGTGAGGGTTTCCGCGTTGCGCGGCAGGCCGTAAAAGTCCGGACCGAAATGGCTGGCGAAATCCTCCAGCCGGTCGAGCGCGCCGGCCGCCTCGAAGACCTCGGCATACAGCTCGATGGCGGCATGCGCGGTGTAGCAGCCGGCGCAGCCGCAGGCGGATTCCTTCGCGCTTTTCGCGTGCGGCGCCGAGTCGCTGCCGAGAAAGAATTTCGGGTTGCCCGAGGTGGCCGCCGCGACCAGCGCCTGGCGGTGCAGCTCGCGTTTCGGTACCGGCAGGCAGTAGAAATGCGGCCGCATGCCCCCGCGGAACATGGCGTTGCGATTGATCAGCAGGTGATGCGCGGTGATGGTCGCCGCCACGTTCGGCGGCGCGGCGCGGATGTAGTCTGCCGCCTCGCGCGTGGTGATGTGCTCCAGCACCACCTTGAGCCGGGGAAAACGTTCGACGATGGGGATCAGGTGCCGCTCGATGAACACCGCCTCGCGATCGAAGACGTCGACGTCGGCGTCGGTCACTTCGCCGTGCAGCAGCAACGGCAGGCCGATGGCCTCCATGGCCGCGAATACCGGATCGCAGCGGGCAAAATCGGTGACGCCCCAGGCGGCGTTGGTCGTCGCGCCGACGAAGAAGGCCTCGCCGACCGCATGAACCAGGCCGCTCTCGTGGGCGCGCACCACTTCCTCGGGCGTGGTGCGGTCGGTGAGATAGAGCGTCATGAGCGGCTCGAAGCGCAGGCCCGCCGGCAGCGCGGCGCGGATGCGTTCGCGGTAGGCGCGGGCGTCGTCGAGGGTGCGCACCGGCGGATCGAGATTGGGCATGACCATGGCGCGCGCGAAGCGGCGCGCCGTGTCGGGCAGCACCGCCTTCAGCGCGGCGCCGTCGCGCAGATGCAGGTGCCAGTCGTCGGGGCGGGCGAGGGTGAGCGTTTGCATGGCGGAATTCTAGCCCTTCAATGCCAGCGCCCGCCGATAGAGGTCGTTCTTCGACAGGCCGGTGATCTCGCTGGCGAGTGTCGTTGCCGGCTTCACCGGCAGTTCGGCGAGCAGCAGTGTCAGGATGCGCTCGCTTTCCGCGTCGATGCCTGTCCGCGGCGGCGGGGCGGAGACCAGCAGCACGAATTCGCCGCGCCGGCGGTTCTCGTCCGCGGCCAGCCAGGCCGGGGCATCGGGCAGCGGCAGGCGCACGATCTCCTCGAACAGCTTGGTCAGCTCGCGCGCGATGACGATCTCGCGCGCCGGCTCCAGGCGCGCGGCGAGGTCGGCCACGGTGGCTTCGACACGGTGCGGGGCTTCGTGGAACACCAGGGTGGCGGGGAGGGCGGCGAGCGCGTCGATGGCCGTCCTGCGGGCGCCGACTTTGGCGGGCAGGAAGCCCGCGAAGTAAAACGGGCCGTCCAGGCCGGCCGCCGAGAGCGCGGCAATCGCCGCGTTCGGGCCGGGCAGCGGCGTGACCGCAAACCCCGCCCGCCGCACCGCCGCCACCACGCGCGCGCCGGGGTCGGACACGGCCGGCGTGCCGGCATCCGAGATCAGCGCGACGGACTTGCCGGCCGCCAGCAGCCCGATCAGCCGTTCCGCCGCCGCCTGCTCGTTGTGGGCGTGCACGGCGCACAGATCGGCCCGGATGCCATGACGATCGAGCAGCCGGCGCGCGTGGCGCGTGTCCTCGCAGGCGATCATGTCGGCGGCGCGCAGCGTTTCCAGCGCGCGCAGGGTGATGTCGCCGAGGTTGCCGATCGGGGTGGCGACGATGAATAATGCGGTCTTCATGGCCGCCATTATCCCCCACACCACCAAAGAGATCGGCGATGCCGGCGAGGAGCGCGCGGCGCGCCATCTCGTCGCGCAGGGGCTGGCCGTGATCGAGCGCAACTTCCGCGTCAGGGGCGGCGAGATCGATCTCGTCTGTCGCGACGGCGCCACGACCGTCTTCGTCGAGGTTCGCCGTCGTGCCGGAGCCGACTTTGGCGGGGCCGCCGGGAGCGTGACGCCCGCCAAGCAGCGGCGCATCGTCCTGGCCGCGCGCCACTGGCTGGCGCGCCACGGCGCGGGCGCGTGCCGCTTCGATTGCGTGCTGATCGAGGGCGGGAAACTCGAATGGATGAAAGATGCGTTTCGCCCTGGCTAGCCTGCTGCTCGCGCTGAGCCTGGCCGTTCAGGCCCAGACGATAAAACTGCTGGTGCAACGTTCGCCGCTGGCGGGTTTCCAGTATCACGCGGGCGAGGCGCTCTGGGACGAATTGCGCGTGGGCGATGCGCTCGTCCTGGTGCGCGAGCCGGACAATCCCCACGACCCGCGCGCGGTGCGCGTCGAGTGGCGGGGCCGCCAGCTCGGCTACCTGCCGCGCGCCGAGAACGAGGCCGTGGCGGCAGCGCTGGATCGCGGCGAGCCGGTCGAAGGGCGCATCGGCGCCCTGGTGCGCCATCGCAACCCCTGGCAGCGGGTGCGAATCGAGATATTCGTGCGGCTTTGACCGCCTGTTCCCCGGCGGGGCGCGCGCCGGGCTCGGCTAGAATCGACCGGCCATGAGCCTCGCCCACCGCATCCAATCCCAGTTCGCCGACAGCATCGCGGCCAAGCAGGCCGCCTGCGCCGTCCTGAGCGCCCCCATCGAGGCCGCCATCCGCGCGATGGCGGATGCCTTGCGCGCCGGCGCCAAGGTGATGGCCTGCGGCAACGGCGGCTCGGCGGCCGATTCCCAGCATTTCGCCGCCGAACTGCTCAACCGCTTCGAGCGGGAGCGCGCCCCGCTGGCGGCCATTGCGCTCACCACCGACACCTCCACGCTCACCTCGATCGCCAACGACTACGCCTACGACCAGGTCTTCGCCAAGCAGGTCAAGGCCCTGGGGCGGCCGGGCGACGTGCTGCTGGCGATTTCCACCTCGGGCAGCTCGCCCAACGTGCTCGAGGCGGCGAAGGCGGCGCAACAGGCCGGCGTGCGGGTCGTGGCGCTCACCGGCAAGGGCGGGGGAACCATCGCCCGGCAACTCGGGTCGCAGGACATTCACCTCTGCGTGCCGGCCGATCGCACCGCGCGCATCCAGGAAGTCCATCTCCTCACCTTGCACTGCCTGTGCGACGGCATCGACGCACTCATTCTCGGAGAAACCGCATGAACGCAAAAATCCTGATCCTGCTGGCCGCCCTCGTCCCCGTGCTGTCGGGCTGCTTCGGCGCGGCCGCCGTCGGCGTCGGCGTCGGCGCGCTCGCCCTTGCCGACCGGCGCGCCACGGAAGTGCAGGTCACCGACCAGGCCATCGAACTGCGCGCCGGCAACCGCATTGCGGAGCGGTTCGGCAAGAACACACACGTCAATGTCACCAGCTACAACCGCACCGTGCTGCTCACCGGCGAGGCGCCGGATGCCGCCGCCAAGGCCGAGATCGAGAAAATCGTCTCCGCGGTGCCGAACGTCAAGGCGCTCAGCAACGAACTGCAGATCGGGCCGGTGAGCACCCTGACGTCGCGCGGCAACGACGCCTTCATCACGTCCAAGGTCAAGGCGCGTTTCATCGACGCCGACCGGTTCTCGGCCAACCACGTCAAGGTGGTCACCGAGGCCGGCGTGGTCCATCTGATGGGCCTCGTCACCCAGAAGGAAGCCGATGCCGCGGTCGAGATCGCCCGCACCACCGGCGGCGTGCGCAAGGTGGTGCGCGTCTTCGAGATCATCGGCGAGGCCGAAGCCGCCCGCCTGTCGCCTCCGCCCGCGCCCCAATCCGCGCCGGGATCGAAACAGTAATTTTTTGGACTACGGCGCGCCCGCCTTCGAAGCGAAGCTTTGCGCGCCGGCGCAGCTGGCGGCGCGCGTCGCGGCGCTGGCGCGCCCGCTGGTATTCACCAACGGCTGTTTCGACATCCTGCACCGCGGTCACGTCACCTACCTGGCCCAGGCGCGTGCGCTCGGGGCCAGCCTGGTCGTCGCGGCGAATACCGACGCCTCGGTGAAGCGCCTGGGCAAGGGCGCCCATGTCGATGAGCGGCCGGTAAACGCGCTCGACGACCGCATGGCGGTGCTGGCGGCCCTCGAATGCGTGACCCTGGTCACCTGGTTCGACGAGGACACGCCCCTGCAGCGCATCCTCGCATGCCGGCCCGACGTGCTGGTCAAGGGCGGCGACTGGCCGGCGGATGCCATCGTCGGCGCCCCGGAAGTGCTCGCCTGGGGCGGCCGGGTGCATTCCATCCCCTTCGTGCACATCCGTTCCACCACCGCCCTGCTGGAGAAGATCAGGCGGCTGTAGCCTTCTCGGTGGCCTGGTCGATCGCCTTGCGCACCACGCCGAGATGCATGCGCATCGTGTAGATCATGTCGCAGAAGGCGAGCGGCATCGCCATGTGGTTGACGTCGTCCTCGATCGCATCGACGCGCCCGATCCATTCTGCGCGCGTGAGCCTGCCGGGATCGGCCTCGAGCTCGGCCTCGAGGAACTTGAGCTCGCCGTAGCGCCGGTAGATGCGCGACTTGACGCGCCAGTTGTAAAGCCCCGGCGCGAAGCGCAGCACCGGAACCAGCACGGCGAACAGCGGGATCAGCATCACCACCATGCGGTCGATCAGGGTGGCGGCCCAGAAGGGCAGGAAGCGCTGCAGCCAGGGCTTGCCGGACCGGTAGTAACGCTGCGCCTCGGGCGAGAGCGGAAAGTCCGCGACGCCCGGCGTCGTGGCGCGCGGAAACTCGCCGGCGCGCTGGAACACGCCCGAGCCGCCGTGCGCCTCGCTCATCGCCTGCATCAGCAGGCCGATCAGGGCCGGGTGGGTTCCCGCGCGCACCACCAGGGTGGCCATCGGCGCGAGCAGGGCGACGTCGGCCGGCGGCAGGTCGGCTGCCAGGCTGATCGCGCCGCGCGGCAGCACCAGACGGTTCAAGTGGGGGAACTGGCGCGTGTAGGCCTCGGCCTGGGCCAGGTTCATCAGCCTGACCCCGGGCGTGTGCAGCAGGGTCCACACCGCAGCCGACTGGGTCGGCCCGACGACGAAGGCGGCATCGATGCGGCCGCGCGCGAGCGCCGCGGCGAGGGCCACGCCGCCTTGCGCCAGCAGGCGGGTGTTGCCCGCGTCGAGGCGGCTGGCGGCAAGCAGTTCGAGCGCCAGATGATGGGTTCCGCTGCCCGCCGCGCCGATGGCGATGCGCCTGCCCTTGAGGTCGGCGATGCGCTCGGGCGTGCCCAGATCCTCGCGGTAGAAGATCCAGAGCGGCTCGTGATAGAGGTTGCCCAGGGAGAGCAAGGCGTCGTCGTCCTGCACCCGCGCCGTGCCGCCCTGGACGAAGGCGACATCGATCGCCTGCGCCGGATCGCGCAGCCGCGCGAGGTTCTCGATCGATCCCGCCGAAGGACGCTCGACCAGGGCGATGCCGTAGCGCGCCAGAGTCTCCTTGTAAGCCGCGCCGAAACGCTGGTAGGCGCCGCCTTCGCCGCCGGTCGAGATCGTCAGCGTATCCGGCGGCGCCGGCTGGATGAAACGCGACGCGATCCAGAAGCCGGCCAGCACCAGCAGCACCAGCGGCAGGCCGACGACCAGCAGGTCGCGCGGCGAATACTCGCGCAGGCTGCGGCGCTTGCGTTTCATCGACCGGGTCCGGGGCCGGGGCCGGGGCCGGCGGCGGCGTCAGAACGGAATGTCGTCCTCGACATCGTTGAAGCCGCTGCCGGCCGGGGACGACTGGGCCGGACGGTCGGCGGGCCGGCCGCCGCCCTCGCGCGGCCCCGCCTCGCCCGAGCCGCCGCCCATGCCCTCGCGTCGGCCGAGCATCTGCATCTCGCTGGCCTCGATCTCGGTGGTGTAGCGGTCCTGGCCGTCCTGCCCCTGCCATTTGCGCGTGCGCAGGCGGCCTTCGACATAGACCTGCGATCCCTTCTTGAGATACTGCCCGGCGATTTCCGCCAGCTTGCGGTAGAACACCACGCGGTGCCACTCGGTGAGCTCCTTCTTCTCGCCGCTGTTCTTGTCCTTCCAGCTTTCGGTGGTGGCCAGCCGGATGTTCGCCACGGCGTCGCCGTTCGGCATGTAGCGCGTCTCGGGGTCCGCGCCGAGGTTGCCCACCAGAATCACCTTGTTCACCGATGCCATGTTGCCTCCCTTAGTTTGTTCGCGATTGCGGCGTCCGGATGCGCGCCGCCAGCACGAGCCAGATGATACCAATCGCCGCACAGGCCAGATGCACCGCCGCGGCGCCGAAGTGCTTGGCCAGCCAGCCGCCCAGCAGACCGCCGAGGAACAGGCCGGCCGAGTGGGTGGTGCCGTAGATGCCCAGCGCGGCGCCCTTGGCGTCGGGCGGCGCGAGGCGCGAGATCAGCGAGGGTTGCAGCGCCTCGAGGATGTTGAAGGCGACGAAGAACAGCAGCAGCCAGAGCGCGATGCTCCACAGTCCGGCGCCGGACCAGGTCAGCCCGGCCTGCACGACCACCAGCAGCGCCACCGCGCCGACGTAGACCGGGCGCATGCGGCCCTTGCGCTCGGCGGCGACGATCGCCGGCACCATCGCGGCCAGGGAGAGCAGCACGGCGGGCAGGTAAATCTTCCAGTGCGCGCCGGCGGCGAGCCCCGCGGTCACCAGCGCGGGGGGGACGACGACCCACAGCGCGGTCAGCATCAGGTGCAGGGCGAAGACGCCGAAATTCATGCGCGCCAGCCGGGCGTCGCACAGCACGACCAGGAAGGGCGAACGCTGTCCCGCCGTCGGCGCCGGCGGGACGGCATCCCGCGCCGCCGCGCCCGGATCGGGAACGACGGTCAGCAGGAGGACGATGGCCGCCAGGGTCAGCACGCCGGTCAGCGCGAACAGCCCCGCCAGCCCGATCGCCGCGGCCAGCGGCGGCGCGATGGCCAGCGAGGCGGCGAAGACCAGGCCGATCGAGGCGCCGATCGTCGCCATGATCCGGGTGCGATGCTGCTCGCGCGTGAGGTCGACGGCGAGCGCCGAAACCGCGGCGGAAACGGCGCCCGCGCCCTGCAGCACGCGGCCGACGATCATCCAGTGGATGTCCGGCGCGGCGGCGGCGAGGAAGCTGCCCGCGGCGAAGACGAGCAGGCCGGCCACGATCACCGGCTTGCGGCCGAGCCGGTCGGACGCCATGCCGAAGGGAATCTGCAAGAAGGCCTGGGTGAGCCCGTAGGCCCCCAGCGCCAGGCCGACCAGCATCAGGTCGTCGCCGCCGGGCAGTCCGGCGGCCAGCACCGAAAACACCGGCAGGACGAGGAAGATGCCCAGCATGCGCAGGCCGAAGATGGCCGCGAGCACGGCCCCGGTGCGCCGCTCGGCGGGGGTCATGGGATCGGAAGCGGGAGAGCGCATGGCCTACGACCCCTCGGGGACGATCAGTTCCAGGGGGTCGCGCCCGTTGCGGCGGTAGACGCGAAAGTCGCCATCCAGCGTGCACAATGCGGGCGGGCCGGGCCGGGTTTCCGCCATCCGCACCAGACAGGCATCGGCGAGCGACATCGGCAGGTTCGCATAGCGCTCCATCAGCGCGGCGATGGCAGCGGCTTCCCTGTCGACGGCGATGCCGATACGCAACGCGCCCTGCGTCAGTTTCGTCAGCACGCGGTGGGGCGGCACGCCGACGCGCGCGAGGAGAAAACAGCTTTCGGCCAATACCGGTTCGCAGGTCAGCACCGGCGGGGCGAAGGAGGCGAACTGGCGCACCGCCCAGTCGTGGTGCCGCTCGCCGGGGCAGAAATACGCCACCAGGGGCCCCGTGTCGAGCAGCACGCCGTGCAGCATGTCAGCGACCGAAGCCTTCCAGGTGGTCGGGGTTCGAGGCGTAGTCGGGCGGCGTCGCCTGCGCGACGCCGCAGCAGTCGCGCATCAGATCGTGCAGCGAGGCCGGCGCAGGCGGCTTTGGCTGATCGAGCACCCGGCGCAGGCCTTCTTCGATCAGATCCTTGAGTTTGCGTCCGCTCAGGGCCGCCTCCGCCTTGGCGCGGCGAAAAATCTCGTCGGACAGGTCAACCGTGGTTCTCATGAACGAATTAAAGCATAAAAATGTATAAATGCTCTCGGTTCGGTGCTCAGTGCCGCCAGACGCGCAGGCCGCGATGGGTTTCCAGCGCGTCGAAATCGCGGTCGTTGTGCAAGAGCGCGCAGCCGTTCTCGATGCAGTAACTGGCCAGCAGCACGTCGATGGGACTGCGGATCGTCACGCCCTGGCTGCGTAGCGCCCGGTAGTGCTCGGCGGCGGCCAGGGCGTTGTCGGCCCCGCCGATATCCACCACCGGCAGGGCGGCCAGCGCCCGGCGCGCCGCGAGGAAATCCTCCGCGTGGCGAAAGCCGCGCAGCACCTCGAAGAGCGTCAGATCGGCCATTTCGAGCGGGGCCGCGCCGTCGGCCAGCAGATCGGCGAGACGGGCGACGGCAGGCGTGGCCCGACCGTTGAAGAAGTCGATCCAGACCGAGGCATCGACGAGGATCATGCCTTGTCCTCGGGGTCGGCGCGGTAGGCGCTGGCCTCTTCCATGACCAGATGGCCGGCGGCGGGCGCGGCATCGTCCCAGCGCAACTGGCCGCGCAAGGCGAGGATGTCGCGGTAGGCCGCCTGGCGGGCGAGGAGGCGCAAGCCGGCATCCACGGCTTCCTTGCGCGTCTTGAACGGGCCGGCCTTCATGGCCTGGGCGAGGAGGGCGTCGTCGAGGATGATGTTGGTTCGCATGATGTGTATCCTTTATGTCGATGCGCGACAATCATACACCAATTATTCTCGGGCGCAAGCACCCCGACACGGCCGCGAGAAAGTCGGCTCTGGCGGGACGGCGGGATTTTTCCGTATATTGGCGCGTTGCCCGTGACCGGGAGGGACGTTTGCATGGAATACATCCGCATCCGCGGTGCCCGCACCCACAACCTCAAGAACATCAGCCTCGACCTGCCGCGCAACCGGCTCACCGTGATCACCGGACTGTCCGGCTCGGGCAAGTCCTCGCTGGCCTTCGACACCCTCTATGCCGAGGGCCAGCGCCGCTATGTCGAATCGCTCTCGGCCTATGCGCGCCAGTTTCTCCAGCTGATGGAAAAACCGGATGTCGACCTGATCGAGGGCTTGAGTCCGGCCATTTCCATCGAGCAGAAGGCGACCAGCCACAATCCGCGCTCGACGGTGGGCACCGTCACCGAGATCCACGATTACCTGCGCCTGCTCTACGCGCGCGCCGGCACGCCGCACTGCCCCGAGCACGGCGTGGCGCTGGCGGCGATGAGCGTCGCGCAAATGGTCGATGCCGTGCTGGCCCTGCCCGAAGACACCCGGCTGATGATCCTCGCCCCCGTGGTGGCCGAGCGCAAGGGCGAGCAGGCCGATCTGTTCTCGGAACTCAAGGCCCAGGGTTTCGTGCGCCTGCGGGTGGATGGCCAGGTGCATGACATCGACGCCCTGCCGAAGCTGGCCAAGTCCAGGAAGCACTCGGTGGATGTGGTGATCGACCGCCTCAAGGTGCGCGCCGACGTGCGCCAGCGCCTGGCCGAGAGCTTCGAGACCGCGCTGACGCACGCCGAGGGCCGCTGCCTCGCCGTCGAGATGGACAGCGGCGTTGAGCACCTGTTCTCCGCCAAATTCGCCTGCCCGCACTGCGGCTACGCCCTGCCCGAACTCGAGCCGCGCCTGTTCTCGTTCAACAACCCGATGGGGGCCTGCCCCGAGTGCGACGGCCTCGGGCAGATCCAGTTCTTCGATCCGGCGCGCGTGGTCGCCTATCCGCATCTGTCGCTGGCGGCCGGCGCGATCAAGGGCTGGGATCGGCGCAACCAGTTCTATTTCCAGATGATCGAATCGCTCGCCGCCCATTACGGCTTCGATGCGGACACCGTGTTCGCGGAACTGCCCGCCGAGGTCAGGAACATCGTCCTCTACGGCTCCGGCCGCGAACCGATCCGCTTCAAGTATCTCAACGAGAAGGGCACGCGCTTCGAGCGCTCGCACCCCTTCGAGGGCATCATCCCCAACCTGGAGCGGCGCTACCGCGAGACCGACAGCGCGATGGTGCGCGAGGAACTGGCCAAATACCAGAACCACAAGCCCTGCCCGAGCTGCGGCGGCGCGCGCCTGCGCCGCGAGGCCCGCCACGTGCTGATCGACGGCCGCACCCTGCCGGCGGTGAGCGCCCTCGCGCTGATCGACTGCCGCGACTTCTTCAACCTGCTGCAGCTGACCGGCCAGCGGGCGCAGGTGGCCGAAAAAATCGTCAAGGAAATCACCGCGCGGCTCACCTTCCTCATCAACGTCGGGCTCGATTACCTCTGCCTCGACCGCTCGGCCGACACGCTCTCGGGCGGCGAGGCCCAGCGCATCCGGCTGGCCAGCCAGATCGGTTCGGGACTCACCGGCGTGATGTATGTGCTCGACGAGCCCTCCATCGGCCTGCACCAGCGCGACAACACGCGGCTCTTGCAAACGCTCGCCTCCTTGCGCGACATCGGCAACACCGTCATCGTCGTCGAGCACGACCAGGAAGCCATCGAGGCTGCCGACCATGTCGTCGACATGGGGCCGGGCGCGGGCGAACACGGCGGGCGCATCGTCGCCCAGGGCAGCCCGCAGGAGGTGGCCGCCCATGCCGACTCGCTTACCGGCGCCTACCTGTCCGGCCGGCGCCGGATCGACATCCCGTCCCGGCGCACCCCCGTCGATCCCGCCCGCCGGCTGCGTATCCTGGGGGCGAGCGGCAACAACCTCCAGGCGGTCGACCTGACCCTGCCGGTGGGGCTGTTCACCTGCATCACCGGCGTGTCCGGATCGGGAAAATCCACCCTCATCAACGACACCCTCTACGCCGCCGCCGCGCGCCACCTCTACGGCTCCGCGCTCGAACCCGCGCCGCACGACGAGATTCTCGGCCTGGAATTCTTCGACAAGGTCATCAACGTCGACCAAAGCCCCATCGGCCGCACGCCGCGTTCCAACCCGGCCACCTACACGGGGCTGCTCACGCCCATCCGCGAACTGTTCGCCGGCGTGCCGCAAGCGCGCGAGCGCGGCTACGGCCCCGGCCGCTTCAGCTTCAACGTCAAGGGCGGGCGCTGCGAAGCCTGCCAGGGCGACGGCCTCATCAAGGTCGAGATGCACTTCCTGCCCGACATCTTCGTGCCCTGCGACGTCTGCCACGGCAAGCGTTACAACCGCGAAACCCTCGAGATTCGTTACAAGGGCCAGACCATCTACGACGTCTTGCAGATGACGGTCGAGCAGGCCCACGAATTTTTCTCCGCCCTGCCCGTCGTGGCGCGCAAGCTGCAGACGCTGATCGACGTCGGCCTCACCTACGTCCAGCTCGGCCAGAGCGCGACCACGCTCTCCGGCGGCGAGGCGCAGCGGGTGAAGCTCGCGCTCGAACTGTCCAAGCGCGACACCGGGCGCACCCTCTACATCCTCGACGAACCCACCACCGGCCTGCATTTCGCCGACATCGAGCTGCTGCTGGCCGTGCTGCACCGCCTGCGCGACCACGGCAACACGGTGGTGGTGATCGAGCACAACCTCGATGTCATCAAGACGGCGGACTGGCTTGTCGATCTGGGGCCCGAGGGCGGCGCGGGCGGCGGGCGCATCGTCGCCGTCGGCACGCCGGAGGACGTGGCCCGCGCGCCGGGCAGCCATACCGGGCGCTATCTGGCGCCGGTCCTGTAACTCGGCGGTCACGCGACGGCAGTATGATGCGCGCCTGAACTTTCCTTCCGGATGCGAAGATGACCATTCTGGTGACTGGCGGGGCCGGCTTCATCGGCAGCAATTTCGTGCTCGACTGGATCGCCGCCACGGGCGAGCCGGTCGTCAATCTCGATGCGCTGACCTATGCCGGCAATCTCGAAAACCTGCGCGATCTCGAAAGCGACGCGCGCCACGTCTTCGTCGAGGGCGACATCGGCGACTTCGACCTCGTCGAGGGGCTGCTCGCCGCCCACCGGCCGCGCGCCATCGTCAATTTCGCCGCCGAGTCGCATGTCGACCGCAGCATCCACGGCCCCGCGGATTTCATCCAGACCAACATCGTCGGCGCCTTCCGCCTGCTCGAAGCCGCGCGCGCCCATCATGGCGGGCTGGCAGACGAGGAAAAGGCCGCCTTCCGCTTCCTGCACGTCTCCACCGACGAGGTCTACGGCTCGCTCGGCCCGGAGGATGCGCCCTTCGCCGAGACGAACCGCTACGCGCCCAACAGTCCCTATTCGGCCAGCAAGGCGGCCAGCGACCACCTGGTGCGCGCCTACTGCCACACCTACGGCCTGCCGGTGCTGACTACCAACTGCTCCAACAACTACGGCCCCTATCACTTCCCCGAAAAGCTCATTCCGCTGACGATCGTCCATGCCCTGGCCGGCAAGCCGCTGCCGGTCTATGGCGACGGCCGGCAGATCCGCGACTGGCTCTACGTCAAGGATCACTGCAGCGCGATCCGCCGCGTCCTGGAAGCCGGCCGCGTCGGGGAAACCTACAACATCGGCGGCTGGAACGAGAAGCCCAATCTCGAGATCGTGCGCACCGTGTGCGCCCTGCTCGACGAACTGCGGCCGCGCGCCGACGGCCGCGCCTATGCGCAGCAGATCGCCTTCGTCGCCGACCGGCCGGGCCACGACCGGCGCTACGCCATCGACGCGCGCAAGATCGAACGCGAACTGGGCTGGCGGCCGGCCGAAACCTTCGAGACCGGCATCCGCAAGACGGTGCAGTGGTATCTCGACCATCCCGGCTGGGTCGCCAACGTGCAAAGCGGCGCCTACCGCGACTGGATCGGCAGGCACTACGGCGGGCAGGCATGAAGATCCTCCTCACCGGCAAGAACGGCCAGGTCGGCTTCGAACTGCAGCGCGCCCTCGCGCCGCTGGGCGAAATCGTCGCAGTCGACCAGGCCGGCTGCGATCTCGCCGACGCGGCCGCCATCCGCCGGCTGGTGCGGACGACGCAGCCGCACATCATCGTCAACCCGGCGGCCTACACGGCGGTGGACCAGGCCGAAGCCGAGCCGCAACGGGCGCAGGCGATCAACGGCGACGCTCCGGGCATCCTGGGCGAAGAGGCGCGCGACATCGGCGCCCTGGTGGTGCAGTATTCGACCGACTACGTCTTCGACGGGCGCAAGTCGGGCGCCTATGGCGAAGACGATGCCCCGAACCCGCTCAACGTCTATGGCCGGAGCAAGCTCGCCGGCGAACGGGCGCTGGCCGCCAGCGGCGCGCGCTGCCTGATCTTCCGCACCAGCTGGGTGTATGGCGCGCACGGTGCCAACTTCGCCAAGACCATGCTGCGGCTCGCCGCGGAGCGGACCTCGCTCAAGGTGGTCGCCGACCAGCATGGCGCGCCCACCTCGGCGGCGCTGATCGCCGACGCGACGGCGCAGGTGTTGGGGCAGTATCTATGCCGTCCCGCCGGCGCCGACTTGCAAGATTTTCCCTACGGGCTGTATCACCTCGTCGCCGGCGGCCGGACGAACTGGCACGAATACGCCCAGGCCGTCGTGCGGGCGGCGCAGGCGGCCGGCCGGCCTCTCGCGCTGGGGCCGCAAGACGTGCATGCCATTGCCGCCGCCGAATACCCGCTGCCCGCGCCGCGCCCGGCCAACTCCTGCCTCGCCACGACGCGACTGCGCAAGACCTTCGGCCTGTGCCTGCCCGACTGGCGGCAGGGGCTGGAACACGTCCTCACCCAACTGCTGACGCCATGAGCACAACACGCAAGGGCATCATCCTCGCCGGCGGCGCCGGCACCCGCCTGCATCCGGCGACGCTGTCGGTCTCCAAGCAGCTGCTGCCGGTATTCGACAAGCCGATGATCTACTATCCGCTATCCACCCTGATGCTGGGCGGCATGCGCGAGATCCTGATCGTCTCCACCCCGCAGGACACCCCGCGCTTCGCCCAGCTGCTCGGCGACGGCAGCCAGTGGGGCATCGACCTGCGCTACGCGGTGCAGCCCAGCCCCGACGGCCTCGCCCAGGCCTTCCTGATCGGCGCCGACTTCCTCGCCGGCGCGCCCAGCGCACTGGTGCTCGGCGACAACCTGTTCCACGGCCACGATCTCCATGTCCTGCTCGACAACGCCTGCCGGCGCGCCGCCGGCGCCACGGTGTTCGCCTACCACGTGCATGACCCGGAACGCTACGGCGTGGTCGAGTTCGACGCCGCCGGCAAGGCCGTCAGCCTCGAAGAAAAGCCCGCGCGGCCGAAATCCGGCTACGCCGTCACCGGCCTCTACTTCTACGACGACACGGTCGTCGCGCGGGCGCAATCGCTCAAACCCTCGGCGCGCGGCGAACTGGAAATCACCGACCTCAACCGCCTCTACCTCGAGCGCGGCCAACTCGACGTCGAGATCATGGGGCGCGGTTACGCCTGGCTCGATACCGGCACGCACGAATCCCTGCTCGAAGCCGGCCAGTTCATCGCCACCCTCGAGAAACGCCAGGGACTCAAGGTCGCCTGCCCCGAGGAAATCGCCTGGCGCCGCGGCTGGATCGATGCCGACCAGGTGCGTCGCCTCGCCCAGCCGCTCGCCAGGAACGGCTACGGCCGGTATCTGCTGCGCCTGCTCGACGAACGGGTGCTGACGTGAAAGCCATCCCCACCGCCCTCCCCGCAGTGCTGCTGATCGAACCGAAAGTCTTCGGCGACGCG
>CAZZFN010000038.1:0-15674 GCA_964653505.1 uncultured Methyloversatilis sp.
ATTGCGCATCGCCGAAGACGCTGCCGTCGTTCCCGTCCTGCGCCTGAACCCGATGACCATCGTTGCCGGGCAGCGGTTTCACATCCGCGTGCAGGACATCGCCACCGTGCCGCGCCGCATGCTCAAATCGCCCGTTGCCAACCTCTCATCCCAGCGCGAGGAAATCCTCGCCGCCCTCGATTTTCTTTTCACTGGATTCTAAAAATGGCCCAATACGTCATGTCGATGCTCCGCGTGAGCAAGATCGTCCCCCCCAAGCGCCAGATCATCAAGGACATCTCGCTGTCCTTCTTCCCCGGCGCCAAGATCGGCCTCCTGGGCCTCAACGGCTCGGGCAAGTCGACCGTGATGAAGATCATGGCCGGCGTCGACAAGGAGTTCGACGGCGAAGTGCAATGGCTGCCCGGCATCTCCATCGGCTACCTGCCGCAGGAGCCTGCGCTCGACCCCGCCAAGACGGTGAAGGAAGAGGTCGAGGCCGGTCTCGGCGCCGTGGTCGAGGCGAAGCAAAAACTGGAAGAGATCTACGCCGCCTACGCCGAGCCGGATGCCGACTTCGACCAGCTGGCCGAGGAGCAGGCCAAGTATGAGGCGATCATCTCCGTGGCCGGTGCCGACGTCGAGAACCAGATGGAGATCGCCGCCGACGCCCTGCGCCTGCCGCCCTGGGAGGCGCCGATCGGCAAGCTCTCCGGCGGCGAGAAGCGCCGCGTCGCGCTGTGCAAATTATTGCTCTCGAAGCCCGACATGCTGCTGCTCGACGAGCCGACCAACCACCTCGACGCCGAGTCGGTCGAGTGGCTCGAGCAGTTCCTCGTGCGCTTCCCCGGCACCGTGGTCGCCGTCACGCACGACCGCTACTTCCTCGACAACGCGGCCGAGTGGATCCTCGAACTCGACCGCGGCCACGGCATCCCCTGGAAGGGCAACTACTCGAGTTGGCTCGAGCAGAAGGAAGCGCGCCTCGAACAGGAGCAGAAGCAGGTCGATGCCCACATGAAGGCGATGAAGGTCGAGCTCGAATGGGTGCGCTCGAACCCGAAGGCGCGCCAGGCCAAATCGAAGGCGCGTCTGGCCCGCTACGAGGAAATGGCCAGCGTCGACTACCAGAAGCGCAACGAGACGCAGGAAATCTTCATTCCGCCCGGCGAACGCCTCGGCAACGAGGTGATCGAGTTCAAGAATGTCAGCAAGGCCTTCGGCGACCGGCTCTTGATCGACAAGCTGTCGTTTCGCATCCCGCCCGGCGCCATCGTCGGCATCATCGGCCCGAACGGGGCCGGCAAGTCGACGCTGTTTCGCATGATCCAGCAACGCGAAAAGCCCGACGCCGGCGAGATCGTCATCGGCCCCACGGCGAAGATCGCCTCGGTCGATCAGTCGCGCGAGGGGCTGGAGAACGACAAGACCGTCTGGGAAGCCGTGTCGAAAGGCCAGGACATCCTCACCGTCGGCAAGTTCGAGATGCCCAGCCGGGCCTATCTGGGCCGCTTCAACTTCAAGGGCGGCGACCAGCAGAAGATCGTCGGCAACCTGTCCGGCGGCGAGCGCGGCCGCCTGCACCTGGCCTCGACGCTGATCCAGGGCGGCAACGTGCTGCTGCTCGACGAACCCTCGAACGACCTCGACGTGGAAACCCTGCGCGCGCTCGAGGACGCGCTGCTCGAATTCGCCGGCTGCGTGCTGGTGATCTCGCACGACCGCTGGTTCCTCGACCGCATCGCCACGCACATCCTCGCCGCCGAGGGCGATTCGCAATGGGTGTTCTTCGAGGGCAATTACCGCGAATACGAGGACGACAAGAAGAAGCGCCTCGGCGAGGAAGGCGCGGCCCCGCACCGCCTGCGTTACCGGCCCATCAGCCGCTGAATCGGGGTCGGGAGTGGGGTCGGTTCTGGCGGGACGGCATGTTCACGTTATCATCGCGCCATGCGTCGTGCCTTCCTGATCCTCCTCATGTGGCTGATCCCGGCCCAGGCTGTCTGGGCGGCAAGTCATTTGCTGCACGACCATTCCCCTGCAATGGCGGGTCATGGCCATCACCAGGAGCACAGCCATCACCTCGATGGCGACCCCGGCCTCCACGGCGACGCGCCGACGCACGGCGACGATGGCGGACACCACCACGGCAACCACAGTCACGCCGCCTTCGCCTTTCTGGTGACCCGCATCGCCATCGATCTGGCGGACACCCGCGCGACGGAATCTCCACCGGCCCGGCCCGCGTCCTACACTTCCCACATCCCGCTGCTGCCCGACCCGCCGCCTGCCGTGCGCATCTGATCGCGCTGGCCGTTCCGGCCAGCGCCTTTCTCTCTGTCTTTTTGGGGAATCCGATGCGCTCCATCTTCCTGCTGTTCTGTTGCGCCCTGCCGCTGGCGGTCGGCGCACAACCCCTCGCCGAGTCCGAGGCGCTGCGCCTGGGCCTGGCCCGCGCCGAGGTGCACGACCTGGCACGCGGCACGCGCGCGCTGGCCGAGGCCGACGTTGCGGCAGCCGGCGCCTGGCCCAACCCGACGCTCGACTACGAGCGCGAGCGTCTGCGCACCACCCCGCGCGGCATCGACGCAACCTGGAAGCTCGCCCAGACCTTCGACCTCGCGGGCCGGCGCGGCCTGCGCGGCGCAGCGGCGGAGCGCCGGCTCGAAGCCGCCGACGCCCACAACGCGGCGCGGCGCGACGAGCTGGCCGCAGAGATTCGTCGGCGCTTCCACGCGGCGCTCTACGCCCAGCAGCGCGTCAGGGCCACGGAAACCTGGCTTGAGCGATTCCTCGCGATCGAGGCGCGCATCGAGAAACAGGCGAGTGCGGGCGAAGTCTCGGGCTACGACCGGCGCCGTCTGGCGCGCGAACGCCAGACGGCGGCAGCCCGCCTCGCTCTCGACCAGGCCCAGCTGCTGCGCGAACGCGAGCGCCTCGCCGCCCTGACCGGCCAAGCGGTCGCAGAGCTCGCCGGAACGCTGCAACCGCCCGCCCTGCCGACGCTCGACGCGGCATTGGCCCGGCTCGATCGACGTCCGGAACTGCAGCAGCTCGTCCGCCGCAGCGAGGCGGCGCAGCTCGAACAGCGCGCCGCAGCGCGCGGCTGGCTGCCCGATGTCACTCTCGGCATCGGCGCCAAACGCAGCGACGACGGCTTCAACGTCGAGCGCAGCGCCATCGTCAGCCTGTCGATTCCCCTGCCGCTATTCGACCGCCAGCAGGCCGCCGCGCAGCGCGCCGCCGCCGAGGCGCTAACCGCGCGCGCCGAGCTGGACCTGGCGAAACTGCGCGCGACCGGCGAACTGCGCGCCCTGCACCGCCAGGCGGAGCACCTGACGGCCGCTGCCGCCGACTACCGCGCCCAGGCCGGCGCCGCCGCACCGGAATTGCTGCACATCGCCGCAGCGGCGTATCGGGGCGGCGCATCCACCCTGCTCGAACTGCTCGACGCCTACCGCGGCGCGCTGGACGTCGAAACCACCGCCCTCGACCTCGAATGGCAGGCGCGCGCGGCGCGCATCGACTACGACCTGCTCACCGGGAGCATCCCAGAATGAACAAGACCATGAACAACACCTCGATTGTTTTGCTGGCTGCCGTCCTCTTCGTCGCGGCATGCGACAGGCTGCCCCATGGCCACGAACACGGCGCCAACCCGTCCGCGCAAGCGGCGCATGGCCACGACCATGCGCCGGGCGCGGAGAAAATCACCCATTTCACCGACACGACCGAACTCTTCGTCGAGTTCCCGCGCCTGGTGGCCGGCGAGACCGCCGCCTTCGCCGTCCACCTGACGACGCTGGCGGATTTCCGCGCCCTGGCCGCCGGCAAGGTGACCGTGATTCTGTCCGGCGACGGCCAGGCCGAGGAACGTTTCTCCGTCGACACGCCGAGCCAGCCCGGCATCTTCCGCCCCGCAGTCCGGCCGCGCCAGGCCGGCGAACGCGAACTGACCATCGAGGTCGCCGCACCGCAATTCGCGGTGCGCCACGAACTCGGCCCGGCGACCATTCACGCCGACCGCAAGAGCGCGGATGCGGCGGGAGACGCGCACGAACCCGAGGGGATCGTCGCATTCGGCAAGGAACAGCAGTGGAAGGTCGATTTCGCCACCGCGGAAGCCGTTCGGCGCCCGCTCCGTCCCGCCATCGCCGCCAACGGGGTGCTGCGCGCCCCGCCCGACGGCGAGGCGCTGCTGAGCGCGCCGGCGCCCGGCCTGGTGCGGCCGGCGGGCCGCTTCCCGCAACTGGGACAGGCGGTGAAGCGCGGCGACATTCTCGCGTATCTCGTTCCGCGCCTGGGCGGCGAAACCGACTTCGCCGCCTTGCAGGCCGCCGCGATCCGCACCCGCGTCGCGCTCGAACAGGCCGAGCGCGAACGCATGCGCATGGAAGCGCTGTTCAAGGACGAGGCGGTGGCGGAAAAACGCCTGCTCGACGCCCGCGCCGCCGAGGCGACGGCACGCGCCGAGTACGAGGCGGCCCACCGACGGATGAATCCCTACGGCGCGGCGGACGGCGCGGGCGGCATTGCGCTGCGCGCGCCGGTGAACGGCCGGCTCGCCGACGTGCGCGTCTCGCCCGGCGCCTTCGCAGAGGAAGGCGCCCTGCTGTTCCACATTGTCGACCGCCGTGCGCTCTGGCTGGAACTGCGCGTCCCCGAATCCGAGGCGGTGCGGCTGGTCGCGCCCTCCGGCGCGAGCTTCCGCGTCGATGGCATCGACGCCGCCTTCGACATCGCCGCCGGACGCAACGGCCGGCTCGTCGCCGTCGGCAGCGCGGTGGACCAGGAAACCCGCAGCGTGCCGGTGCTGTTCGAGTTCGCCTCGCCCGACCCGCGCCTGTTCGTCGGCATGGCGGTCAAGGCGCAGGTATTCGCCGCCGCGCCGCGCGAGGCGGTAGCCGTTCCCGCCTCCGCCGTGCTGGACGAGAACGGCATCCATGTCGTCTTCGTCATGACCGGCGGCGAATCCTTCGAGCGGCGGCCGGTGCGCATCGGCATGCGCGACGGCGACTGGATCGAGGTCGTCGAGGGGCTGGAACCCGGCAGCCGCGTCGTCTCGCGCGGCGCCTGGCTCGTCAGGCTGGCCGCCGCCAATACCGGCCAGATCGGCCACGGCCATGCGCACTAGGAGAGCGGGATGATCGGACACATCATTTCCTGGTCGCTCGGGAACAAGCTCTTCGTCGTCCTTGCCGGCGTGCTGCTGCTGGCCTGGGGCGGCTGGCAGGCGACGCAAGTGCCCGTGGACGTTCTTCCCGACCTGACCGCCCCCTCGGTCACCGTGGTCGCCGAGGCGCACGGCATGGCGCCGACGGATGTCGAAAGCCTGGTCACCTTCCCCATCGAGACGGCCTTGAACGGCGCGCCCGGCGTGCGGCGCGTGCGCTCGGCGACCAAGATCGGCCTCGCGGTCGTCACCGTCGAATTCGACTGGGGCGCCGATCCCCATCTGGCGCGCCAGGTGGTGGCCGAGCGCCTGCAGCTGGCGCGCGCGGCGCTGCCGCCGGAGATTCCGGCGCCGGCGATGACGCCGGCCGCTTCGATCATGGGCGAGATCATGTTCATCGCGCTGACCTCCGCGCAGCACGACGGCATGGCGGTCAAGAACGTCGCCGAGCAGGTGTTGAAACGGCGCATCCTCGCCGTGCCCGGCATCGCCGAGGTGCTGCCGATCGGCGGCGACACCCAGCAGTTCCAGGTGACGGTTCAGCCCGAACGGCTGGCCGCCTACGGCCTGACGGTGGATGAAGTCATGCAGGCCTTGCGCGACGCCAACCAGAACGCCACCGCCGGTTTCTACGTCGAATCCGGCCAGGAGTATCTGATCCAGGGCGTCGGCCGCATCCGCACGCTCGACGACATCGCCGAGACCGCCATCGCCCCGAGGGCGGGACAGCCGGTGCTGGTGCGCCATGTCGCCGCGGTCGGCATCGGCGCCGCACCCAAGCGCGGCGTCGGCTCGCACAACGGCAGGCCGGCGGTCATCCTCGGCATCCAGAAACAGCCGGGCGCCAACACGCTGGAACTCACCGACCGTCTGGACCGCATCCTGGACGAAATCCAGGCCGGCCTGCCCGCCGGCATGAAGATCGAGAAGCACATCTTCCGCCAGGCCGACTTCATCCGCGTCTCCATCGACAACCTGCGCATGGCGCTGATCGAGGGTGCGCTGCTGGTGGTCGCCATCGTCTTCGCCTTCCTGCTGTCGGCGCGCGCCACCGCGATCGCGCTGCTGGCCATTCCGCTCTCGCTGGTCGCCGCCGTGCTGGCCATGAAAGCGCTCGGCGTCACCATCAACACCATGACCCTGGGCGGCATGGTGATCGCGCTGGGCGCGCTCGTCGATGACGCGATCATCGTCGTCGAAAACATTGTTCGCCGCCTGCGGGCGGCCCGCACCCAACCCGAAACGGAACGCGCGACTGCGCAGCATGTGGTGTTCGAGGCGACGCGCGAGATCCAGGGCTCGATCGTCTTCGCCACCCTGATCATCATGCTGGTGTTCCTGCCGCTGTTCTTCCTGTCGGGCGTGGAGGGACGGCTGATGGCGCCGCTCGGCTTCGCCTACGTCGTCTCGTTGGCGGCTTCGCTGATCGTCGCCATCACCGTCACCCCGGTGCTGGCGGCGCTGTTCCTGCCGCAGTCGAAGATCGTGCGCGGCAACGTCGAGCCGCGCTTCGTCCTTGCGCTGAAAAGGGGCTATCGGCGCGTGCTCGAAGCCACGCTGACACGCTGGCGCACCATCGCGGCGGTCGGCGCGACGGCGCTGACCCTCTCCCTGCTGGCGCTGGCTTTCGTCGGCCGCGCCTTCCTGCCCGACTTCAACGAGGGCACGCTCACCGTCGGCATGGGAACGCTGCCGGGGACTGCGCTGGAGGAATCCGACCGGCTCGGCCGGATGGTCGAACAGATCCTGCTTTCCCATCCGGAGGTGGCGGCCACGGCGCGCCGCACCGGCCGCGCCGAGGGCGATCCGCACGCGATGGACGTGTCGGCTGCCGAGATCGAGGTCACCCTCAAGATGGGCGAGCGCGACAAGGCGGCGTTCCTCGCCGCGCTGCGCGCCGATCTCGCCGGCGTACCGGGGACGCAGATCGTCGTGGGACAGCCCATTTCGCACCGCATCGACCACATGCTCTCGGGCAACCGCTCCAACATCGCGGTGAAGATTTTCGGCCCCGACCTCGACGAGTTGCGCCGCCTTACCGCCGCAGTGAAGTCCGTCGTGCAGGAGGTGCCCGGCGCTGTCGACGTGACCGACGAGCAGCAAAGCGACATTCCCTTCCTGACGCTGCGTTTCAAGCGCGACGCGCTGGCGCGCCACGGCCTGTCGATGCGCCAGGCGAGCGAGGCGGTCGAGGTCGCCTTCTCCGGCGTGCCGGTCGGCCGCATCCAGCAGGGGCAGGCGAACTTCGACCTGGTGGTGCGCTTCGACCCGGCGGTGCGCGCCGATCTCGACGCGCTCCGCGCCACCCAGATCGCCACGCCGACCGGCGCGCGCCTGCCGCTCGCCGCGCTGGCGGAAATCCGCAACGACCGCGCGCCCTACTTCATCAGCCGCGAGAACGTGCAGCGCAAGATGGTGGTGATGGCCAATGTCGCCGGCCGCGACCTGGCCGGCGTGGTGGACGACATCCGCGCCAGGGTCGGCGCCGGCGTGCAACTGCCGGCCGGCTACCACATCGAATACGGCGGCCAGTTCGAGAGCGCCGCGCAGGCCCAGCAAACCCTGGCGATCCTCGGCGCGGTCGTCACCGTCGGCATCTTCCTGTTGCTCTACGTGGCCTTCCGCAGCGCACGCGACGCGCTGCTGGTGATGCTCAACTTGCCGCTCGCCGTCATCGGCGGCGTGGCCGGCGTCTTCGTCGCCGGCGGCGTGCTGTCGATCGCCTCGATCATCGGCTTCATCACCCTGTTCGGCATCGCCACGCGCAACGGCGTGATGATGATCGCGCACATCCATCATCTGGTCGAACGCGAGGGCGTGACGGACGCCTTCGCCGCCGTGCGGCGCGGCGCCGAAGAGCGCCTGGCGCCGATCCTGATGACGGCGCTCGCCACCGGACTCGCCCTAGTTCCCCTCGCCCTGGCGGGCGGCGAACCCGGCAGCGAGATCCAGGCGCCGATGGCCATCGTCATCTTGTGCGGCCTGGCCAGCTCGACCCTGCTCAACATGATCGTCGTGCCGGCGCTCTACCTGCGCTTCGGCGCCGCGGCGCGCCGGTGCGCCGCGGCGCCTGGCCCGCAGCGTCGGCGCGACGACGCACCACCGCTCAATCTCGCCCTGGAGGAAAAACCATGAAGACCGCCCCGACCGCCCTGGCCGCCCTGCTCGCCGCCTGCGCGCTAACCGCCCTGCCCGCACGCGCCGGCCCCGGCCACGACCACAGCCCGCAACACGGCGGCATCGTGCGCGATGCGGGCCAGTTGACCCTGGAACTCGTGGCCCGCCCCGACGCCCTGATCCTGCATGTCAGCGACCACAACAAGCCGGTCGCCACCGGCGGCGCCAGAGGAACGGCGACACTTTACGGCGGGAGCGGCAAGGTGGTCGTCGAGCTGCTGCCGGCGGGCGCCAACCGCATGGAAGCCCGGGGCAGCTTCAAGGTCGGCGTCGGCGTGCGCGCCGCCGTAGCCCTCGCGCTGCCGGGCAAGGCGGAGACGAAGGCGACGTTCAACCTCAAATAGGCCGCGCGGCAACGGCGCGTCGGGGGGACGCCGACACGGACGGCGCGGCATGGCTCTGCCATAATCTCCGCTTCCCGTCATCGGCGTCCCCGTTCCCATGGAAATCCTTTTCCTAATCGTCCTGATTTTTCTCAACGGCATTTTGGCCATGTCGGAGATCGCCCTGGTCGCCGCGCGCCGCGCCCGCCTCGCCCGCCTCGCGGAGGACGGCGACGCCGCTGCGGCCGTGGCGATCCGCCTGCACGACGAACCGACGCGCTTCCTGTCGACCATCCAGATCGGCATCACCTCGATCGGCATCCTCAACGGCATCGTCGGCGAGGCCGTGCTGGCCGAGCCCCTGTCCCTCTGGATGGAGGGCCACGGCATGGAAAACGAAGTCGCCAGCATCGTCTCCACCGCCCTGGTGGTCGTGGTCATCACCTATGTGTCGATCGTCATCGGCGAACTGGTGCCCAAGCGCATCGGCCAGTTCCATCCCGAAAGCATCGCGCGCCTGGTGGCGCGGCCGATGCATCTGCTGGCGCTGATCACCCGCCCCTTCGTGCGTCTCCTGAGCTTTTCCACCGATACCCTGCTGCGCCTGCTGGGCCAGCGCGAGCCGTCCGGCCAGGGCGTCACGGAAGAGGAAATCCACGCGCTGATCGCGGAAGGCTCGGAAGCCGGCGTGATCGAAGAACAGGAACGCGAGATGGTGCGCAACGTTTTCCGCCTCGATGACCGGCAGATCGGTTCGCTGATGATTCCGCGCGCCGACATCACCTATCTGGATCTCGACCGTCCGCTCGAAGAGAACCTGAAGTTCATCGCCGACTCGGAGCATTCGCGCTTTCCGGTGTGCCGCGGCGGATTGCACGATGTGCTCGGCTTCATCAACGCGAGGCAGCTGCTCAACCAGCATCTGCGCGGCGGCAAACTCAACCTCGCCGCCCACCTGCAGCCGGCGGTGTTCGTCCCGGAAACCCTGACCGGCATGGATCTGCTCGACCATTTCCGCGCCTCCAACACCCAGATGGTGCTGGTGGTGGACGAGTATGGCGAAGTGCTGGGCCTGGTCACCTTGCAGGATGTGCTCGAGGCGGTTACCGGCGAGTTCCGGCCGCGCAACCAGGAGGATGCCTGGGCGGTGCAGCGCGCGGACGGCTCCTGGCTGCTCGACGGCCTCATCCCGGTGCCCGAGCTGAAGGACCGTCTCGAACTGAAAACCGTTCCCGAGGAGAACAAGGGGCGTTACAACACGCTCAGCGGCCTGATGATGTGGCTGCTGGGCCGGCTGCCGCAAACGGGCGACATCGCGAGCTGGGAAGACTGGACGCTGGAGGTCGTCGACCTCGACGGCAAGCGGGTCGACAAGGTGCTGGCCAGCCGCCGGCCGGACGCGGCCCCCGACGCCGCGCATCCTCCCGCCGCGGCCGGGTAGGCGCTGCGGCGTCAGGCGCCGCTCACCGCCTTGGTGATCAGCGGCACCAGCGGCGCCGGCAGCTTCAATTTGCCGGACAGCGCGAACTCGTGGGCGCGCGGCGACATCTTCTTCCATGTCTTGCGGATGATGTCGAGCCACTTCTCTTCCGTGTATTCGGCATGCTGGCCGGCGAACTCGAGCATGTAGTGCTCGATGAACACCAGGTCGGTGACATCCTCGAGCAGCTGGGTGTCGGGATTGACCTTGAGCCCGCGCTTGCCGACCGCCTGTTTCGCGCGTTCGACGCTGGCGCTGTCGTAGCCGGCCTCCTCCATCAGGCGGCCGACGGTTTCGGCGTGGAACTTGTAAAGGCCGGTGCGCCACTGGAGATAGCCTTCGCGCGTCATCGGATAGCTGTCGCGCGGCGTCTTCCAGCGCTGGATGTGTTGGCCGCGCACGGAGATTTTCTGCACCTCGTCCGCCTGCGGGGCGAAGCGCTCGATCATCTCGGTCATGCGCTGCCCGTAGAGCAGTTCGCGCGGGACGGGCTTGCCGTCCGCGCTGTCCATGCGCGGGTCTGCCGCGTTGGCGGCGTCGATCGATGCAATGGTGCGGGCATAGCGTTCGTTTGTCATTGTGGTCTCCTTCGAGTGAGTGGGTATTCGGTCGCCGGCGCAAGGCGGCAAGTCGAGCAGCAGCAGCGAGATGTCGTCGTGGGCGGGCCGCGCATCGAGGTGCCGGCTGACGGCATCCCTGACCGCAGCGAGACGGGCTGCGGCCGGGACGCCGGAGAGCGCCCCGGCCAGGCGCCCGAGACCGAACGGTTCGCCGGCCTCATCCGGCGCCTCGATCAGCCCGTCGGAACATAGCACCAACTGGGCGCCCGGCGGATAGGGGCAGCCGATGCGTGTGCTTGTCGCCGTTTCCTGCGACAGCGGGGCAACGCCCAGCGGCAGGCTGTTCGAATCGAAGCGCGCCAGGATGTTTCCCTGCGCGTCGATCAGCAGCGCGGTCGGCATGCCGCCGAGCCAGAACTCGCAGCCCGCCGCGTCGAGCCGGACGAAGGCCGCGGCGACGAACCGGCCCACCGGCAGCTTGGCGCACAGGCGGGCATTGACGCGATGGACGATGTCCTCGATATCCCCGCCCGCAGCCGCATCGCCGTAGAAGTGCGTCAGCACGGGCAGCACGCCGACCGCGGCGTCGATGCCGTGGCCGGTCGCGTCCGCCAGCAGGGCGTAAAAGCGCCCGTCGCGGCCTTCCGCGGCCGCGACGACATCGCCGCTGAAACTGGCTGCCGGGCTGATCCAGAAATGCAGCCGCGGGTCGGACAAACCGGGGTGGCGCAGGAGCTGTTCGAGGATATCCGCCGCCAGCGCATCGGCCGCCGCGAGATCCTGGCGGGGCAGATCTTCGGGCCAGGTCGCCTGCCGCGCTTCCATTCAGCGCTCCACCGTGGCGGTCACCGCATTGCCGCAACCCTCGAAGCGCAGGCTGGCAAAGCTCATCCGGCGGGCCATGGCGATGCCGCGGCCATTCGGATCGGTGGCGCGCCCGGGGTCGAAATCGAGATACCTCCGCCAGTCGAAACCCTTGCCCTGGTCGATCACGGTGAACTCGACGCGGTCGGCCAGACGCGCGACGCACACGCTCACGCTGCGGTCGCGGTACTCCGGCAGATCCTGGCGACGCGCGACCTCCTGTTCCCAGGTATTTTCGATACGCAGACGTTTCTTGGCCTCGTAGCTGATCTCGAGATTGCCGTGCTCGAGGGCGTTGACGAGCAATTCGCTCAGTCCCGGCGCGATGTTTTCCGGCCGCGCGCACAGGCCCGCCAGCATCCCGGTCAACGGCTGCACCTGATCGAGCCGGCGGAAGCGGAATTCGGCCCGGTCGAGCAAGGTCATTGCCCGCATCCAGTCCGCCGCCGAGCGGCGCGCGCCCTGGCGGGTGTCCGCGTCGGCCAGGGCGGCGCGCACGATGGCGAGCAGGGTTTCGGGCTCGTAGGGCTTGGCGAGGTAGTAGTAAGCGCCCGCTGCGATACCCTCGCGCACCTGCTCGGGCGCGCTCGCCGCCGTCTGCATGATCACCGGGATTTCCGCGCAGCGCGGATCGGCCTTCATCGCCTTCAGCAGCTCGATGCCGTTCATGCCCGGCATCATGCGGTCGAGGATCGCGAGATCGAAGGATTGCCCCTTGCAGAGCCATTCCCAGGCCTGTTCCGCCGAAGTGGCGAGATCCAGCCGATGGCGGGTCTCTTCCAGGAGTTCCCGGATGATCTGGAGGTTGATGATCTCGTCGTCGACGACGAGAACGCGGCGTTGCGTCATGGCCCGGGCGGCAGTTGCAGGAACGACGCCCGCATCATACCCTGCCTGCGGCGGGCGGCGCTCAGCCGCCGCCGCGAGGCGAAAATCGGTTCTTGAAGGCCGCGTAATAGAGCACCGGGATCACCACCAGCGTGAGCGCCGTGGAGACGAGGATGCCGAAGATCAGCGAGATCGCCAGACCCGCGAAGATCGGGTCGTCGAGGATGAACAGCGCGCCCAGCATCGCCGCCAGGCCGGTCAGCGCGATCGGCTTGGCGCGCACCGCGGCGGACTGGATCACCGCTGCGGCGAAATCCTCTCCGGCGGCCAGCTGCTGGTTGATGAAGTCGACCAGCAGGATCGAGTTCCTGACGATGATGCCGGCCAGCGCGATCATGCCGATCATCGAGGTCGCGGTGAACTGGCTGCCTGCCAGCGCATGGCCCGGCATCACGCCGATGAGGGTGAGCGGGATCGGCGCCATGATGACGAGCGGTACGAGATAGCTCTTGAACTGGGCGACCACCAGCAGGTAAATCAGCACCAGGCCGACGGCATAGGCGGCGCCCATGTCGCGGAAGGTTTCAAAGGTCACCTGCCATTCGCCATCCCACTTGATCGCATAGCCGGCGTAGGGATCGCCCGGCTGGCGGATGAAATATTCCCCCAGGGCGCCGCCCTGTTCGAGCGGCATGTCTTTCAGCTTCGCGCGGATGTCGAACATGCCGTAGAGCGGCGAATCGAGCGCTCCGCCCATGTCGCCGACCACATACACCACCGGCAGCAGGTTTTTGTGATAGACGACCTGCTCGCGCTGCGCCGGTCGCGCTTCGACCAGCTCGGAGATCGGCACCAATTGCGACGTGGGTCCCCCGTAGGCCGGCAGGGCGCGCACCTTGAGCGCGAGCAGCGCATCGAGCGAGGATTGGCGCTCGGCCGGCAGGGCGATCTTCACCGGTATCTCGTATTTCGCCGCGCCGCCGAACAGCGGCGTGACGTCCTCGCCGGCGAGCCCCAGGCGCACCGTCTCGACGATGTCCTTCTGGGCCACGCCCAGCACAGCGGCCTTGGCCTGGTTGACCTCGAGGACGATCTTGGCGGCCGCCTCATCCACGCTGTCGTCCACGCCGAGGATGTCCGCCGTGCCCTCGAAGGCGGCGCGCACCTGCTTGGCCACGGCAATCTGGCCGGCATAGTCGGGACCATACACCTCGGCGACGATGGGCGAGAGCACCGGCGGTCCCGGCGGCACCTCGACGACCTTGGCATTGCCGCCGCTGGCCCTGGCCACGGCCATCAGCCGCTCGCGCACGGCCACGGCGATCTCGTGGCTCTGGCGCTCGCGCTGCGCCTTGTCGACCAGATTGACCTGGAGATCGCCCAGTTCGGGACTCGCGCGCAGGTAATACTGGCGCACCAGGCCGTTGAAGTTGATCGGCGCGGCCGTGCCCGCATAGGCCTGGTAGTCCCTGACCTCGGGCGCCTGGGCCAGCTCGGCGGCCATCTCGCGCAACACGCGCGCGGTTTCCTCGACCGGCGTGCCGACCGGCATGTCGAGCACGACCTGGAATTCGCTCTTGTTGTCGAAGGGCAGCATCTTCAGCACGACGAGCTTGAAGACGCCCAGGCCGAGCGAGGCGAGGATGGCGGCGACGATGCCGATCCACAGCAGGGCGCGCGCCTTGCGTCCCGTTTGCGGATGCAGAAAAGGCGCAAGCAGGCGACGGAAGAAGCTGTCGAGCTTCGCATCGGTCCCCGCCGGGCCGTGGCCGCGATGCGCCGGTTTCATCAATTTCAAGGCCAGCCAGGGGGTGACGACGAAGGCGATGGCCAGCGAGATGGCCATGCCCATCGAGGCATTGATCGGGATCGGACTCATATACGGCCCCATCAGTCCGGAGACGAAGGCCATCGGCAAGAGCGCCGCGATCACCGTGAACGTGGCCAGGATGGTCGGCCCGCCGACTTCATCCACCGCGCCGGGGACGATTTCCCGCAGCTTTTTCTCCGGATACAGCACGTGCCAGCGGTGGATGTTCTCCACCACCACGATGGCATCGTCGACGAGGATGCCGATGGAGAAGATCAGCGCGAACAGGGACACCCGGTTGAGCGTGAACCCCCAGGCCCACGAGGCGAACAGGGTGGCGGCCAGCGTGAGCACCACCGCGATGCCGACGATCGCCGCCTCGCGCCGCCCCAGGGCGAACAACACCAGCAGCACGACGAAGGCGGTGGCGAAGGCCAGCTTGCCGATCAGGGTCTGGGCCTTTTCGGTGGCGGTCGCGCCGTAGTCGCGCGTCACGGTGAATTCGACGCCGGCGGGAATCACCGCGCCCTTGAGACTCTCCAGACGCGCGCTAACGCCTGCCGCCACGTCGGCGGCATTCACGCCCGGCTTCTTCGAGATCGCCAGCGTGACCGCCGGATACTCGTCCCCCCCCACGCCGTGCCAGACGTAGCGGCTCGGCTGGTCGGGACCGTCGACCACCGTGGCGACATCCTCCATGAACACCGGCTTCTTGTCGTGGACGCCCACCACGAGTCTTTTCACGTCCCCGGCGGTTTCCAGATAGGCGCCGGTCTGGATCAGGATTTCGCGGTTGTCCTCGACCAGGCGGCCGGAGGGCTGGGCGGCGTTGGACAGCTGCAGCGCGGCCCTCAGATCCTGGGCGGCGATGGCGCGCGCGGCCATGCGCTCGGGATCCATCAGCACCCGCACCACATGGCCGGGGCCGCCGATCGTGACCACGTCGCGCGTGCCGGGAATGCGTTTGAGCTCCGTTTCGACCGCGCGGGAGACCTGTTGCAGCTCGAACCCGGATACGCCGGGTTCGGCGCTCCAGAAGGTGAGCGACACGATGGGCACGTCGTCGATGCCGCGCGGCTTGATGATCGGCTCGCCCACGCCCAGCTGCGGCGAGACCCAGTCGCGGTGGGCGGCCATCGTGTCGTGCAGGCGCACCAGCGCCCCGATCGGATCCTCCCCCACCTCGTATTGCACGGTGATGACGGCCATGCCGGGGCGCGAAACCGCATAGACGTGCTCGATGCCGGCGATGCGCGCGAGCACCTGCTGGGCCGGCAGGGCGACCAGGTTCTCCACGTCCTTCACCGTCGCGCCGGGAAAGGGGATGAAGACATTGGCCATCGTCACGTTGATCTGCGGCTCTTCCTCGCGCGGCGTGATCAGCGTGGCGAACACGCCCAAGAGCAGCGCGATCAGCGCGATCAGCGGCGTCAGCGCGCTTTGCTGGAAGAAGGCCGCGATGCGGCCGGAAATACCCATG
>CAZZFN010000039.1:0-15054 GCA_964653505.1 uncultured Methyloversatilis sp.
GCGTGGTGATCGGCGGCGGCAACATCTTTCGCGGCATGGCCGGGGCATCCTCCGGCATGGACCGCGCCACGGCCGACTACATGGGCATGCTGGCCACCGTAATGAACGCCATGGCCCTGTCCGACGCGATGCGCCATGCCGGCATGAACGCGCGCGTGCAGTCGGCGCTGACCATCGAACAGGTCGTCGAGCCCTACATCCGCGGCAAGGCGATCCGCTATCTGGAAGAGGGCAAGGTCGTCATCTTCGGCGGCGGCACGGGCAATCCCTTCTTCACCACCGATACCGCGGCCGCGCTGCGCGGCTCGGAAATCGGCGCCGGGATCGTCCTCAAGGCGACCAAGGTCGATGGCGTGTATAGCGCCGATCCGAAGAAGGACCCGGCCGCGACGCGCTATGCGCGCATCAGCTTCGACGAGGCGATCGGCCGCGGACTGGGCGTCATGGATGCCACGGCCTTCGCCCTGTGTCGCGACCAGAAACTGCCGATCAACGTGTTTTCGATCTTCAAGGCCGGCGCGCTGAAGCGTGTCGTGCTGGGCGAGGACGAGGGCACGCTGGTCCATTGTTAGGAGCTCGGTGCAGGAGGACTCCATGATCATTGCGGAACTGAAGAAAACCACCGAACACAAGATGCAGAAGAGCGTCGAGGCGCTCAAGGCCGATCTGGCCAAGGTGCGCACCGGGCGGGCGCATACCGGCCTGCTCGACCATGTCATGGTCGATTACTACGGCAGCCCGATGCCGATCAACCAGGTGGCCAACATCACCCTGCTCGACGCGCGCACCATCGGCGTGCAGCCGTGGGAAAAGGGCATGGGCGCCAAGATCGAGAAGGCGATCCGCGAATCCGATCTCGGCCTCAATCCCGCCGCGCAGGGCGACCTGCTGCGCGTGCCGATGCCGATGCTGACCGAGGAACGCCGCCGCGACCTGACCAAGGTGGTGCGGCACGAGGGCGAGAACGCCAAGGTGGCGGTGCGCAACCTGCGCCGCGACGCCATCGCCCATCTCAAGGACGCGCTCAAGAAGCACGAGATACCGGAGGACGACGAGCGGCGCGCCCAGGACGACATCCAGAAACTCACCGACAAACATGTCGCGGAGATCGACAAGCTGCTTGCCGAAAAGGAAAAGGACCTGATGGCCGTCTAGGTCATCGGTGCCGCAGCCGGGAGACCCCCCGATGTTCGCCAGCTCGACGCGCAACATCCCCGCCGTGCGCGCCGTGCCGCGCCATCTGGCCATCATCATGGACGGCAACGGGCGCTGGGCCAAACAGCGTTTCCTGCCCCGCGTCGCCGGCCACAAGCAGGGCGTCGAGACGGTGCGGCGGGTGGTCGGGGCCTGCATCGAGCGCGGCATCGAATACCTGACCCTGTTCGCCTTCAGCTCGGAGAACTGGCGCCGCCCCTCGGAAGAGGTCAGTTTCCTGATGAACCTGTTCGTCACGGCCCTGGAACGCGAGGTCGGCCGCCTGCATGGCAACGGCGTGCGCCTGCGCGTGGTCGGCGACCTGTCCGCCTTCGAGCCGCGCCTGATCGACCTGATCCGGCGCGGCGAGAACCTCACCGCGGAAAACCGCAAGCTGACCCTGACGGTCGCCGCCAATTACGGCGGCCGCTGGGACCTGATGCAGGCCTTCAACGGCCTCGCGCTGGCCTATCCCGAAAAGGCCGGCAACTACACCGAGAACGATCTCGATCCCTTCCTGTCGATGAGCTACGCGCCCGAGCCCGACCTGTTCATCCGCACCGGCGGCGAGCAGCGCATCAGCAACTTCCTGCTCTGGCAGCTGGCCTATTGCGAACTGTTCTTCACCGACAGGTTCTGGCCGGATTTCGACGCCGCGCTGCTCGACGCGGCGATCGCCAGCTACCGCAGGCGCGAGCGCCGCTTCGGGCGCACCAGCGAGCAGCTGATCGCGCCTCCGGACGCCGTCCCCGGCGCAGCGGCGGCTGCGGCGAGCGCCGTCCCGCCAGCGCCGACTGCCGGCAGCAATGTTTAGAGCGCGGGTCGTCACCGCGCTGCTGCTGTGCGCCGGCTTTCTCGCCGTCGTGTTTCTTCTGCCGCCGCAGGCGGCCGCCATCGTCTTCGCGCTGGCGGCGGCGCTGGCCGGCTGGGAGTGGGCCGGCCTGATGCAGGCCGGACCGCGCGGGCGCGTCCTCTACGGCCTGCTGGTGTTCGTCCTGTGCCTGCTGTTCGGGACGCGCCCCGAGGACGGCTTTCCCCTGCTGTGGGGCATCGCCGTGCTGTTCTGGCTGACCGTCGCGCCGCTTTGCCTGAGGTGCAAATGGTCTTGCGCCGGCAGCGTGACGGGCCTGATCGTCCTGGTGCCGACCTGGGCGGCGCTGACCGCCCTGCACCAGCGCAGCGCGCTGCTGCTGCTGGCCGTCATGGCGCTGGTCTGGGTGGCCGACATCGCCGCCTTTTCCGCCGGCCGCACTTTCGGCAGGCGCCAGCTGGCACCGCAGGTCAGCCCGGGCAAGACCTGGGAGGGCGTGGCCGGCGCCATGGTCGGCGTGCTCGCCTACGGCTTGGCGGTGGCGCCCTTCCTGCCGGTCGTGCACTGCGTCCGGCCCGCGCTGCTGGCCGGGCTGCTGCTGCTGCTCGCGGCGCTGTCGATCGTCGGCGACCTGTTCGAATCGCTCGCCAAGCGTCAGGCCGGCGTCAAGGACAGCAGCGCGCTGCTGCCCGGCCACGGCGGCATCCTCGACCGCATCGACAGCCTGACCTCGACGCTGCCGGCGGTGGCGCTGGCCCTATACTGGATCGCGTGACAACGATGAAGAAACTGACCGTCCTGGGCGCCACGGGGTCGATCGGCGCCAGCACCCTCGACGTGGCGGCGCGCCATCCCGACCGTTTCGAGGTGGTGGCGCTGACCGGCAACAGCCGCGTCGATGTGCTCCACCGGCAATGCCTGCGGCATCGGCCGCGCTATGCCGCGGTCGGGCGGGAAGCGGATGCCGCCGCGCTGGCCGGGCGCCTGCGCGCCGCAGGCGCGCCGACCGAGGTGCTGGCCGGCCCGCAGGCGCTGGAATTCGTCGCGGCCCTGCCCGAGGCGGATACCGTGATGGCGGCGATCGTCGGCGCCGCCGGCCTGCTGCCGACGCTCGCGGCGGTACGGGCGGGCAAGCGGGTGCTGCTGGCCAACAAGGAAGCCCTGGTGATGGCCGGCGCGCTGTTCATGGCCGAGGTGAAGGCGCACGGCGCGACGCTGCTGCCGATCGACAGCGAGCACAACGCCGTGTTCCAGGCGCTGCCGGCCGATTATGCGGGCACGCCGGCACGCGCCGGCGTCAGCCGCATCCTGCTCACCGCTTCGGGCGGTCCGTTCCGCAGCGTGCCGCTCGCGCGCCTCGCAACGGTCACGCCCGACGAGGCTTGCGCCCATCCCAACTGGTCGATGGGGCGCAAGATTTCGGTCGACTCGGCCACCATGATGAACAAGGGCCTCGAGGTGATCGAGGCGCACTGGCTGTTCAACGTCGCGCCCGACCAGATCGAGGTGGTGATTCATCCGCAGAGCGTGATCCATTCGCTGGTGCAATACGTCGACGGCTCGGCGATCGCCCAGCTGGGCAACCCGGACATGCGCACGCCGATCGCCCATGCGCTGGCCTGGCCGCAGCGCATCGCGGCCGGCGTCGCGCCGCTCGACCTGCCGGCGCTCGCCCGGCTCGACTTTGCCGCGCCCGATTTCGAGCGCTTTCCCTGCCTGGCGCTCGCCTATCGCGCCCTGCGCGCGGGCGGCAGTGCGGCGACGGTGCTGAATGCCGCCAACGAGGTGGCCGTGGCGGCCTTCCTGGCCGGGGAGATCCCTTTTCCCGGCATCCCGGACGCGATCGCCGCGACGCTCGACGCCGTGCCCGCGACCGACCTGGCCGACCTGGCTGCCGTCCTGGCCGTCGACGCGCGGGCGCGCCGCGTCGCGACCGACCTGCTGGCGCGGTGGAGACGATGAATCTCGCAGGCATGCTCTGGGTGATCGGCGGTTTCGCCCTGGCGCTCGGGGTCCTCATCGTCGTGCATGAGCTGGGGCACTACGCCGCCGCGCGGCTGTGCAACGTCAAGATCCTGCGTTTCTCGGTCGGCTTCGGCCGGCCGCTGTGGATGCGCCGTTTCGGCAAGGATCGCACCGAGTGGGCGCTGGCCGCCTTTCCGCTGGGCGGCTACGTGAAAATGCTCGACGAGCGCGAGGGCGATGTGGCCGCGCACGACGCTCCGCGCGCCTTCAACCGCCAGAGTCTGGGCAGGCGCAGCTTGATCGTGATAGCCGGGCCGCTGGCGAACTTTCTGCTGGCCGTCGCGATCTACTGGTTCCTGTTCCACACCGGCGTCGAGGAGCCGCGGCCGGTGTTCGGGGAGCCGCCGGCCGCCACCCTGGCGGCCGAGGCGAAAATCGGCGCCGGCCAGACGGCGCGCAGCGTCGCGGGCAAGCCGGTCGCCACCTGGAGCGAGCTGCGCTGGGAGATCCTGCGCCACGTGCTGGACCGGAAAACCGTCGCGATCGAGACCATCGACGCGCAGGGCAACATCGAGTTCCATCGTTTCGAGCTCGGGCGCTTGCCGACGGACGCGCTCGAGGGCGACGTGATGCAGGCGCTCGGCCTGCAGTTGCAGCGCCCGGACCTGCCGCCGACGATCGGCGGCGTGCAGCCGAATTCGCCGGCGGCGCGCGCCGGCGTGCAGGTCGGCGACCGGGTGACGGCCATCGACGGGCAGCCGGTCGCCGGCTGGCGCGACGTGGCGCAGGCCATCCGCGACGCCGGAGAGCGCGCGCTGGTCATCGATCTGGAACGCGCAGGGCAGCCTCTGCGCATCGACGTCGCGCCGGAACTCGCCAGCGTGCGCGGCCAGACGGTCGCGCGCATCGGCGTCGCGGTGCGCGACGACCCCGAGTTGCGGCGCAGTCTCATGATCGCCGTCAGCTACGGCCCGTTGGAATCGCTGCACCGGGCGCTCGACCAGACCTGGGATACGGCGGTGCTCAGCCTGCGCATGATCGGCCGGATGATCAGCGGCGAACTGTCGCTGCGCAACGTGTCCGGGCCGGTCACCATCGCCGACTACGCCGGGCAGTCGGCGCGCATGGGCGCCGACTACTACCTGCGCTTTCTTGCCCTGATCAGCATCAGCCTCGGCGTGCTCAACCTGCTGCCCATCCCGGTGTTGGACGGTGGGCACTTAATGTATCATCTGGCCGAGCTGATCAAGGGGGGGCCGCTCGCGGAGCGCACGCTGGAAATCGGCCAGCGGATCGGACTGGCCCTGCTCGCGTTGCTGATGGGGCTGGCGCTCTACAACGACATTCTTCGCTTGGTTTCCAACTGAGTTTCCGGCTGACGCATGAACCGTTTTGTTATGGCAGGGCTGGCGGCGGCGCTGATTTCGACCGGCGCGGCCGCATTCGAGCCCTTCGTGGTGCGCGACATTCGCGTCGAGGGCATTCAGCGCACCGAGGCGGGCACGGTGTTCGGCTACCTGCCCGTCAAGGTCGGCGACACGCTGACCGAGGACAAGGCGGCGCAGGCGATCAAGACCCTGTTCGGCACGGGTTTCTTCAAGGATGTGCGCCTCGAAGTCGAGGGCGGCGTGCTGGTGGTGTTCGTCGAGGAGCGCCCCGCCATCGCCGCGCTGGATTTCGCCGGCGTCAGGGCGTTCGACAAGGAGAATCTGCGCAAGGGCCTGCGCGAGGTCGGCCTGGCCGAGGCGCGCATCTTCGACCGCGCCCTGGTCGAGCGCGCCGAGCAGGAGCTCAAGCGCCAGTATATGGCCCAGGGCTACTACGCGGCCGAGGTCGAGACCACGGTGACGCCGCTCGAACGCAACCGCGTCGGCATCAGCTTCAAGGTCGACGAGGGCCGGATCGCCAAGATCCGCCAGATCAACATCGTCGGCGCCAACAGCTTCAAGGAGAAGGATCTCCTCGATTTGTTCAACCTGCGCACGCCGGGCTGGCTGACCTGGTATACCAAGAACGACCAGTATTCGAAGCAGAAGCTGTCGGCCGACCTGGAAACCCTGCGCTCCTGGTATCTCGATCGCGGCTTCGTCGAATTCGACATCGAATCCACCCAGGTCTCGATTTCCACCGACCGGCAGGACATCTACATCACCATCAACATCAGCGAGGGCGAGCGCTACACGGTCTCCTCGGTCAAGCTGGCCGGCGAGCTGCTGCTGCCCGAGGACGAGCTGCTCGGGCTGGTGACGATCAAGCCCGGCGCGCAGTTCTCGCGCCAGCAGGTGACGGCGACCACCAAGGCGATCGCCGAACGGCTGGGCAACGACGGCTATGCCTTCGCCAACGTGAATGCCGCTCCCGAGCTCGACCGGGAAAAGAAGCTGGTGGCCTTCACCCTGTTCATCGATCCGGGCCGGCGCGTCTATGTGCGACGCATCCAGGTGCAGGGCAACACCCGCACGCGCGACGAGGTGATCCGCCGCGAGATGCGCCAGATGGAAGCCGCCTGGTACGACGGCGGGAAGATCAACAAGTCGCGCACCCGCGTCGACCGCCTCGGCTACTTCGACGAGGTGACCGTCGAAACGCCGGCGGTGCCCGGCACCACCGATCAGGTCGCCGTCAACATCAACGTCAAGGAAAAGCCCACCGGCAACATGATGCTGGGCGCCGGCCTGTCGAGCTCGGAAGGCCTGGTGTTCTCCGGCTCGCTGCAGCAGCAGAACCTGTTCGGCAGCGGCAAGCATGTCGGCATCGGCTTCAACACCAGCAAGATCACCAAGCTGTATTCGTTCTCCTATACCGATCCCTACCACACCGTCGACGGGATCAGCCGCGGCTTCGATTTCTACGTGCGCGACACGGACACGGCGAAGATGACCACCATCGCCACCTACGCGACGAATTCGGTCGGCGGCGGCATCCGCTACGGCATCCCGATCGGCGAGGACGACACCATCAACTTCGGCCTGGCCTACGATGCCACCCAGATCAAGACGACCACCTACACGCCGGTACGCTTTCAGGACTTCCTCAACCGGTATGGCGACAAGTTCTCCGGGCTGATCGGCACCCTCGGCTGGGCCAAGAACACCCTCGACAGCCATATCTACCCGATGCGGGGCTATATCGCGCGCGTCGGCGGCGAAGTCGGCCTGGGCGACACCCTGCGCTATTACCGCGCCAATCTGCAGTACCAGCGCTACTTCCCGATCGGTCGCACCTATGCGCTGATGCTCAACGGCGAGTTCGGCCTGGCCGACGGCCTGGGCGGGCGCCCCCTGCCGTTCTACAAGTATTTCTATGCCGGGGGCGTCGGCTCGGTGCGCGGCTACAAGGCCGGGTCGCTCGGGCCGGTCGCGGAAGGCACGACCAGCACGGAGCGTCTCGGCGGCGACCGGCGCCTCGTCGCCAACGCCGAGTTCCTGTTCCCCATGCCCGGCGGCGGGCAGGACAGATCCCTGCGCCTGGGCGCCTTCGTCGATGCCGGCTGGGTATGGGGCATCGACGCCAAGATGGATGTCGGCGACATGCGTTACAGCGCCGGCCTGTCGCTGGCCTGGACTTCGCCGCTCGGCCCCTTGAAGTTCAGCCTGGCGCAGCCGCTCAACAAGAAGGATGGCGACCAGGTCCAGCGCCTGCAATTCCAGCTGGGCACCTTGTTCTGATTCAGGAGAGAGAATGAAACGCACGATTTTCATGGCCCCCCTGCTGCTGGCGCTGGCGGCGTCTCCCGCACTGGCGGAGTTCAAGCTGGGATTCGTCAACGGCCAGCGCGTGGTGAACGAGTCGCCCCAGGCCAAGCGCGCCAAGCAGAGGCTGGAGAAGGAGTTCGAGAAGCGCGACCAGGAACTGCAGCAGATCTCCAAGCGTCTGCAGTCGATGCAGGAGAGCCTCGAGAAGAACGCCGTGACCATGGCCGAAAGCGAGCGGCGCACCCGCGAGCGCGAGTTCAACGATCTCAATCGCGACTTCCAGCGCAAGCAGCGCGAGTTCCGCGAAGACCTCAACCTGCGCCAGAACGAGGAGATGGCGGCGATCTTCGAGCGCGCCAACCGGGTCATCAAGCAGATCGCCGAGGCCGAGAAATTCGACCTGATCGTGCAGGAGGCGGTGTATTTCAGCCCGCGCATCGACATCACCGACAAGGTGATCCGGGCGCTGGCCGCCGACGCGGGCAAGTAGGCGCCCGCGCTGCATGGCCCGCAGCCTCGGCGAAATCGTCGCCCGCTTCGGCGGCGAGCTGCAAGGCGATGCCGGGCGCGTGGTGACGGGTCTGGCGACCCTGGAAGCAGCCACGCCCGGGCAACTGGGTTTTCTGGCCAGCCCGAAATACCGCGGCCAGCTGGCGCAGACGCGCGCCGGCGCGGTGATCCTTGCGCCCGAGGCGGCGGCCGATTGCCCGGTCGACGCGATTCTCACCCCGCAGCCCTATCTCTATTTCGCGCGCGTTTCCCAATGGCTGGCGCAGACGCCGCCGCCGCCGCCGGGCATCCATCCCTCGGCCGTGGTCGAGTCCGCCGTGCCGGCCAGCGCCAGCATCGGGCCGCAGTGCTGGATCGGTGCGGACGTCGAACTTGGCGAAAACGTCGTCCTCGGCGCGCAGTGCCGCATCGGCGCGGGGGCGGCGGTCGGTGCGGACAGCCGGCTGTATCCGGGCGTGACCATCTACCATGGTTGCCGCATCGGCCGGCGGGCGATCGTCCATGCGGGCGCGGTGATCGGCGCCGACGGCTTCGGCTTCGCGCGGACGGCGGACGGCGCCTGGGTCAAGATCGCCCAGACCGGCCGCGTCCTGATCGGCGACGACGTCGAGATCGGCGCCAACACCACCATCGACCGCGGCGCGCTCGAGGACACGGTGATCGAGGACGGCGTGAAGCTCGACAACCAGATCCAGGTAGCCCACAACGTGCGCATCGGCGCGCACGCGGCGATCGCGGGCTGCGTCGGCATCGCCGGCAGCGCACGCATCGGTGCGCGCTGCACGGTGGGCGGCGCCGGGATGATCCTCGGTCACTTGACCCTCGCCGCCGACGTGAACATCTCCGCCGGCACGCTGGTGGGCAAGTCGATCGCCGAGCCCGGCAGCTATACCGGCAGCGTGCCCTTCATGGCGCATGCCGACTGGCTGAAGAACTTCGCCCGCCTGCGCCATCTCGATGCGCAGGCCGATAAAATGCGCGCTCTCGAAAAACGCATCGCGCAGCTGGAACAATTGCTGGAGAACAAGCCATGACCGCCCCGCCGCCCGCACCCGCCATCACCGCGATGGACATCCACCAGATCCTCGAATACCTGCCGCACCGCTATCCGATCCTGCTGGTCGATCGCGTGCTGGACATCGCGCCGGGCGAGCGCATCCGCGCCCTCAAGAACGTCAGCATGAACGAACCCTTCTTCCCCGGCCACTACCCGCACCATCCGGTGATGCCGGGGGTGCTGATCGTCGAGGCGATGGCGCAGACCGCGGCGATCCTGTCGTTCAAGACGATGGGCGACAAGCCGGACGACAAGTCGGTCTACTACTTTGTCGGCATCGACGGCGCGCGCTTCAAGCGTCCGGTCGGCCCCGGCGACCAGCTCGTCATGGACGTGGCGGTGACCTACAGCAAACGCGGCATGTGGAAATTTTCCGGCCGGGCGCAAGTGGACGGCCAGGTCGCCTGCGAGGCCGATCTGATCTGCACGGTGCGCAAGCTGGCCGAGTGAGATGGCGGCCGCCGTCCATCCCACTGCGCTGATCGACCCGGCGGCGCGGCTGGGCGAGAACGTTGCCGTCGGCGCCTATGCGGTGATCGGCGCCGATGTCGAGATCGGCGACAACACCTGGGTCGGGCCGCACGTGGTGATCAACGGCCCGACCCGCATCGGTCGCGACAACCGCATTTTCCAGTTCGCCTCGCTGGGCGAGATGCCGCAGGACAAGAAATACGCCGGCGAACCGACGCGGCTGGAGATCGGCGACCGCAACACCATCCGCGAGTTCTGCACCTTCAACCGCGGCACCGCGCAGGACGCCGGCGTCACGCGCCTGGGCGACGACAACTGGATCATGGCCTACGTGCATCTGGCGCACGACTGTCAGGTCGGCGACCACACCATCTTCGCCAACAACGCGCAGCTCGCCGGTCACGTCCATGTCGGCGACTGGGCGATCCTCGGCGGCTTCACGGTGGTGCACCAGTTCGTGCGCATCGGTGCGCACTGCATCACGGGCATGGGCTCGATCGTGTTCCAGGACGTGCCGCCCTTCGTCACCGCCGCCGGCAATCCCGCCGGGCCCCACGGCATCAACGGCGAGGGCCTGAAGCGGCGCGGCTATGCGCCGGAAACCGTCGCCGGGCTGCGGCGCGCCTACAAGACGCTCTATCGCAGCGGGCTCAAGCTCGACGAGGCGATCGCCGCCATCGCCGCCGAGGCGCAGGGCGATCTGGCGCCCCTGTCCGTGCTCTCGGATTTCCTCGCGGCGCCGGGGCGCGGCATCATCCGCTGACGCCACGATATGACCCGTATTGCTCTCGTGGCGGGAGAGGCCTCGGGCGACCTGCTGGCCGCGCATCTCATCGAGGCCCTCAAGCGCCGTCTGCCCGGCGCCGAGTTTTGCGGCATCGGCGGGCCGCAGATGCGAGATGCCGGCTGCGCCATCTGGTGGCCGGCCGAACGGCTGGCGGTGCGCGGCTACGCCGAGGTGTTGCGCCACTACCGCGCGATTGCGGGGATAAGGCGCGCGCTGCTGGCGCGCCTGCTTGCCGAGAGGCCCGCCATTTTCATCGGCGTCGATGCGCCCGATTTCAACCTGTGGCTCGAAGCCCGCCTCAAGCGCGCCGGCATCCCCACGGTGCATTACGTCGGCCCGTCGGTCTGGGCCTGGCGCGGCAGCCGCATCGGCAGGATCGCGCGCGCCGTCGATCGTCTGCTGGCCCTGTTTCCCTTCGAGCCGCCGCTCTACGAGAAGGCCGGCGTGCCGGTCAGCTACGTGGGCCACCCGCTCGCCGACATGTTTCCGCTCGCATCGCGGCGCGCCGCGGCGCGCGAGCGGCTCGGCCTGGTCGATGCCCCATTTCCGCTGATCGCCCTGCTGCCCGGCAGCCGCCAGTCGGAAGTCGCGTTCATGGCGGCGACCTTCATCCGCACCGCAGGTTTGTTGCTGGAACGCTTTCCCGAGGCGACCTTCCTGGTGCCGCTCGTTTCGCGCGAGACGCGCAACCTCTTCGAAACGGAATTGTGGGCGCAGGGCGCGCAGGAGTGGCCGATCAAGCTGCTGTTCGGCCATGGCCAGGACGCCCTGGCGGCCTGCGACGGCGCGCTGGTGGCGAGCGGCACGGCGACGCTCGAGGCAGCGCTGCTCAAGGCGCCGCACGCGATCGCCTACCGCATGTCGCCCTGGTCGTGGTTCCTGATGAAGCGCATGCGCTACCAGCCCTGGGTCGGTCTGCCGAACATCCTTGCCGGGCGCTTCGTCGTGCCGGAATTCCTCCAGGAGGATGCCACGCCGGAAAACCTGGCCCAGGCGCTCGGCAACCTGGTGCTGGACGAGGGCGTGCAGGAGCGTCTGGCCAACTGCTTCACCGATCTGCACCGGCAGCTGCGCCAGAACACCGCCGAAAAGGCGGCGGCGGCGATCCTGCCGCTGCTGCGGTCGACATGATTTGCGGCGTCGAAAAAGAGCCCCCCACGCTCGCTTCGCTCGCTGCCCCCCACGGGGGGGCGCACGCCGCCTTGGGGCTGCCCTGCGGCGTCGATGAGGCCGGCCGCGGCCCGCTTGCCGGGCCGGTGGTCGCGGCGGCGGCGATTCTGGATCCGGCGCGACCCATCGCCGGGCTGGCCGATTCGAAGAAACTCTCCGCCGCACGCCGGGAAAGGCTCGCGGTCGAAATCCGCACCCATGCGCTGGCCTGGTGCGTGGCCGCGGCCAGCGTCGAGGAAATCGACGCGCTCAACATCCTGCAGGCGACCCTGCTGGCGATGCAACGCGCCGTCGTCGGACTTGCCCTCGTTCCCGCCGAAGCGCTGATCGACGGCAACCGCTGCCCGGCGCTGGATATCCCCGCGCGCGCGATCGTCGGCGGCGACGCCACGGTGGCGGCAATCTCGGCCGCCTCGATTCTCGCCAAGACCGTGCGCGATGCCGGCATGCGGGCCCTGGACGCGCGTTATCCGCAGTATGGCTTCGCCCGCCACATGGGCTACGGCACGGCCGCGCACCTGGCCGCGCTGCGTCGTTACGGGCCCTGCCCGGCGCACCGCCGCAGCTACGCGCCGGTGCGCGCGCAGCTTGCCTTGTTCGCATGAAAACCATCGTCTCGCGCGACAACGCGAGCTTCAAGGAGCTGCGCGATCTGGCGCGCGCTGCGCGCCGCCAGCGCCGCGCGGGGCGCACCCTGCTCGATGGCGCGCATCTGGTCGCCGCCGCGCTCGACCGCGGCCTCGTGCCGGAACTGCTCGCGTTCGACGAGGATGCGCTCGCCCGACCGGAGATCGCCGCCCTGCGCGCGCGTGCCGGCGCCGTGCCGGCGCTCTGCCTGCGCGGCGCGCTGTTCGGCGAGATCAGCGAACTGGCTTCCTCCAGCGGCGTTCTCGCGCGCATCGCCGTCCCGCCGGCGCCGACTTCCCTGCCCGCGGGCGACTGCCTCCTGCTCGACGCGGTGCAGGACGCCGGCAATGTCGGCGCCCTCCTGCGCACCGCAGCGGCGACGGATGTGCGCGACGTGCTGCTCGGTTCCGGCTGCGCCGGCGCCTGGACGCCGCGCGTGCTGCGGGCCGCCCAGGGCGCCCAGTTCGGCCTGCGCCTGCACGAACAGGTCGATCTGGCCGCCTTCCTGCGCGGCTACCCCGGTACCGCCATAGCCGCCGTGGCCCATGGCGGCGCGTCGCTCTACGCGCTCGACCTGGCGCCGCCGCTGGCCTGGCTGTTCGGCAACGAAGGCGCCGGAGTGGCGGCGGAACTCCTCGCCGCGGCGCCTGTGCGCGCAACCATTCCGCTCGCCGCCGGCTGCGAATCCCTCAACGTCGCCGCGGCGGCGGCGGTATGCCTGTTCGAAATGCGCCGGCAGCGCGGCCAGATGCGGATCGCTCGATAGCGGCCCGCAGCGTCGGGCTGCCCGCGATCGGCCGAAGCAGGGGGCGGGTGACGACACCGACCGAAGGCGGGGGACGCCGAGAGTCACATACCTGTTTGCCCCGATCGATAAGGTCTATCATTGGGAAACGCGAACGGGGGGTGGTCGCGCGGCGGTTTCGGTGCAGTCGATGCCGGAACCCGGCAGGGCGGGACGGCGCGTTCGACCCGCCCGGAGGTGGATCGGGATAAGGGAGACAACAATGAAAATGTCGCTGCGTGCGCTCATCGTTCTGGGAATGGGCGGCGGTCTGGTTCTGGCAATCGTGCTCGGCAGCGCCGCGGTCTGGAACGGCCGCCAGGGCATCGCCCAGCTCGAGGAGTTGCAGGCGCAGGTGCTGGCGCCCGTCATGCTGCTGGGCAGCATCGATCAGCGTTACAAGGACATCCGCTTCCGTCTGGTGGCCACGGCGTTCGGCGTGGTGCCCGCCGCCGGCTCGGAAAGCCGCCTGAGGGAGATGCGCACCGCGCTGCCCGACGAATTGCGCCGCCTGCAGGAGATGCTGAAGTCGAAAAGCATGTCGGCCGAGGAGCAGGAATTGTTCGCCAACCTGCAGGCCGGCACCCGGACCCTCGAACCCTTGCTGGAGCGCATCGCCCAGGCCTATGCGCAGGACGACCGCGCCGCCATGAAGTCGATACTGGAGAACGACTGGCCGATGGCTTACCGGGCCGTCAGCAAGCCGCTCGAGAACCTGGTGCCCGCCTACCAGGCGCGGGCCGAGCAGATGCTGGGGCAGGCGCGGACCGAAGCCAACCGGCGCGTGGTGTGGCTGACCGGAATCGCGCTGGCGATGGTCGTGCTGATGCTGGCGGTCGGAGTGTTCATGGCGCGCAGGCTGCGGGCCCGTCTGGCGATGGCTTCCGGCGTGGTGGAATCGATATCCCAGCTGGATTTCTCGAGAAATGTCGCCGTCCAGGGCGACGACGAACTCGCCGCCCTGGTGCGCGATCTCCTCGGCATGCAGGAAAAGGTGCGTGCGGTGGTCGAGCAGCTCAAGACGCATGCGGCATCGCTCTCCGGCATGTCGGTGCAATTGTCGAATGTCAGCGCCGAGACGGCCAGCGTTTCCCATACCCAGTCGGATTCGGTCTCGAGCATGGCGGCGTCGATGGAAGAGCTCTCGGTTTCCATCGACCAGGTGGAGGGTTTTGCCCAGGAAGCGGGCAAGGTGGTGGAGGCCTCGAGTGCCCAATCGGAACGCAGCGGGCAGGTCATCCACGAGGCGGCGACCGAGATGTCGCATATCGCCGAGGCGGTCATGTCGACGGCGGCCAGCATCCGCGAGCTGGAAAGCTATACCGGCCAGGTCTCCGGCATCGTCAACATCATCAAGGACATCGCCGACCAGACCAATCTGCTGGCGCTCAACGCGGCGATCGAGGCGGCGCGCGCCGGCGAGCAGGGGCGCGGTTTTGCCGTGGTGGCCGACGAAGTGCGCAAGCTCTCGGAACGCACCGCCCAATCGACCGTGGAAATCACCGAAGTGATCACGAAAATCCAGCAGGGCGCGAAAGCCGCCGCGCACGAAATGGAAACCGGCGTGGCGCGCGTCGGCGAGGGGGTGCAGCTGGCCCACAAGGCGGGGGACAGCGTCAAGGACATCCGTACCCATTCGGAACGCATATTGCATTCGGTGAGCGAAATCCATGCGGCCCTCAAGGAGCAGTCGATGGCCGCGCGCGAGGTGGCCGCAGCGGTCGAGCGGATCGCCCAGGGGGCGGAAGCCAACAGCGGCATGGTGGGACAGGTGGCCGCTTCGGCGGGCGACCTGAAATCGGTGGCGGCGCAGATCAACCAGCTGGCCGAGAAATTCCGCACCCGCTGTTAACGTGAAACGCCTTACGTGCCGACCGCCACCGCTCGCGTTTCATCGACCGGGGGTGGCCCGAGGTCGGCGATGCGGCGTTAACGTGAAACGCCTTACGTGCCGACCGCCACCGCTCGCGTTTCATCGACCGG
>CAZZFN010000040.1:0-13317 GCA_964653505.1 uncultured Methyloversatilis sp.
CTGGCGGGTTTCGGGGGATAGGGCGTCGGCAAGTGACATGGTTCCATGGTAGCGCATGTCTGTATGCGGTTAGCCGCTCGCGTAGCCGATGAGACAAGCGCGGAAGTGCTTGGCTTCTACGGAGGAAAGTCGGCGCCGGCGGGACGGCGGCTCAGCCGATCAGCCGGTCGTAATCGGCGTGACTGCCGATCCAGAACCACTGGATGCCTTCCGGCACAGGCACGCCGAGCGCCCGGTAATGCAGGCCGATGCGCACGCTGCGGAAGCGGCCCGCGTGGATCGGTTTGAACTGGAGGGAAGGGTGCACCGGGTCGGCTTTCAACAGCGCGTAATTGCGTTCGGCAAGCCGCTGGATTTCGGCCGGCAGGGCGTCGAAGCGCTGCCAGAAACGGCGCGAGGCGAAATGCCCCAAAGCTCGCGGGCCTGGCCGGCGTCGTATTCCGCGACCGCTTCGGCGGCCAGCGCATCCAGCTTCCCGCTCGCCGCGTCGGTCTCGATCTGCTTGTCCCAGGCGGCGGCGTCGAATTCGGCGAACCAGCGCCGGAACTCGGCCAGGTCGCGCGGCGGCAACTGGCTGACGGCGGCTTCAAGGGTCTCGACGGTGGTCATGGGGCATTTCCTTTTCCTGGCAAGACGGAGGCAATGCTAGCAAAAGTCGGCGCCGGCTACGCCCCCACCGGCAAAATCGCGTTCGCCTTCGCCAGCGCCACGATCACCTCGTGCGCCACCTTGCGCTGTGGCACCGGCAGCCTGAGGAACAGCTCGAAGATTTTCCGTTCCAGCACCGCCGGGCGCGGCTCGTGGCCCGCCTTGCGCATCGCCGCGCGCAACCGTCTCGCAAACGCCGCCTTCGATGTCTCCATGGCGCAACCTTATCCGCCGCGCCGCGCGCACCTCGGGCCAGGTGATCGGCCTGTTCGGCTTCGACCTGGACGGCCAGCGGAACAAGCGGGACTGGCTGCGCGGGACCAGCCTGCGGCTGTCCTGCGGCCTACGGCCTTGTCCCATCGAGGGGCAAGAAACTCTTGGGGCGGCCCGGCGAGTTTCTTGAGGAAAGTGAGGAAAGTCGGCGCCGGCAAGACGGCGCGGCGCCGCTTTATGGGTATTCCTGCCGAGCGTGCAGGACGTTCGTCACCTCGATCCGCTCGGCCGCGACGCGATAGACGACGATGTAGTTCGGATGGGCGACGATTTCACGGGTGCCGGGAACGCGCCCGGGACGAAACAGATAGGGATGTTCGGCGGCGGGCAGGATCGCATCCTCGATGACGGATTTCATCCGGCGTGCCGCTCGCGGACTTTCTTCGGCGATATAGCGGACGATTTCCCTCAGGTCGCCGCGCGCGCTTTCCCGCCAGAAGATCGGCAGCATCAGGCGCTCTTGCGCCGCTTTTGTTCGGCTTCTTCGATGATGGCCTCCATTTCGGCCATTACTTGATCGTGCGGGATGCAGGGTTGCCCGTCGTCGAGGCTGGCCGCCACCTTGGCGCGAAACCAGCGGTCGTGCCGCTCGGCGTCCTCGTCGGTGGCGAATTCGGAAACGATGGGAGAAACGGTCGAGTTCATGGGGGGTTCTCCTTGCGATGCCCGGCAGTCTACACCGATGCGCAAGCGGGTTATTGCCGCCTGGCTACGCCCCCCCACCGGCAAAATCGCGTTCGCCTTCGCCAGCGCCACGATCACCTCGCGCGCACGCCGTGCAGCGTCACCGCCTTGCCCCAATAGCGCTGGTTGAACTCCCGCTCCAGCACCGCCGGGCGCGGCTCGTGGCCCGCCTTGCGCATCGCCGCGCGCACCTCGGGCCAGGTGATCGGCCTGTTCGGCTTCGACCTGGACGGTCAGCGGAACAAGCGGGACTGGCTGCGCGCCGGCGTCGGCGTGGAAGGCAGGCTGGCCGGGGGCCGCGCTTCGCTCGCGCTCAACGCGACGACCCGGGGCGAGACGCCGAACGCCTGGCTGGCGGCGGGGTGGCAAAAGGCGTTTTGAGCCCACCCCAGAAATCCGCTTCGCGGATTTCACCCCTCAAGGGGCCAAGAAAACTCGGGGCGGCCCTTCGTTTTCTTGAGAGGAAAGCCGGGGCGGGCGGGACGGCGGCGATCAATCCGCGGCGGCGATCCAGCGCGCGAGCCGTTGCCTGATGCGTTCGAGCCTGTCATTGCCGAGGTTGCCGATGCTGCCGACGAGCAAGGCGCCATCCAGCACGGCGAGACGGGAAAGGCGCAGGACGCTGGGCGCTTTCAGGCCGCTGGCGGCGAAATCGGCATCCGTTGTGGCAAGGACTTCATCGAAGCCGGTTTCCGCCTGATCGAGCTTCGACGACACCATGCACACCAGCCAGTCGTCGTAGCGGGAGGCGCGTCGCAGCATCAGCACCGGGCGCAGTTTGGCGCCGGACAGGTCGGTATGGGGAAAGGGCGTGAGAACGATCTGCCCGGCCTGCTTCACTGCCATTGTTCCCGCAGGTCGGCGCGGGTGTAGACGACGGGGTCGTCTTCGCCGCCGCGTAGCGCCTGAGCCATCGCCAGCGCGGAGAATTCGGCATCGCTCCAGTCGCCATGCGCCACACCGGCGAATTCAGCGCCTTTGACGCGAGCGGCGAGAAACTCGACAAAGTCGAAGACTTCGGCTTGTTTTTCCTGCGGCAGTCCTTGCAGCCGCTCGATCAGTTCAGCGTATCCCATGGGTTGCGCCCTCTTCCGGCCAAGATCGGTTTGACGATGGGCCATTGTGCCATCAGCCGTTTGCCAAATCAAAAAGTCGATCGGAGGATATTCGGAACATGGATGTTCGGGGACGGATGCCCGCCGGTTCTATTTCAGCCGCCGCGCTCCACCGGCAGAATCGCGTTCGCCTTCGCCAGCGCCACGATCACCTCGTGCGCCACCTTGCGCTGTGGCACCGGCAGCCTGAGGAACAGCTCGAAGATTTTCCGTTCCAGCACCGCCGGGCGCGGCTCGTGGCCCGCCTTGCGCATCGCCGCGCGCAACCGTCTCGCAAACGCCGCCTTCGATGTCTCCATGGCGCAACCTTATCCGCCGCGCCGCCGTCCCCGGCCATTGCAACGGACTGGCATAATGGACGCTCCCTCTCGTCCCGGTGCCAACAGGTTTTCGCGTGCGCCCCTATCTTGACCTTTTCTGCTTCAATCGCCCCTACGACGATCAGGGGCAGGTGCGCGTTCGTCTTGAGACCGAGGCCAAGCTGGTGCTCCAGCAAAAGATCAGGGAGGGGGCTTGCGAATTGCTCTGGTCGTCGATTCTCGACTACGAGAATTCCCGGAATCCTTTCGACGAGCGCATGCTGGCAATTCGTCAATGGCGCGCGCTGGCGGTGTCTTGCGTGATGGCCGATGCCGCCGTGGTCGAGTGCGCGGGTGCTTTCGTGGCCGCCGGGATCATGGAGTACGATGCGTTACATGTGGCCTCGGCCATCGCGGGCGAGGCCGGTATTTTCGTGACCACGGACGACCGGTTGCTGAGGAGCTTGCGACGCATGGACAAGCTTGGCCTGCTCGCTGCTCCGCCGGGCGAAGCATTGGCCTTTCTGGAGAACTGGTATGAAAACTGATGCGGAAATTCGCTTGCAGGGGATGCAGGCGTTGATCGGCTCGCTGGGCCTGGTCGAGGCAGAACGTTTTCTGACGGTACTGTCGCGCGACCGGTTCGATTACACCGACTGGCGGCGGCATGGTCTGCTGCGCATGGATTTGGAAAAGTTGGCGGGCGAAGCGAACCGCTGCGGCAGGGAAGGTAGCTAGCGATCCTCGCGCGTATGCCAGATGCGCAAAATGTAAATGATTCCGTCCTGAATTTCGTAGCGCATCTCGTAGTTGCCGACGAAGATACGGCGCACTTCGCGCGCATCGAATTCTTCCAGGCGCTCGCCGATGCGCGGATTGACGCGCAAGCCCGACGGCCCGGCCGTCAGCGACCGAACCACGCGCGCGGCGGCGGCCGGATTCACCGGCGCCAGAAAATCATACAGCCGGGCCAGATCGGACAAGCCCTTGCTGGTCCACTTCAACTCCATCAGCGCGGTACCGGCAGCGGATTGGCCGTATTCAAGCTGTCGGCCCAGGACTGCACGGCCTGATGGTCGATGATCCGGCCGGCATCGACATCGTCCAGCGCCTCGCGGGTCAGGCGGCTGCGTTCTTCTTCCTGTTCGATCCAGGCGGATAGCGCCTGCTTGACGATCCACCCCCGCGAGCGCTCCAGGCGCGCGGCCAACTCATCAACTTTTTCAGCAAGCGGCAGGGGAACGTGAGCGGTGAGCACCTTGGTTGCAGCGTGTGCCATGACGGCCTCCATCAATCAAAAACAATCAAAATACATCAGATCGAATCATAACAATGCAGTGCATAAGCCCGCAACTGTCGGCGCCGGCGGGACCCCATCTCTTGGAAGACGAAATTTCGGGGGAAGCTCAGTATCCGATTTTCGTGATTGAAACGGGTTCATAGCTCCCCGTTCTCGATCATGCGGATGAGTGTTGAAATGTCCGCGCCGTAGTTCTTCTCCGGCTTTTCCGATTCTGTTGATTTCGGGACGTAGGGCTTCGGCTCAGGTAGCGGCTTCGGCGTCATCCGTGCAAAGGAATCACACGCCTCAAAATTCTTGATGTTGCCGGGTAGCCCATAACCCATTTCAACAGGCTCAGGCTCACGTCTGCGCTCGAACTTCGGGCGCGACAGCTTGTGCTTGTGAGCGCCTTCCGAGAACAGAATCTTGGCCCGCAGCGCCTCAAACGAGTAGCCACGCCCCAATCGGTTCATGACTCGGATCAGACTGTTCAAGCTCTCGGTGTACGCATTCGTGACGGGATGATTGAAGTAATTGAGGATCGGCATCGTCCAATTGCCCCATGCCCGCTCGATGTCGGCAAAGGCGTCTGCAATCTCGGACGGAATGCTCTTCTGCCACTGGATGAACTTGGCTTGTGCCTCATCGGGTGACTCGGCATCGTAGATACCAAAGAACTGCTCCTTGAGCCGGTAGGCTTCACCAAGCTCCGGGTAGTTCTTCGTCCAGCCGTCGAGGTTTAGTCGTTCCTTATCGTTCAGGTCGCGTTCCCGCTTCAGCAGCACAAAGCGGTCGTGCATCAGACCTCGACGCTGTTTCGGCGTCAGGGATTCGCGCAGACTCTTCCTTACACGCTCCATCGCATCGTTCGCCATGCGGACGACGTGGAATTTGTCCACTACGATCTCGGCCTGCGGAATGACCGCCCGAACAGCATCGCGGTACGGCGTCCACATGTCCATGGCCACATACTGGATGCGTTCCTTGCCTTCCAGATGGTGCAGGAAGCGCACCACGGTATCCTTGTTGCGGTTCGGCAATAGCTCGACGATGGTGTTGTTCTGGATATTGGCGATGACGCCACGCGGTTTGATGAGGTGGATTTCATCAATGCCCATCCACTTCGGCGTCTCGAAGCGGATCGTCTTTTCCAACTCGTTCACATAGTCGCTGAACACCGACCGGACAGTGAATTCCGTGCAGCCGACTTCTTCGGCAATGCTGGCGAAAGTGCGCTTGATAGCCTGCTTGCCCATCCACTGCACGAGCCGCTTGGTCATCAAGCGTTTGTCGTCAATCTCGGGTAGCGCCTCGTAAAACGTTTTGCCACAGTCGCGGCAGCGGTAGCGGCGGGTGTCGATGTAGAGGCCGACGCGCCGCCCGTGCATAGGCAGGTCTTTAACCATCTGCTCCCGGCGACCGAAACCGACGAGGTTGCTCGACTGGCAGTGTGGACATGATTTGGGCGGTTCTGTTGCTTCAACGTCAACGTGGTAGTCGTGTTCGTTCTCTTGGATGCCCAGCACCTTGTAGCAGGGCAGATTCAGAATGTTCGCTGGCATAACTCATGACTCTGCCGGACAGGAGCGAAATGCGGCCCGATCCATTGCATGGTTACGGTTCCATTCCGCTGGCGTGGCTTCGATCTTCCTCGGGGGGAGGAAGAATCGCCTCTGCATCCGGGTGGCACCCAGCGAGGAAATCCATCATCTCTGTGGCGTCCTTCGAAAGATAGAAGCGCACCATTTTCTCGTTGAACTCCTGTGCCTTGGCAGCGGGCACGCTGATGGCGTCGATGCCGTGAGACATGAGGACGCCGTTCATCATGAAGCGAGACGTGCGCTTGTTGCCGTCGAAGAAGAATTGCTGCAACGCGCCGAACAGAAAGAAAGCCGTTGCACGCTCAAATGGTTCGCACTCCTGCAGTGCTGTCACGCCTTCGCTGAACACTCGGTTCAGTTCCGGTGCGCCGGGGAGTGTCGGCAGCGGTGTATAGCGCCCAAGCTCGCCGAGGCCCACATCCGGGGTGTAGTTCGTCTCTTGACCTTCGCCACGGAACAAGCCCCATTCCAAGGCTTCCTTGCGAGCGACAATGCCGTTCAGTTCGATGAACACGGTCTTGGTTAGGGAGAACTGCCCGCTCTTGACCATCGCCAGCAGGCGCTTGGAGCTTTCCGCCAGATTCAGAATTTGCTCCTGATCGGAAATCTTCCGTCCGCCGATGGTCACGCCATCCAGCAGGGTCTTGACCTCGGGGAAGGTGAAGGGATTGCCTTCAAGCACCGAAGCATCCCAAACGAACTCGGGCAACATCTTGTGGAAACGAAAACAGACGCGATCCAGCGAGTGAGCCGGAACAGCGGTCGGCACTGCCGATCTGTCCCATCGGAAGCCAAGCGCATCAAAGAGGGTCATGTTGCGGCACTCCATCAATCATTGAACACGGCTTTATAATAGCAATACATGGAGGCCACGTCAATCACATAACACGCTTTTCAACGAAGCGGCAATAAACGTCACGACACGGCATTTCAATCACGGAAATCGGATACCGCTCTTGAAAATACAGCCAGTCGCCCCCGGCCAGCAGGCCATGTCCGCCATGCCACGGGGTCGCGGGAATGATCCACCCCTGCAACACGGTCATGGAAGATTCACCCAATGCTCAGGACCGGCTCCCACAACGATATTGGGGTTGATTCGGGCATCCAAGGTGACAAGCCGGCAGCGGTGCCTGACGGCCAAGCCCAGCAAGTAGGCATCGGTCACTTGCCTGTGTCCCATCAGCTGCTTCCAATTGATCTGCTGGGTATCCAGCAAACTGTAGTCGTCGGGCAGAAACGCGTGCGCCGCATGCGTGGCGGCGTGCGCCAGGCGTTCTGCCACAGCAGCAACAGGCAAGGCTTGCGGATACGCGGGTTGGGACATGATGCGTAAACAACCGTTTTGCGTGAGCGGGCACGAAGCCCATCCATGACGGATTTCCTGAGCCAACCACTGGCTGGCACACCGATGATGGACGTGACCGGCATCGAGCAAAGCGATCAACACGTTGACATCGAGGAGTGCGCGCATCAAATGCCTTCTGCGTCACGCAGGCGATTGACCGTGTCATTCGACACCACGACACCGCGCGCAGGGAAGGGGTCAAAACCCGCCACGCTGCCCGCCTTGCCAGGCTCTACCACCGGAGCAGAGCCGGTCAGGGCTTGCCGAAGCAGCTGAGAGACGATTTTCCCCACACCCACGCGCTTGTGCCGGGCAAGCTCCTTCGCGGCATCCAGTACGTCGGGCTCAATGTCGATGGTGGTACGCATGGGTGCTTCAGCAGTTAATGAAGAGACATCATGATGCTACCGCAACATGATGCAGTCTTCCAAGACCACGATCGGCAGTTTAGGCACTCTGCGCCACCAGCCACGCCTGAAACATCAACACCGTCCACGCCTTCTTCGCGTCTGAAATAGGCGCAACCGTGCGCGAGCCGGTCGTCAAGATAGCGGTCAAGAGCCCCCCCATTCCCCGTTCATATCCATAAACAGACAAGAAAAGCGACGATTATTCATATGATCGGGGCTGTGGATTCAACCCCGCCCCGGGGCGGGGGTCGAAGAGCGTGCGGCGAAAGGCTTGCCAGGGATGTGCGGTGCAGTTATACTCAAATATAATTTAACGCAAGGGGCGCATCATGCACACCACGAATCTTCGCAAAGTCGGCGGCTCGGTCATGCTGGCCGTCCCTCCGGCCTTCCTGGAGCAACTTCACCTTCAAGCCGGCGCAACGGTCGGCCTGGCCGTCAGCGACGGTCGCCTGGTCGTCGAGCCGGCTCCGCGTCCTCGCTACACGATGGCCGAGCTGCTGGCTGCTTCCGACTACTCGCAGCCGCAACCGGCCGAGGAACGCGAATGGGTGGATGCGCCGGCAGCAGGCGGCGAACTGGTATGAGGCGCGGCGACATTTTCATGGTCGATCTCGAACCGACCCAAGGCCGCGAACAGCGCGGGCACCGCCCGGTGGTCGTCGTCTCTCCCGACGACTTCAACCGGGCGACGGGCCTGCCCGTCGTCGTGCCGATCACGAACGGCGGCGACTTCGCCCGGCGCATTGGCTTTGCCGTGCCGCTCTCCGGCACGAAGACGACGGGCGTGGTGCGTTGCGACCAGCCCCGCGTCCTCGATCTGAACATCCGCAACGGGCGCAGAGTAGAAAGCCTGCCGGCGTCCATCCTGGCCGAAGTGCTGGCAAAGACCAGCACGATCTTCCAGTGATCGGCACGGGGGGCCTGGCCTCCGCGTCTCACGTTTCGTTGACACTTGAGGATGTTTCTTCAGTCATGCCCGTCACAACTGGCGCGTTGATTGCCCTTCGCCGCCGCCTCGTTGGATTGATGTTCTGCGCAGAAATGCAGAGATGCCATACCGTCAGTGTCCGTCAAACGATCATGAGCCGGCCATGCCGGGCGCGTTTCGGCTCGATCTTCGCACCTCGGCATACACCGCCAGCGTCGCCTCGATCACCCGCTGCTGACCGAACTCGGCCACGGCGCGCGCGCGGCCGCGTGCGCCCATGCGCTGGCGCAAGGCTGCGTCGTCGAGCAACCGGCGCATCGCTGTGGCCAAAGCGGGCGCATCCTTCACCGGCACCAGCAGGCCATTGTCGCCGTCGCGCACGGCGTCACGGCAGCCCGGCGCGTCGGTGGCGATGCACGGCAGACCGCAGGCCATCGCCTCCAGCAACACCTTGGGCAGCCCCTCGCGGTACGATGGCAGGCAAAACACATGCGCTTGTCTCAACGTGGCGGGCATGTCGTCGCGCGACCTCCACCACTCCACCACGCCTTCGGCCACCCAGGCATCGAGTTCGGCCGGCGTGATGGTGGCAGGGTTATCCGGGTCGGGATCGCCCACCAGCACGAAACGCGCCCCCGAGTCCTGCAAAGCGCGCGCGGCGGCCACGAACTCGGTCACGCCCTTGTCGCGCAGCAGGCGCGCGGCCAGCATCACCACCGGCGCGCCCTCCGGCGGCGGGCCGGGCGCGAAGCGTTCCACATCCACCCCGGCGCCGGCAATCAGGCGCAACTGCGTGGCGGGCAGGCCGAACGACCGCAAGGCGCGCGCATCGTCGTCGTTCTGCACGATGGTCAGCCCGCGCCCCAGCAGTCTGGGCAGGACGCGCTGCACGGCGCGCCGTACCCAGGGCAGGCGGCCGCCGTCGGTAAACAGAAAACCCATGCCCGTCACCGCCGACACCACCCCCCGCACCCCGGCCAGCCGCGCCGCCAGCGCCCCCACCACCACCGGGCGCAACGCCACGTGATGCACCAGGTCGGGCCGTTCGCGCCGGTAGATGCGCGCCAGCGCCCACGCCTCGCGCAGCAGCCCGAACGGGTCGAGGCCGCGGCGCTGCATCGCGAAGTCCACCACGCGCAAGCCCGCCGCTTCGATGCGCGCACGCTGCGCGCCGGTGCGCGTCACCACCGCCACCTCATAGCCAGCTGCGCGCGCCGCCACGCCCAGCGCCAGCCGGTGCGAGAGGAAATACCAGTCTTCCGAGACCACGATCAGCAGTTTGGGACTGGGGGCAATACCCGGACTTGCACTCATGCCAAAAAATGCCTTTGCCGCAGGGCAGGAACGGCCTGCCCAAGCGCCACGTAATCGCGGTCGTTGTGCAACAGGATCAAATCGTGCTCGATGGCACACTGGGCAATCAGGCAATCCAGCGTCGAGCGCACGGTAACCCCCTGGCTCCGCCCGTCCAGATACATCAGTCGGCCACCCTGCCCTCGCGCAGCCGCCGGTGATCATAGTCTTCGGCCATCAGGTCCGCCCCCCGCAGCACCCGCACATCCAGGCGCTTTCGCAGTGCCACGAACTCACGCAAGGCCTGATCGACCAGTTCGCGCTTGGTACGCAGACCTGCCAGAGCCATCGCTTCCTCGACCAGACGGTCGTCGAGTACGATATTGGTACGCATCTCCATACACCTCCTGATGTGTATTGTGGCACACGATCTATCCCAACGCTCAGGGGCGCGGCTTCACCCTGCCGGGGCACCACTGCCGCCACACCGCATGCCACGCAACCCAGCCCAATCCCATGACGACCAACACGGCGGGCAAGCGCATGCGGTAGAGCGTGCCCACGTTGGTGACGACCAATGCGTAGGCCAGCACCCACAGCAGCGCAAAGCCCAGCACCGCGCACGCAGCCCAGATTTGTGCGGGCGCAAACCCGGTCGCCCGAAAACCGGCCAGCACTGCAAAGCCCAGCAGGCCCGCCAGCGCCGCATACAAAACCAGCATTTCCAGCGCCGCCACGGCGCGCAACGCCTGTCCCCCGGGCGAGACTGCTTCGGCGAACCAGCCGGCGGGGAACGGCGCCAGCCAGCCGACCTGCAAGGCGCGGGGCAGATAGCGCACCACGTCGGACGCCTGCGTGAAGCGCACATGGGTATCGATGTTCGAGCCGGCCTGCGGATAACCTTCTGCAAAACCCTGCCGCGCAGAAGACAGATTGGCCATGGCGACCTCCACGGCCCGCAATGAAGGCGGCAGGGTAGATACCCAACCCGAGCAGGCCGCCGGAGCGTGGGTCACAGCCGCCATGTCGGCTGTCGGGGCTGCCGCCGGTCTCGATAAGCCCAAAAATATCGCCCCGATCAGCAGCGCCACCCCGCCCAGCAGCAGCGCGGCGGCTTTGCGATGCCAATACCACCCCAGCAGAAACACCAGCCACATGCCAACCTGCCCCAGCAGCAGCAGCTTGAGGCCATAGGGCCGCACCAGCCAGACCAGGGCATTGCCCAGCAGCAGCAACAGCACGATCCACAACAGGTGCGATCGCCCGCGCAGCAGCATCCACACCCAGGCCAGCAGCAACGCCAGCACGCCCGGCAGGACGTAAATATCCTTATGGATCTGGCCATAGACCATGGCCAGCGACGGAAACGCAAACAGCGGCACCAGCGCCCACAGTCCGACGCGGTTGTTGCCAGAGACATCCGCCACCATGCGCCACAGGCACAGTGCGATCAACGCATACAGCATGGCGTGCAAAGGCAGCAGCACCCAGGGCCGATGCACCCCCGTGAGCGCATAGAGCGCAGCCGCCACCCCCGCAGGCGCTTGGTCCTCGGGCCGCAGTATCCAGGCCGACCAGCCCTGCTGGTCGATCTGCTGTGCCAGGCCCAGCGCCAGGTCATGAAAATACAGCCAGTCGCCCCCGGCCAACAAACCGTCGCCGCCGTGCCACGGCGTCGCAGGAATGATCCACCCCTGCAACACGGCACCGGCCAGCAGCACATAGGCCGCGCTGGCCAGGGCAACCCATCGCGCGGTTTTCGCGCTCACTCCTTCCCTGCCTCCAGCCACGCCTGAAACATCAACACCGTCCACAGGCTGTAAGCCCAGTTGCGCCGCCCGCTCAGGTGTTCCTGCCACTGGGCGCGGATCAGGCGCGGATCGAAATACCCCTCGCGCGTCAGCCGCGGCTCGCTCAGCAAGTCCTCGGCCCAGTCGCGCAGCGGGCCGCGCAGCCAGGCGTCGATGGGGATGCCGAAGCCCATCTTGGGGCGCTCGATCAATTCACGCGGCACATGGCGGTAGAGCAGTTGGCGCAGCAGCCATTTGCCTTGCTTGTCACGAATTTTCAGGTGCAGCGGCAGCCGCCAGGCAAACTCCACCAGACGGTGATCGAGCAGCGGCACGCGCGTCTCCAGGCTCACGCCCATCGCGGCGCGATCCACCTTCACCAGGATGTCGTCGGGCAGATAGCTCATCTGGTCCAGGTACATCATGCGCGACTCGAAGTCCGGCAACACCGGACAACGTGCGGCATCGGTGAGCACGGTGGGCGGCTCGGTCGCGCCCGGCACCCACTCGACCGGGTTTTTGACCTGCGACACCAGGTAGCGATACACCTCCTCGGGCGTGCGCGCACCCAGCATCAGGGCAAGCTTGTGCAGCCGGTCGCCGGGGTTGGCGTAGCGCAGCCGCGCGGGCAGCACCGGGGCGGCCAGGGCGAAGGCGCGGTTCCAGGCCGCGGGGGGAATGCCCGTGAGCGCGCGTGCGGCGAGCGAACGCACGCCGTGCGGCAGCGGCCCCAGCGTACGCCAGATGCGCGTGGCCCAGAAATAGCGGTGGTAGCCACCGAACAGCTCGTCGCCGCCGTCGCCCGACAGGCTCACCGTGACATGCTGGCGCGCGAGCTGCGCCACCAGAAAGGTGGGCACCTGCGACGAATCGGCAAACGGCTCGTCGTAGAGCGCGGGCAGGCGCGGGATCACCGCCATGGCCTGCTCGGGGCTGACGTAGAACTCGGTGTGTTCGGTGCCCAAGTGCCGCGCCACCGCCCCGGCGTGCTCGGCCTCGTTGTAGCCCGCCTCATGAAAGCCGATGGTGAAGGTTTGGACGCGCCGACTGCTTTGCGCCTGCATCAGCGCCACCACGGTGGAGGAATCGATGCCGCCGGACAAAAACGCGCCCAGCGGCACATCGGCCACGCGCTGCCCGGCGATGGACTGGTTGAGCAGCCGCTCCAGCTCGGTCAGCGCGCTGGCGTCGTCCAGATCGGTGTGCCGCGGGGCGGTGGCGGCATCCCAGGCGCGCCAGTAGAAAGTCGGCGCTGGCGGGACGGCAGGAGTATCGGCAAGGGTGGCGGCGGCCAGCGTCAGAACCGCCCCCGGCGGCAGCTTGTGCACGCCCTGGTAGATGGAATACGGCGCGGGCACATAGCCGTGGCGCAGGTAGAGCGCCAGCACGTTGCGGTCTACCGCTGCACCGAAGGCCGGGTGCGCGCGCAGGGCCTTCAGCTCCGAGCCAAACAGCAGCACCCCGCCCTGCCAGCCGTAGTAGAGCGGCTTTTCGCCCATGCGGTCGCGCGCCAAGGTGAGGCTGCGCGCCTGCCGATCCCACAGCGCCAGCGCAAACATGCCCACGCAGCGCTTGAGCGCGCCTTCAAGCCCCCAGGCCGCGACGGCGGCGAGCAGGGTTTCGGTGTCCGAATGGCCGCGCCA
>CAZZFN010000040.1:13417-14942 GCA_964653505.1 uncultured Methyloversatilis sp.
CATCCACCCATACGCCAGCGTCGTCCGGGCCGCGGTGCAGCAGCGCATCGGCCATACGGCGCACGCTCAGTTCGGCGGCGGGAGCGTCAAAGCCGCCGGGGGAGAGGAAGCCGGTCAGTCCGCACATGTCAAGCCTGCACCGCCGAGCGCAACAACTCAATCAATCGCGGTGCTGTCACTTGCAGGCAATAGTGCTGCTCAACCAGGACGCGCCCGGCAGCGCCCATGCGCTGGCGCAGCGCAGCATCGCGCAGCAGCCGCTGCAAGGCTTGCACCCATTGCTGCGTCGATTCGGCCAGCAAGCCATTGTGCTCAGGCACCACGATCTGCCGATTGACCCCCACCGGAGAGGCCAGCACCGCCTTGCCGCAAGCCATGTACTGGATCAGCTTGTAGCCGCACTTGCCGCGCTCCCAAGGGGTATCGGGCAGCGGCATGATGCCGATGTCGAACCCGGCCAGCAGCGCAGCTTCGCTGTCGTGCGCCCAGGGCACGATCTCATACGCAACGTCGCCCCAATGCGGGTCGCGCGCGCCGACCAGACGCAGCCGCGCTTGGCCGCTAGCGCACACCTGCGCCAGCGCCGTGCGCACGTGCTCAAGGTAGTGCGTGGTGGCGGGCGAGCCGATCCAGCCGATCACGGGCACAGGATTGGGCTCCTTGGTTTCGCTAGAGTTGGGCCAAGGGTAGCGCTCCAAATCGATCACGGTGGGCAAGTGCTCGACACGCTGCGCCCCGGCCTGCCGCGCCCGCGCCGCCAGATAGTCGTTGCCGCACAGCACCAGCGCCGCGTGTTGCATGACACGGTCGATCTTGCTGCCGAGCATGCGCCGCACCCAGCCCCTGGGGTGCAGTTCGTAGCGGTGGAAAATCGCGTCGTCGTAATCCACCACATAGGGCGTGCTGCGGCCCAGCGCCCACAACTCGAACCCGACCGGCAGCCAGGGCAGGGCCTCGTATTCGATCCACACCAGGTCGAAGCGCGTGCGCTGCAGCAGGGCTGCAACGCGGCGCAGGTAGGCCGCCCCAAGCTCGCTCAAGTGTGTGCGCGCACCCGCGTAGAGACGCTGGAGGTAGGCATCGGGCAACAGGGGCGATACCGTGATATCGATACCCGCAGCGCGCAGCCGGGGCAGATACTGATAACCACGCACACGGCTGCTGGCACCCAATGGGCCGTAGCGTGGCAGATACAAAACCTTCAACGTCGCCCCGCCGCCCAGATTTGCAGCGCATGACGATACAACATGCGGTAGGCAGCCAGCGTTTCGCCCAGAGCCGATCCGTTGCCGCGTGCCAGCGCCCTGGCTAGCCGCGCCAGAGCCTCAATACCGGGCAGTGAGTCGTCGCTCGATGCGATGTTTACCACCATCTGATCGAGTTCAAAACCGCTGCGCTCGGCTGCCGCCATCGACTGCGAGCACTGCGCCAGCTGGACGCTGGCGTTCCAATTCACGTTGACGATGCGCTGGCGGATCATTGAGTAACGGGTGGAGCGCCGGCAGCAACTTTTTGCAGCTCCAGA
>CAZZFN010000041.1:0-14669 GCA_964653505.1 uncultured Methyloversatilis sp.
CAGACCCCCACATCACACAAAAGCCCGATCGAAACCTGGTCGGGCTTTTGTGTTTCTAACCGGCAGGCTTCCAGTAGAATCGCGGCCCATGAAAACGACCTTCCTCGACTTCGAGCAGCCGATTGCCGAGCTCGAAGCCAAGATCGAGCAGTTGCGTTTCGTGCAGGACGACTCCGCGGTCGATATTTCCGACGAGATCGGCCGCCTCGAAGGCAAAAGTGCAAGTCTGGTCAAGGAGATCTACGCAAAACTGTCTCCCTGGCAGATCGCCCAAGTGGCGCGCCATCCGCAGCGCCCGTATACCCTCGATTACGTCGAGACGATGTTCGCCGATTTCGTCGAGTTGCATGGCGACCGAGCATTTGCCGACGATCACGCCATCGTCGGCGGCATGGCGCGCTTCAACGGCCAGTCTTGCATGGTCATCGGCCACCAGAAGGGGCGCGACACCAAGGAGAAAATTCAGCGCAACTTCGGCATGCCGCGTCCCGAGGGGTATCGCAAGGCGCTGCGCCTGATGCGTCTGGCCGAAAAGTTCGGCATGCCGGTGTTCACCTTCGTCGATACGCCGGGCGCCTATCCGGGCATCGGCGCCGAGGAGCGCGGGCAGTCGGAAGCCATCGGCCGCAATCTTTACGAGATGGCGGAACTCAAGGTTCCCCTGATTTGCACGATCATCGGGGAGGGCGGTTCGGGCGGTGCACTGGCGATTGCCGCCGGCGATGTGGTGCTGATGATGCAGTATTCCACTTATTCCGTCATCTCGCCCGAGGGTTGCGCCTCGATCCTGTGGAAGAGCGCCGATCGCGCCGCCGATGCGGCGGAGACGATGGGCATTACCGCAGCGCGCCTGAAAACGCTCGGGTTGATCGATCGCGTCGTCAACGAACCGCCCGGTGGCGCTCATCGGGATCTGCGCGCTGCCGCGCAATCGTTGAAGCGAGCCCTGCAGGACGCCTTGCGTTCCCTGCAGGGCCTGTCGGCCGAGGATCTCGTCGAGCGTCGCTACCAACGCTCGATGGCTTATGGCAAGTTCAAGGAAGTCGCGGCGCATTGATCCGCAGGGCGCCAGTCCGGTGGTTGCGGCGCTGACGGACTGCCTGCTGCGGCGTGTCCAGGAGAGCGAGACCCTGACGGTCGGTTTGTCGGGCGGTGCGGATTCTGTGGTGCTGCTGCATGCGTTGGCTGGACTGCGCCCGGCCGGGCTGTCGGTGCTGCACGTCCATCACGGGATCAGTCCGCATGCCGACCGCTGGGCGGACTTCTGCGCCGCATACGCGCGCAGCCTGGGGCTGCCGTTTACGACGGCAAGGGTGACCGTCGAGCGCGGGGCGGCCGACGGCCTCGAGGCGGCAGCGCGGCGCGCGCGCCACGCGGCATTTGCCGCCGCGCCGGGCGACTGGATCGTGCTGGCCCACCATCGCGACGACCAGGCCGAGACCGTGCTGTTCAATCTGCTGCGCGGCAGCGGCATCGCCGGCGCCGCGGCGATGCGCGAATGCAGCGGCAGGCTGTTGCGGCCCCTGCTGGGGGTGGGGCGCGCCGACATCCTGGGCCATGCCAGGGCTAACCGGCTCGACTGGATCGAGGACGAAAGCAACGCCGACCTGCGCCATGCGCGCAATTTTCTGCGTCACCGCATTCTCGTTCCGCTGCTCCAGCGCTTTCCGGCTGCCGCGCGGAATCTGGCTGCGGCAGCCGCGCGTTTCGCCGAGGCGCAGGACCTGCTCGATGCGCTCGCGCGCACCGATCTCGGCGCGTGCGCGGATTTTCCGATCCCGTTGCCTATCCTGCAGACGCTCGACGAGGCGCGCGCGCGCAATGTGCTGCGCTATCTGCTGGCACGCCATCGGGTCAAGGTTCCGAGCGAGGCGCGCTTGCGCGAGATATGCCGGCAAATCCTGAGCGCCGCCCCGGATCGACAGCCTGCCTGTCAGCTGGGCGAGGCACGCCTGACGCGCCGGCGCGGCAGGATCTACCTGGCGACCGCGGGGCCGAGCACGGACAGCCGCTGAGCCAGTTCCACGGCCGAGCGTACGCCCATCTTGTCGAAAATGTTGGCGCGATGGACTTCGACGGTGCGCATGGCGATCTGCAACTCGTCGGCGATCACCTTGTTGAGCTTGCCGGCGAGAATGCAGGCCATCACTTCGCGCTCGCGTTCCGTCAGGGTCGCCAGACGCTGCCCGATCTCGGCCTTCACGCCGTCCTGCCAGCGCCGATTTTCCTCATGCTGCAGGGCTTCGATCACCCGGTCGGCGAGTTCGTTGTCGTTGAACGGCTTCTCGATGAAATCGAAGGCGCCGCGCTTGAATGCGTGGACGGCCAGGGGCACGTCGCCGTGCCCGGTGAGAAAGATCACCGGCATCGCGCAGCCGCGTTCGATCAGGCGGTCGAACAGTTCGGCGCCGGTCATGCCGGTCATGCGCACGTCCAGCAGCAGGCAGCCGCTCAGGTCGTCGCGGTATTCGGCCAGGAAGGCCTCGGCCGATGGCCAGGCGCGGCTCTGGATGCCGCGCGAGCGCAGCAGCCAGGCCAGCGCATCGCGGATCGCCGCGTCGTCATCGACCAGGTAAACCATGGCGGAGCTCATGGCGGCGCAAGCGGCAATGCGATATGGAAAACCGTTCCGCCGTCCGGCGGCGTGTCGAACCAGAGGCGGCCGCGATGGGCTTCGACCACCGAGCGGCAGATGTTGAGACCGATGCCGAGCCCTTCCATTTTCGTGGTGTAAAACGGCTCGAACAGCTGTGCAGCCGACTCGGGCGCAATGCCGTGGCCGCGATCGGCCACCGAGATCAGCACCTGATCGGCATCGACGCGCGCCTGCACCGTGAGGATGCGGCGCGTCTCTTCCGTCTGGCCCATCGCCTCGATGCCATTCCTCATCAGGTTCAGAATGGCCTGGCCGAGCAGGATGCTGTCGGCCTGGATGATCGGCAGGGCGGTACAGTCGTGCACGACGCGAACCTTCTTGCGGCGTGCATCGACCTCGATCAGCGTGATCAGGTCGTGGAGCAGGAAGGCGAGATTGCAGGGCTCGATCTTCGGTTCATGGCGCTGCAGGAAATCGTAGATGCGGCGGATGATGTATCCCGCCCGGCGCGCCTGATCCTGACATTTGGCCAGCGCCGCATCGATGTCCGTTTGCGCCGAACCGGCAGCGATCAGGTTGCGGCAGCCCGCGATATAGCTGGATATCGCCGAGAGCGGCTGATTCAGCTCGTGCGCCAGGCTCGATGCCATTTCGCCCATCGTGATCAGACGGGCGCTGGCTTGCAGGCGTTCTTCCTGTTGTCTTTCCCATTCTTCGGCGCGCTTGCGCTCGGTGATGTCGACGACCGATCCCATCCAGCCGGTATGCCGGCCGCGCTGATCGATCAGCGGGGCCTCGATGATCAGTGCATCGAAAATTTCGCCGTTGCGGCGTTTCAGCTTGATTTCGAAACCCTCGCTGGGTGCTCCTCCGGCGAGTACCCTGTCGTGCATCGCACGCGTTTCGTCGATGTACTCTTCGGCCCAGTAGGGCATCGGCGGTGCGCGGCCGACCAGTTCTTCCGCCGTCCAGCCGACCATGTGGCAGAAGGCCGGATTGACGTAGGTTATCGTGCCTTCCAGGCTGCGGGCGCGCAGGCCGGTATGCACGGAGTCCTCCATCGCTTTCCTGAAGGCGACTTCGGTCTGCAAGGCCGATTCCGCCACCAGGCGGCCCTGCACGTGGCGGCGCAGGGTCCACAAACTGAACAGCACGAGAGCGGCGAGCAGGATCAGGCCAAAGGTGATCAACTGTCCCGCAAGCGATGCAGCCACCACCACAGATTGATCAGCCCCGCCGCCGGAAGATCAGGCCGGGCGGGGCTTGCTGTGGGGTTTGCCACCCTGGGGGCGTCCGCCGCTTCCCGGCTTCCCGCCTTTTCCTTTCATGCGGTTCTTCTGGTGAAAGACGGGTTTCCCGCCATGCGGCGCCGGCTGGGCAGCCCCGGCGCGGTTGCCCGGCGCGGTCTGGATCTCGAGTTCGTTGAGCTCGTCCCATTGCGCGTCGCTGCGATCGCGCTCGGGAATGGCAAGCAGCTCGCGAATGCGGCGGCGCGGGTCGAACGCGGGTGCGGCCGGCGGGGAAGCGTGCGGCGCCGCTACCGGCGCTGCAGCGGAATCGACAAGGTCTTCGTGCTCCAAGGGAGTTCCGATAGGTCAGAGTGTAAGAAAGTCATCGTGCGGGCGATGTTGCGCTTGCCCGCGGCCAGCGAAATTCGATGGCGGCCTGCACTTGTCTGCAGGCAGTGGTCTGCATGCAGTGCGCAGCCCGTAATCTACCAAAACCGCGACCAGGCTGCCAGCAGCGGGTGCGGGGGGATTTCCCCCCGGGTCGCGTAGTTCCCGCAGGTCTTAGCCGCAGGCGCCGACGGCGCCGCAGGCGGTGCAGAAGTCGCAGCCGTCCTTGCGAATTACGGTCAGATTGCCGCATTCGGCGCACAGCGAGCCCTGCGTCACCTTGAGTTCGCCCTTCTTCTCGCGCGGCCTTTCCAGGATGCCCATCTCGCGCGTCGGAAAGCCATGCTCGTCGAGGAGGCCGAGCATCGCGTAACGGTGGATGATCAGGCGGGCGATGTAGGCTACCGTGGATGGCCAGTTCTGCTGCTTGTTCGAGCCCGGCACGCGCGCCATGAAGTCGCCGAGCGGCTCGGGATAGTTCAAGAGCTTCCTCAGCTTCATGCCGATCCAGGCCGGGTCCATCACGCGCATGTCGAGCGACAGGAGCTTGGTCAGCCCGTCGAGGGCGCGCGGATAGTTGCCGGAAAGCCAGCAGGAATAGGGGCGCGTCACGCCGTCGGGCAGGGTGATTTCCTTGAGGCCGAGCACGAAGTCCTCGCGCGAGGCGGGGTTGACGATGTCCACCGTCCAGGACAGCGTGCCGTCGGTGCCGGTCTTCGGCTCGTCGCGGCTGAACATGCAGTCGAGCACCGGCGTGGCGCCATCGGTCTCGAGCGCGCCGAGCTGCTCGCAGCGGTAGCGGATCACCTGGGCCATCGCCGAAACGGAGCCGGGCATCAGCTTCAGTTCGCCGTGGGGCGGCATCGGCATCTCGAAGGGTTCGTCGCCCACGGTGCCGGCGAGCACGTCGAGCTTGAGCCTCAGCCAGGCCGGGTCGTTGGCGCGCATGTCCATCGACAGCGTCTTGGCCACGGCGCCGAGGCCGCGCGGCTGCTCGGTGCCGTTGACCCAGATCTCGAAGGGCACCTGCTGGCGCCGCTCGTTCTCGATCTGGCCGACGAAGAGGGCGAACTCGCCGTGCGGCGTCTCGATCATGTAGGTCCACGCGGCGTTGCCGTCGGTCAGGCGCGGGCGGCCCGGCCAGCGCAGGCTGGCGAGCACCGGGGCCGGCAGGGAGCCGATCGATATGCGGCGGTTGGCGCAGTCGATGGTGACATCCTGCGGCTGCTTGCGGTCGTGCTGGGGCAATGTCTGCGGGGCCGGCTGCGGTTCGACGGAAAGCACGCTGCCGAGCACGGCATTCGGACGGTAGGTCGCCAGGCCCTTGAGTCCGGATTTCCAGGCGACCATGTAGAGATCCTCGAAATCGGCATAGGGATAATCGGCCGGCACGTTGACGGTCTTGGAGATCGAGGTGTCGATGTAGGGGGCGACGGCGGCGACCATCTGCTCGTGCGCCTGGGCCGAGATCTCCAGCGCGGTGACGAAGTAGTCGGGCAGCTTGGCGGTGTCGCCGCCCATGTGCTTGTAGAGGCGCCAGGCGTAATCCTCGACCGCGTATTCCTTGTGGGTGCCGTCGGCCATGCGCTTCTTGCGCGTGTAGGTCCAGGAGAAGGGCGGCTCGATGCCGTTCGAGGCGTTGTCGGCGAAGGCCAGCGAGATCGTGCCGGTCGGCGCGATCGACAGCAGGTGCGAGTTGCGGATGCCGTGCTTGCGGATCTGGTCCTTGATGGCCTGCGGCAGGCGCGAGGCGAAGTTGCTGCCGGAGAGATAGAGGTCGGCATTGAAGAGCGGGAAGGCGCCGCGCTCCTTGGCCAGCTCGACCGAGGCGAGGTAGGCGCGATCGCGCATGAACTCGGAGATCTTGGCGGCGGTGCGGCGCGCCTCCTCGGTGTCGTAGCGCAGGCCGAGCATGATCAGCGCATCGCCGAGGCCGGTGAAGCCGAGGCCGATGCGGCGCTTGGCGGCCGCTTCGGTCTGCTGCTGCGGCAGCGGCCAGTGGGTGGCGTCGAGGACGTTGTCGAGCATGCGCACCGAGGTGTCGATCACCTTGCCGAAGGCGGCGTAGTCGAAGTCGGCGGTCTCGTCGAAGGCGTGATCGACGAACAGGGGCAGGTTGATCGAGCCAAGGCAGCAGCAGCCGTAGGGCGGCAGCGGCTGCTCGGCGCAGGGGTTGGTGGCCTCGATCGTCTCGCAGTAGTTGAGGTTGTTGTCCTTGTTCATGCGGTCGATGAACAGGATGCCCGGCTCGGCATGGTCGTAGGTCGAGCGCATGATCTGGTCCCACAGCTCGCGGGCCGGCGCCTTGCGGTAGACCCACAGGCCGTCGTCGCGCTGGTAGGCGCCCTTCTGCTTGAGATCGAGCGAGGGTTCGGCGCGGTGTGCCAGCTCGACGTCCGCACCCGCTTCGACGGCCCGCATGAAATCGTCGCTGACGCCGACCGAGATGTTGAAGTTGGTCAGATCCCCCTGATCCTTGGCGTGGATGAAGGCTTCGATGTCCGGATGGTCGCAGCGCAGCACGCCCATCTGGGCGCCGCGGCGCGAACCGGCCGACTCGACGGTCTCGCAGGAGCGGTCGAACACGCGCATGTAGGACACCGGGCCGGAGGCGCGCGACTGGGTGCCCTTGACATGGGCGCCGCTCGGCCGGATGCTGGAAAAGTCGTAACCGACGCCGCCGCCGCGGCGCATGGTTTCGGCGGCCTGCGACAGCGCGGTATAGATGCCGGGGCGGCCGTCGACGATTTCGGAGATCGAGTCGCCGACGGGTTGCACGAAGCAGTTGATCAGGGTGGCGCATAGATCGGTGCCGGCGGCGGAGTTGATGCGACCGGCCGGCACGAAGCCGTTTTCCTGGGCATCGAGGAAACGCGCCTCCCAGTGGGCGCGCCTGTCTTCGGTTTCGACGCCGGCGAGGGCCCGGGCGACGCGGCGGCGCACGTCATGCACGTTGCGTTCGTTGCCCTTGGCGTATTTTTCCAGCAGGACTTCGCCCGAGATCTCCTGGGGCAGGAGAAGCCCCAGCTGTCCGGTGTGTTCGTTTTCCTCCAGGTGCAACTCTTGGGTGGCGGTCGGGTCGGTGGTCATGGTTTGGCGATGGATCATCGGGTGTTTTTCGGTGTCTGAGTGTCTGGGTAAGAGGCAATGGCCGTGAAGCATAGCCAGCGTCCGGAAAACTGCAAAGAAGAAAATTTTTGCTTCTTTGAAAAACAGTAGGTTAGCTATTTATCTAGTAGCCAGAAAAATTTATACCACTACATATAGTGGGTTCGGCGCCAGAAAAAGCGCACGAAAAATCAGTCTTTTGAGCGCATGGCGGGGACGCCGGTGCGCGATGTTCTTTGCTGCATTGCAACACGGGCGTACTGCTCCGGGGACTTGACGAAATCCTGAAAGGCGTGCGTTTCAGGCCCGATCAGCCTGGAAAAAATCTTGCCGTATCACTTTAGGCGAGATTCGAGGCTTTCCCAGCGTTCCAGCAGCGCGAGCAGTTCCTCGTCGATGGCGGCAAGCCGCGCGGCGACGGTCTGGGCATCCTGCGGTTTGTCGTAGAGCGCCGGATCTTCGAGGCGCGTGGCGAGATCCTTCTGTTCGGCTTCGAGCGCGGCGATGCGCTCGGGCAGGGCCGCCAGTTCGCGCTGCTCTTTCCAGCTCGGCCGCTCGGCGGCCGGTGTCGATGGCCGTCTCGCCGGCGCCGACTTTGGCGTCGGCTTCGTATCGGAGCGTTCGGCCGCGCGGCGGCCGGCCTGCCAGGCGGCCCAGTCGCCGTAACCCCCTGCATATTCGTGCCAGGTTCCATCGCCTTCCGCCGCGATGGTCTGGGTGACGATGGCGTCGAGGAAGGCGCGGTCATGGCTGACCAGGAAGACCGTGCCGGGATAGTTCTGCAGTAGGTCTTCGAGCAGGTCGAGGGTTTCGATGTCGAGGTCGTTGGTCGGTTCGTCGAGCACCAGCACGTTGGCCGGCCGGGCAAACAGCCGCGCCAGCAGCAGCCGGTTGCGTTCGCCGCCCGACAGCGACTTGACCGGCGAGCGGGCGCGCTGCGGCGCGAACAGGAAGTCGCCGAGATAGCCGACGACATGCTTCTTCGTGCCGGCAATCTCGACCCAGTCCGAGCCGGGCGAGATCACGTCGGCCAGCGTTGCCTCGGGGTCGAGCTGGGCGCGGAACTGGTCGAAATAGGCGACCGCCAGCTTCGTGCCGCGCTTCACCGTGCCGCTGTCCGGCGGCAGCTCGCCGAGGATCAAACGCAGCAGCGTGGTCTTGCCGGCGCCGTTGGGGCCGATGATGCCGATGCGGTCGCCGCGCAGGATGCGCGTGGAGAAGTCCCTGACGACCTGTTTGTCGCCAAAGGACTTGTCGACATGCAGCAGCTCGGCGACGACCTGCCCGCTCTTGTCGCCGGCGTCGAGCTGCAGCGTCACGCTGCCGAGCCGCTCGCGTCGGGCGGCGCGCTCGGCGCGCAGCCGGTCGAGGCGCTGCACACGGAACGCCGCGCGGGTGCGGCGTGCTTCCACGCCCTGGCGGATCCAGACTTCCTCTTCCTTGAGCAGCTTGTCGGCACGGGCATCCGCTTTCGCCTCGTCGGCCAGCTCCTGCGTCTTGCGCGCCTGGTAAGCCGCGAAGCTGCCGGGATAGCTGGCCAGCTTGCCGCGATCCAGCTCGACGACGCGCGTGGCCAGCCGGTCGAGACAACGCCGGTCGTGGGTGACGAACAGCAGCGTCATGCCGGATTCCAGCAGGAAATCCTCCAGCCACTCGATCGCGGCGATGTCGAGGTGGTTGGTCGGTTCGTCGAGCAGCAGCGCATCGGGGGCGACGGCGAGCGCCTGCGCCAGTGCGAGACGCTTCTTCTGGCCGCCCGAGAGCGTGCCGACCTGCGCATCGGCATTCAGTCCGCAACGCGCGATCGCCTGTTCCGCCCGCGCTTCGTAGGCCCAGACGCCGAGCGCTTCCATCTCGTGCTGCAAGGCCTCCATGCGCGCGAGCAGCGCATCGTGGTCGGCTTCCGCTTCCGCCATGCGGTGGGAGACCGCGTGATACTCGGCAAGCAGGCGCGCGGTTGCCCCCATGCCGGCGACCACGGCCTCGAACACGGTGAGGCCCGGATCGAAGGGCGGTTCCTGCGGCACGTAGCCGAGCTTGAGGCCGGGCTGCGTCCACAGCGTGCCGTCGTCGAGAGGCGCCTGGCCCGCCAGCGCGGCGAGCAGCGAGGACTTGCCGGTGCCGTTGCGGCCGATCAGCGCGACGCGCTCGCCGGGGTCGAGCTGGAAATCGGTTGCGTCGAGCAGGGGCACATGGCCGTAGGCGAGACAGCCGTTGTCGAGTTTGATCAGGGGCATGGGCGCATTCTATGCGCCGCCCCGGCTAGGCGATCAGGTCGGGGCCGAGCATTCTCTCGATGGCGGCGATGCGATCCTTGATCTGCAGCTTGCGCTTTTTCATGCGACGCATCAGCAGCTCGTCGTGCGGAGGACTGCCCGCGAGCCTGTCCAGACGCTCGTCGAGATCGTGGTGTTCGGCCCTGAGTTCGGTCAGCAGGGCCTGCAGCGCTTGCGGGTCGTCGGGCGGCATCATGCGTCCATCTTAGGCGCTGCGGTGCTGCTTGGCAATGGCATGGCCATCAGGCCTTGCCGGCCGCCAGATCGCCGAGCCGTTTCACTGCCGCTTCGATCGCCTCGCTCCACGGATTGCCGCAATTGAGGCGCAGGCAATTGCGGTAGAGCCGGCTCGGCGAGAACAGGTCGGCGGCGCACACGGAATCGTTGCCGGTCCGCCCTTGCTGTCGCACCAACTCCCAGTTGTCGCCTTCGACGACGAGGTTCTTCCACGGCGCCGGCCCGCAGGAGAGCGCCGGATCGAGCCGCAGGCCGACGTAATCGCGGTTGATATTCGCTTCCGGTTCTATTTCGTCGCGTTCCCACACCAGCCCGTAAGGCGCGTCGAGATCGCGGCGCTGGAGGATTTCCGGCAGTTGCTCGCGGCTGAGATGGGAGTAATCGCGTGGCACGTCGGGCAACGGAGATGGCGGAGCGGACGCGCGGGAGTTTACCCGCGCCGTGGTCACCGCGGCGGGCGCGCTCCCCGCAAGGCGTTCGCCAGCATCGAAAGCGCATCGGCAATTTGCCCCGCCGCTTCGGGGGGCGGCAACGGGACTTTGAGACTTTGCGCCCCGGTGTGCGGATCGCGCTCGATCCACGGGTGCGTCTGAGCAGCAGGACTGCTGGCCGCTCCGAGCGCAGAAACCAACTGAGTCCCAATCTGCGCCAGGGCTTGCCAGGGATCGGCCGCATTGCGCGGGGGCTGTTCTGGCGCATTTTGCTCCCCATGCGCCGCAATCGCCGTCTCGCCAGCGCCGACTTTTGTCTCCGCATTCGCTTCCGGCACGGATGCCGCTTCGGTCGCGGTCGTCACGCCTGCGGCCTCTTCGACAGGCGTCATGGCTTCGCCCTCGCCCATGTGGCCGGTGACATTCTCGACATCCTTCATGAAACGGTTGAGACGCGAGCCGCCCAGCGATATCTCGCCTGTTCCCCCATCCAGAATTCCTGCCGATAGCGACCGCTTGAAGGCCAGCACCGAGAGCATGCCCTCCTCGATCGTGCCCTTGGCGACGAAATTGACGATCTGCACCGGCCGCTTCTGGCCCATGCGATGAATCCGGGCAATACGCTGTTCGAGCAGCGCCGGGTTCCACGGCAAATCCATATTCACCAGGGTCGAGGCGTGTTGCAGATTCAAGCCCGTCGCCCCGGCATCGGTCGACAGGAAGACGCGGCAGTCGGGATCGTCGCGGAAGCGCTCCACCAGCGCCGGACGCTTTTCCGAGGGCACGCCACCGTGGAAGCTGACATAGCCGATGCCACGCGCCTCCAGACGCCGGATCACGATGTCGTGGGTGCGCGTCCATTGGCTGAACACTACGGCCTTGGCGTCCGCTTGCTCGAACAGTCCATCGAACAACGCCGCCAGTTCGTCCGCCTTGACGCCATGATCGGTTTCCTGGTCGAGCAGATAGGTGCTGTTGCACGACATTCGCATGTTCTGCAAGGCGCAGGTCAGCTGCCGCTGATCCTTGTCCGAGAGGAATTTCATCTTGCGCCAGCGCTGCACGATCTTGGTCACGATCTCCGCGTTTTCCTGGTGATACGTCATCTGCAATTCGGTCATCGGCACCAGCAGATTCTGGTCGGTGCGTTCCGGCAACTGCATCAGGACTTCGGCTTTACGACGGCGAATCATGATCGGCGCCAGCGTCTGGCCGATCTTTTCCAGCCCGGTGTAGCCCGTGACGCGTCCTGCTTCGTCCTTCACCTGATGTTCGTGCAGCAGCTTCCAGGTTGGCCCGAGGCGATGCTGATCGACGAACTGGACGATGGAGATCAGTTCCTCCAGCTTGTTTTCCAGCGGGGTACCGGTCAGCACCACGGCGTAGGGGCTGTCGATGCGCTTCAGCGCACGCGCGGCGATGGTGTTCCAGTTCTTGACACGCTGCGCCTCGTCGACGATCACCAGATCGGGCGCCCAGGCGGCGATCAAATCCAGATCGGGTTGGAGCTTCTCGTAATTGGTGATCTTGCAGAAGTCATCCCGGGCGTAATCCTTCTGCCGTTGTGCGCGACCGCCGGCGATGACAAAAGAATCGCGGCCGGAAAAGCGCTTGATCTCGCTCTGCCACTGATACTTGAGCGAGGTCGGGCAGATCACCAGCACTTTCGATGCGCCAAAATGCCGGGCCAGGATTTCAGCGGCGGCGATGGCCTGTATGGTTTTGCCCAAACCCATTTCATCGCCGATCAAGGCCCTACCCGCCCGCACGGCAAACAGCGCGCCTTCGACCTGATAGGGATACATCTGCACCTTGAGCAGCTTTTTCAGCAAAGGATCGGCGCTACCGCGCGGAAATATGCCGTCGAGCGCGACAGCCCGCCGCTCGGCGTCGCGCCGCCCGGCAACAAAATCCAGCGCATCGTCATAGGCGCGCAGTTCGTGGCCGCTCTTGGCGACCGCCGCGACAAACCGTTCCAATTCGCCGAACTTCTCTTGCGGCAGCACCCATCCGCACGCCTCGTCGAACAACAGGTCGGCGGCCTCCAATACGGAAGGCGGGCAATCCATCCCAGGGCGGAAATGGATAGTCCTCCCAGCGTCGTTACGCAGATACAGCTCGGAGAACGGCGGATGATAGCCACGCGCAAAGGCCGACTTTGCGCCACGTTTTTTCTCCAGCGCGGCGAGGACGAACTCGATGTGCTTGCAGGCGCCCAGTTCATTGGTGGCGTAATCCGGGCAGGTGCAGTAGTTGTCGCCCGGCAGCTTGCCGCGAATCGCCACGCGGTAGGCGCTCTTCGACTGGGGGTTGCTGACGCGGAATTCTGAGAAGAACGGCTCCGCGCCGATGTTCTCCAGCACGAACGCCTGCTCGCGACCAAATTGGCGGCGCAACGCGCGCTGCCACTCGATCGGGGAAATGTCCGCCGGCGCATGGGCGCGGGAAAGTTTTTGTTCCTTTTGTGGCTTGCTTGTCTTGCTGCCACGTCGCATTGACGGCTCGTTTTTCATCGATCGAGGGTGGGTCCAGGTCGGCGTTGCGGCGTTAGTCCGGTCGGCCTGAGTGTGGATGGGATGGCCCGCCCCTTGCGGGCGCGGGCGGAACGGAAGGCGGCGACGTCCTTCGCCGCGAGCGTCCAGTTCGCCGGCTTTCCGCCGCGACCGCTGCCGCTGACGACGAACTGGTCATCGCCCACGGCAACGCCGACCAGCTCGTCCTTTGCGTCGATGGCCTGAAGAATGGTGCCGCGCCCCTTGGCCATGACCTTCACGTCGGCGAGCGGGAAGAGCAGCAGGCGACCGTTTTGCGAAACCGCAGCCGCCGTCCCGCCGGCGCCGACTTTATTGGCCCCCCTCGCTCGCAAACCCGGCTCGCTGCCCCCCACAGGTGGGGCGTCGGCTTGGGACGGCCCGGCGCCGACTTTTGCCGGAACGAGCGGTTTCTCGCCCTTCTCCAGGCTCATGAAGGCCTTGCCGGTCCGGTTGCGCGATACCAGGTCCGCAATGCTGGCGACGAAGCCATAGCCGCCCGAGTTGGCGAACAGGTACTGCGCCTCGGGCGTATCGGTGAGTGCCTGCGCGAGCTTGCCGCCGTCCTGGAAATCGATCAGCGTGGCGATGGGAACACCATCGCCGCGGCTGCCGGGCAGGTCGGCGACGCGCACGCTGTAGGCGCGGCCATTGCCGTCGATGACGACCAACGGCCAGACGGTGCGGCTGTCGGCGACGAACCAGGGGAAGTCGCCGGTCTTGTAGGTGATGCTGTTCGGGTCGATGCCGTGGCCCTGGCGGACGCGCACCCAGCCGTTCTTCGAGACGATGACGGTGACCGGCTCGTCGGGGATCGCTACCTCGGCGCTGCTGACCGGGGCGACGGCCTCGATCAATGTCCTGCGGTCGTCGCCGAATTTTTTCGCGTCGTCGGTGATTTCGCGCACGACCAGCTTCGTCAGTTCCTTGCGGTCTTCGAGGATGCGGCGCAGGTCTTTTTCTTCTTCCGCCAGTGTTTTTTGTTCCTGCTCGATCTTGATGCCTTCGAGGCGGGCCAGCTGGCGCAGGCGGATTTCGAGGATGTCCTCGGCCTGGGTTTCCGAGAGCTTGAACTGCGCCATCAGCTCGGCCTTGGGTTCGTCGGCCCCGCGGATGGTCTGGATGATCTTGTCGATGGACAGGAAGGCCAGCAGGCGGCCGGCGAGGATGTGCAGGCGGCGCTCGACTTCGGCGAGGCGATGCGCGGAGCGGCGCTCGACGGTGGCGTGGCGGAAGGCGACCCACTCGTGCAGCATCGTCATGAGCGGCTTTTGCGCCGGACGGCCGTCGGCGCCCATCATGGTCATGTTGACCGGCACGTTGGCTTCGAGGCGGGTGTGGGCGAGCAGCACGGCCATGAACTCGTCCTGCGGCACGCGCGACGAGCGCGGTTCCAGCACGATGCGCACGGGCTCCTTCTCGTTGGACTCGTCGCGCACGGCGTCGAGCACGCCGAGCATCGCCTGCTTGAGGTTCTTCTGCTCCTGCGAGACGTCCTTCTTGCCGGGCCGCGGTTGAGGATTGGTGACGGCCTCGATCTCCGAGAGCACCTGCGCGGTCGATACGCCGTGCGGCAATTCGTAGACGATGACGCGCCACTGGCCACGCGCCAGTTCCTCGATGCGCCAGCGGCAGCGCATGCGGATGCTGCCGCGGCCGGCTTCATACGCGGCGCGGATGTCGGTGGGCGCGGAGATGATCTGGCCGCCGCCGGGGAAATCCGGGCCGGGCAGGGCGGCGAGCACCTCGTCGAGTTGCGCGTTCGGCTTGCGGATGACCAGCTTGATGGCCTCGGCGACCTCGCGCAGGTTGTGCGGCAGAATCTCGGTGGCCATGCCGACGGCGATGCCCGAGGCGCCGTTGAGCAGCACGAA
>CAZZFN010000042.1:0-14126 GCA_964653505.1 uncultured Methyloversatilis sp.
CGATTCCCTCAAGGCGCTCGAGGAACTGCCCGAAACCCTCAAGCTGCTCAGCCCGCGGCTCTACATGCAGTATGCCGACGGCCTGACCAAGCTGTCGCGCGGTATGACCGAGTTCAAGGACAGCCACCTCGAAGAGGACGTCATCCAGAAGAAGGAGAAGACCCTCAAGAAGGTGCGCGCCCTCTCCGAGGTCAACCCGATGCTCGGCCATCGCGGCGTGCGCTTAGGGATAACCTACCCCGAGATCTATTCGATGCAGATCCAGGCCATCCTGGAAGCCGCGGCGCTGTGCGCCAAGGAGGGCATCGAGGTCCACCCGGAGATCATGGTGCCGCAGGTGGCCACCGTCGAAGAGATGCAGCGCATCCACAGCTACGTCAAGCGCATCCACAAGGTGGTCGAGCTGACGCACGGCATCAACGTCGGCGTCAAGTTCGGCAGCATGCTCGAAGTGGTGCGCGCCTGTCTGCGCGCCGGCCGCATGGCGCAGGACGCGGAGTTCTTCAGCTTCGGCACCAACGACCTGACGCAGGCGACCTTCTCGTTCAGCCGCGAGGATGCCGAGAACAAGTTCCTGCCCTTCTACAACGAAACCGGCATCCTGCAGGACAACCCCTTCGAGGTGCTCGACCAGAAGGGGGTCGGCGAACTGATGAAGCTGGCGGTGGCCGAAGGCCGCAAGACGCGTCCCGACCTCAAGGTCGGCATCTGCGGCGAGCATGGCGGCCATCCCGCTTCGATCGCCTTCTGCCACAAGATCGGGCTGACCTACGTGTCCTGCTCCGGCCCGCGCGTGCCGATCGCGCGCCTCGCCGCCGCGCAGGCGCAGCTGCTTGACAATGGCGGCCAGGTGGTCAAGAACGCCTGATGAGCGGTTTGCGCGCCGATGAGGACTGCCAGCGGATGAAGGCAATAGTAAAAATCGGCGCCGGCTGGACGGCATCAATCAATAATGCTGCTTCCAATGCGAAATAGGATAAGCACCTTCCCGTATGACGTCGCTCAATCGTCGAAATGCCGCGATCAGCGCCGCTTCGCTCGGCACACTGCTTATGCTCGCCCGCAAACATTGTGGAACGGCCTGGCGTCCGACCGCAAACGCTTCCGCAGCCTTTACCAGCACCCCCTGCCGCTCCAGTTCCAGCGCCAGTTCGCTGGCGCGCCAAGGATCGGGCAGCGCGATCCAGAAGTGGCAGCAGCCATCGGCGCTACGCACCTGGAACCCATCGAGCAGAGGGCCCACCATCGCCTTGCGCTGCTGCGTCTCGATCCGTTGTCTCGCGCGCAGCGACTCCGCAGTACCGTCGAGCACCCAGTGCGCGCCAATTTCGGCGGCGAGCGGCGAGGCCATCCAGCACGAGGCGCGCAGCGCGCCGGCGATTTTTCCTACCAGCGCCGTCGGCGCGGCCAGGTAGCCGACGCGCAGCCCGGCCGCGACCGCCTTGGTGAGACTCGAGATGAGCACTGCGCGCTCCGGGGCAAACGTGGACAGGGCCGGCGGGTGCTCTTCGGCCAGGCAGCCGTGGGCATCGTCCTCGATGATGAGTAGGTTGTGCCGCTGGCAGAGGGCGGCGATTTCGCGCCGCCGAGTCTCGGATAGCGTGCCGGAAGTCGGGTTCTGCAGCGTTGGCGTGCAGTAGAGCGCCTTGATCGGACGCTGCGCACAAGCCTCGGCCAGCGCTTGGGGGGTGAGGCCTTCCTCGTCCATATCGAGCCCGGCCAAGCGCAGATCCAGATAGCGCGCCGCGCCGATCAGCCCTGGGTAGCTCAGGTGTTCGGTAGCGATGGTTTCGCCGGCGCGCAGGCAGGCCATGAGCGTACAGAGCAAGGCGTGCTGGGCGCCGTTGCTCACCAGCACCGACTCGCTGTCGGTATCGAGGCCGCTGAAGCGCAGCCAGCGCGCTCCCGCCAGGCGCTGGTGGGGAGCGCCGGCGGCGGTGGCATACTCGACCAGACGCGCCAGCAGGCCGGGATCCTGTCCCAAGCGCTGAAGCGTTTCGCCCAGCAAGCGCACTTCCTCGCCGCCGATGTGGGTGTTGCGGCTCAGATCCAGCCTGTCGGGCGTGCTCGGCGCGTTTTCGAAACCACCCGCCGGCTCGCCACCGGGGAAGCGCACGTAAGTGCCGTCGCCCACACGCGAAGAAACCAGACCCATGCGCTCGATTTCCGCGTAGGCCTTGCTTACCGTGCCCGGCGTGACGCCGATCTTGTCCGAAAGGATGCGGTGCGGCAGCAGCTTCTGCCCATGCCCGATACGACCGAACAGGATGGCTTCGGCGATGCCGCCGGCCAGCGCCCGGTAGCGTGGCCCGGTACCGCTTTCCAGAGCGGAACGCGCAATTGCCACCATGTCAATTGAGTTGTTGACGGTCATGCTTATCCTGATTACATTGCTTCGATAGGCGTCAAAATTGACAATAGATTACGAATGAACAGTAGCAATTTAATCCGAACAGATCAACCCGCCGCTGCATCGGGCGGGCGTCACCCCGTGCTCGCCGACGTCAGGCCCCCCTTTCTGCTGCTCGCCGCCCTCTACGTTCTGGTTTGCTTCACTTGGGGCACGACCTGGTTGGGGATCAAACTGGCCGTGGACACCGTGCCGCCGCTTACCGCCGCCGGGTTGCGTTTTCTCATCGCCTTTCCGCCTTTGCTCGCGTATGCGCTACTGCGCGGCGAGCCGCTGCGCTTTCCCAGGGGTCAAGGCGGGTATTTCGCAGCCATGACGGGCGGCTACTTTTTCCTGCCCTATTTTCTGATCAATTTCGGTGGGCAGTATGTGTCGTCGGGTCTGGCGGCGCTGCTGTTCAGCACCATGCCGGTGTTCGTGGTGATCTTCTCGGCATTCATGCTGCGCGAGCGGGTGCACTGGTCGCAACTGCTGGGCATCGGGCTGGGGTTCTATGCGCTCACCATGGTTGTGACTGGCGAGGGTCTCGCGCTTGCCTACGGTCAAAAGCTCGGCGCGCTCGCCATTCTGCTTGCCGCCGTGCTGCACGCCGCCTGCTACGTCGCGGCCAAGAGTCATGGCGCCGGGGTGAGTCCGGTAACCTTCAATACCCTGCCCGCGGGTATCGCCGGGGCGCTGCTGTTCGCTGCCGGCCTGGCGTTCGAGCGACCGGACCTGGCGGACATATCGGCCACTTCGCTGCTGGCGCTGGTGTACCTGGGCGCGGTGGCTTCGGTGGGTGGGTTCATTGCCTATTTCCACCTGCTCAAGCACCTGAGTCCGGTGACGCTGTCGTTCGTGTTTCTGATTTTTCCGGTAGTGTCCGTCGCGCTTGCCCATGTCGTCGAGGGAACGCGTTTCTCCCCGGACTTCCCGTTTTTCGCCGGCATGCTGCTGGCGGGATTCGCGCTCACCATGCTCGCCAAGCTGCCCTCGGGGTGGTTGCGCGCGCGAGACGGTTGATCGAAATTGAGCCTCCCCATAAATTTCGTCCTCCGGGAGATGGGGTATAACGCCCCGGCAAACTGGAAGGAGTAGGGGAGTTGAAGATACCGAAGCAGGAGTACACGGCCGAGTTCAGGGAACTGGCGGTGATCGAGCAAGAGCGCCTGATGAGCGGTTTGCGCGCCGATGAGGACTTCATGGGCGCCGCCCTCGAACTCGCGCGCGAGGCGGCGACGCTCGACGAGGTGCCGGTCGGCGCGGTGGTCGTGCTGGACGGCGAGATCGTCGGCCGCGGGTTCAACCAGCCGATCGGCCGCCACGACCCGACCGCCCATGCCGAGGTGATGGCGCTGCGTGACGCCGCGGCGCGCCTCGGCAACTACCGCCTGCCGGGCTGCACGCTCTACGTCACGCTCGAACCCTGCGCGATGTGCATCGGCGCGATCTTCCATGCGCGCATCGGCCGCGTCGTCTTCGGCGCGCGCGATCCCAAGACCGGCGCGGCCGGCAGCGTCATCGACCTGTTTGCCGAGGCGCGGCTCAACCACCACGCCGAGATCGAAGGCGGCGTGCGCACGGAGGAATGCGGCGCACTGCTGTCGGCCTTCTTCGCCGCGCGGCGACGGAAAACGGAGTTGGCGTGAGGCTGAAAATCACCCGGTGACAGGATAAGGGCGCCTATAATCAGACTATCCGATTCGTTGAGGATGCCATGACTACCCTGACTGCTACCAACCTTGCGCGAAACTTCTCCGCTTACCTGAACCAGGTCTGTTATCAGGGCGCCAGCTTCGAGATTCAGCGCGGCAACGAAATCGTCGCCCGGCTGTCGCCGCCAGCGCCGGTGGGGGGCTACCCGCTCGACAAACTGGCCGGACTGTTCGCCGATCTGCCGGCACTGTCGGACGAGGATGCCGCGGACTTCCTGCACGACATCGAGCAAGCCAACGGCCAACTGACTGCCGGGGGCGATGCGTGGGACTCCTGATCGATACCGATGTCCTGATTCTCGCCGAGCGCCAACGCACCCAGCTGGACTTCTCGGCGTGGCGGCAATACGATGCCGCCTTCATCAGCGCCGTAACGGCCTCGGAATTGCTCGTCGGCGTGCAGCGGGCGCAGACCGGCGGACAGCGTGCGCGGCGCACCGCTTTCGTCGAAGGCGTGCTGGCCTCGCTTCCCGCCTTGCCATTCGATCTCGAAGTGGCCCGCGTACACGCGCAACTGCTCGCCGCGCTTCCTCGCAGCGAGACGGTCGGCGCTCACGACATCCAGATCGCCGCCACGGCCCTGCGTCACGGTTTTCCGGTGTTGACGAAGAATGGCAAGGACTTCCGCAAGCTCGACGGCGTGACGGTGCTCGATTTCGCCTGAAGCGCCGAAAGTGGCGGGGAAGCAAAACGGCAGCAACCAGACGCCGCGCGGGCGGCATATCATGCGGGCGATTTCCCCGAACATCGTCATCAGCATCCCCGCCCAGACGCTCGAACTGTTCGACGCCGACGGGCAGTTGCTCAAGCGCTACAGCGTCTCCACCGCCGCGAAAGGAGCGGGGGAGCAAAACGGCAGCAATCAGACGCCGCGCGGGCGGCATCTGGTGCGGGCGAAGGTCGGCGCGGGCGCGCCGGCGAATACGGTGTTCGTGCGCCGCCGCCCGACCGGGGAGATCTGGACGCCGGAACTGGCGGCGCAATTTCCCGGGCGCGACTGGATTCTGACGCGCATCCTCTGGCTTTCCGGCTGCGAACCGGGGAGGAATCGCCTGGGATGGGTCGATACGATGCGCCGCTATATCTACATCCACGGCAGCCCGGATTCCGCCCCGATGGGCGTGCCGGAATCGCACGGCTGCATCCGCATGCGCAACGCGGACATCATCGACCTGTTCGACCGCGTGCCGCCCTACACCCCGGTCGACATCGTCGACTACCGCGTCGCGAGCGGCGACTGGGCGACACTCGGGGCAATGGCGATGGCGGTGCGCGAACGCGTGTTCATCCGAGAGCAGGGCGTGCCGGCCGCCATCGAACGCGACGCCCACGATGCGACCAGCCGCCACGTCGTCGCCTTCGGCCCCGACGGCGAGGCGATCGGCACCGGCCGACTGCTGCCCGACGGGCACATCGGCCGGCTCGCGGTGCTGAAGGACTGGCGCGGCAGGGGCGTCGGCGCGGCGCTGTTCGAGCGCCTGCTGAACCTGGCCGCCGACGCGGGCATGCAGCGGCTGGAGATCAACGCCCAGACGCCGGCCGCCGGCTTCTACGCCCGCTACGGCTTCACGCCGCAGGGGGCCGAGTTCCAGGAAGCCGGACTGCCGCACATCAGAATGCTGCGCCCTGCCACGGTCATCCCACAGCCGTGACCACAGCAGCCGGAGGCGGGTTCAGCAAACCGTCTTCGAGCGCAGCGCGGCGAGACCGAACAATCCCAGACCGAGCAGCATCAGCGTTCCGGGTTCGGGAACATTGCCATTGCCGACCGGCACGCGTTCTGCGACATAGCCGTAGGTCCAGTTTGCATAGCCGCCAAGCGGTGCATCGTTCCAGCCAAATTGGTTTGTAGGTCCATGCCACAGTATCTCGAGATAATCCTCGGCCCCCAGATAATTGTTGGGCTCTCCCGGATACCAGCTCGTGAAAGTCCACGGGGTGCCGTCGATCCAGCTCCACGTCGAAGTCTGAATATTCTCCGCCGCACCGAGCCACCAGGCGCGGTAGACGTCGGCGCCGTGCGAGCCCAGCAAGCCGATGATGAAACTGTTTTCACCCGCCGAGCCGACCGTCGCCAAGTCCCAGCCGGCGCCCAAGGCTTGCGCGGCCGTGCGGGCGGCAGTCCAGCTGATTTGGCCCTGATTGCTGACGACCTGATACTCATGACCGTTGACGGACCAGATCGTGCCGGCATGCGATGTGGCGGCCAATCCCAGCCCCAAAAGTGCAATCGCGATTTTCTTTTTCATGATTTCTCCCGAACGTTGCTCAAGTCAAAACACTCCGATATGACCGAAGCAATATCCGGGCCCACAAAACGATAACCATAATATTCAAATGGTTACTTTTTTCTGCCGCCGGGGGCTGTAAATTATTCCGACGGCTGTCGAAAGCGAAAACGCGTCCGGCCGCCGGCAACGCCTCCCGCCAGCCAGGTCTGCTCGTCGAAGGTCGCCCGTTGGCCGCCGCTGACGATCAGCACCGTCGAACTGCGCGTCCCGTAGTCGGCGCCCCGGACGAACGCCGCCGAAAGCAACCGTTCCCATTCCAGCGGCACGCCGGTGGCGGGCAGGGCGTCGTCGGGATGGGTGCGGTCGTCGCGCAGCAGCGCCCACAGGCGCTGCTCGTCCGGCAGGGCGTCGAGTGCGGCTTCGAGTGCCGTCTTGCCAGCGCCGACTTTCGGCCAGGGCGTGTCGAGCAGGGCGTTCGACAAGCCGTAGATGCCGGGCTTCAGTTCGTGACGTTCGTTCGAGACATTGCTGAAGGCGACGAGCCTTTCCCCGTCGCCCAGCAGCAGGTTGAAGCCGTTGCAGGCGGAAGCGTCCAGCCCGTCGAGGTAAGCGTCGATGGCCTGATCGCCGGTCAGGAAGTCGGCGACCAGCCGGCCGCGCGAGGGCGCCTGCGGCTGGTGGCGCACCGGATCGCGGAAATTGGTCAGGGCGGCGAAGCGGCCTTGCCGCGTAACTCCCATCCAGGCGCCGCCGGCTGCCAGGTCGCGGCCGGCCAGCAGCTGCGGATGGTCCGGCCAGAACGCGGCGGGCGCCGTGGGGCGTTTGTAGAACTCGTCGCGGTTGGCCGCCACCACCAGCGGATACTCGGGGTGATTGCGCCAGGCGACGAGAATGAGGCACATGGTCTATCCGATGGGTCTGTCTATTCGATGGGTCTATTCGACGGCGTAGGGCAGGGGCAGGGGGCGGGCCAGCGGCCCGTCGGGCTTTCCGACATGGACCGCATTCGCCTCCATGCCGGAAGACTGCACGACCAGCAGCGACTCGAAGCCCCCTTCGGGAGCGGGGGCCGACAGCACGACGGCGCCGCAGTGCTGGTCGCCGGCTTCCGGCGTGAAGACGTCGGCGCCCGGCGGGAAGGCATTCTCCAGCCCGACGCGGTACATGCGGCGCTTGACCTTGCCGAGGTAATGCGTGCGGGCGACGATTTCCTGGCCCGGATAGCAGCCTTTCTGGAAACTCACGCCGCCGACGGCAGCCAGCTCGTAATTGACCATCTGCGGGGTGAAGGCTTCCTGCGTCGCGGCGACGATGCGCGGCATGCCGGCGCGAATTTCCGCCAGATGCCAGTCCTCCAGACGACCGCCCGGCGGGATGCCTTCGGGCATGGCTCCCGCGGGCAGCGCCAGCACGCAACGGTCGGCGTCGAGCCGAATGGCCGTGCCGCCTTGGCAGGGGGCCGTCGTCATCGCTTCACGCGGGCCGCCCGGCCAGCCGACCGTCCCCAGCAGGGCGCGCTCGGCAGCGATGTCGGCCAGCTTGACCTTGCTGCGCAGCACATAGATCGAGAGCTTCTTGAGGATGGCCGGCAGGATGTCCGCCGAGAGCAGCAGCAGGTAGTCCGGCCCTTCGCGCCAGACCAGGAAGCTGGCGATCATGCGACCTTTGGCGGTACACAGCGCGGCGTGGCGCGCGCCGTCGGCGGGCAGGTGGGTGACGTCGTTGGTCAGCAGGTTGTGCAGGAAGGAAGCGGCGTCCGCGCCGCTGGCACGGATCAGGCCGTGGTCGGCGAGCGGTACGGAAAAAGTGGTCTGGCTCATGCGGGGTTCCGTTACGGTGGAGCGGCTATCATAGCCGCCCGATATGCGTCTCTTCAAACGATTACTGCTCCTGGCCCTGCTCCTGGCCCTGCTTCTCGTCGCCGGTTTTGCGGGCTGGATGCTGTGGTTCGCATCTGCGGCCGTCCCGCTCAAACTCAATGAGCACCGGGTGGTGAATTTCGACATCCGCCCCGGCCTCGGGCTGAAGGCCGCCGCGCGGGTCATGGCGGCGGCGGGAATCGATTTTCCGCCCTGGCAGTTCGCCCTGCTCGGTCGCCTGGCCGGACGCGACCGCGACATCCAGGCGGGCGCCTACGAAGTCGGCCCCGGCGTGACGCCCTGGCAGCTGCTGGAAAAACTCACGGCGGGCGACGTGACGCAATCCGGGATCGTCATCGTCGAGGGCAGGACCTTCCGCGAGATGCGCGCGCTGCTGGCCGCCCACCCCGACCTGCGCCAGGACACGGCGGGATTGAGCGATGCCGAAATCCTGCAGCGCATCGGCGCCGCCGCGACCCATCCCGAAGGCCGCTTCTTCCCCGATACCTACCTGTTCGCCAAGCAGTCGAGCGATCTGGACATCTACCGGCGCGCCTACCAGGCGATGCAGCGCCGGCTTGCCGCTGCCTGGGAAAATCGCGATCCTTCAGTGCCTTACAAGGACATCGACGAAGCCCTGATCCTGGCCTCGATCGTCGAGAAGGAGACCGGCAGGGCCGAAGAACGGGGCAAGGTGGCCTCGGTATTCGTCAACCGCCTGCGCATCGGCATGCGGCTGCAGACCGATCCGACCGTCATCTACGGGCTGGGCGAAAGATTCGACGGCAACCTGCGCAAGATCGACCTGCTCGCCGACACCCCCTACAACACCTACACCCGGCCCGGCCTGCCGCCGACGCCGATCGCCCTGCCGGGCATGGCGTCGATCGAGGCCGCCCTGCATCCGCCGCAGACCGACCTCTACTACTTCGTCGCCCGCGGCGACGGCTCGAGCGCCTTTTCGCGCTCGCTGGAGGAGCATAATCGCGCCGTGGCGAAATACCAGTTAGGCAGGAAATGATGGAGCGGGGCAGGTTCATCACCCTCGAAGGCGTCGACGGCGCCGGCAAGAGCACGCATTTGTCGTGGCTCGTCGATCGCTTGCGAGCGCAGGGGCGGACGGTCGTCCAGACCCGCGAACCCGGCGGCACCCCGCTCGGCGAAAAGCTGCGCGAGCTGCTGCTGCACGAGACCATGCACCTCGAAACCGAGGCCCTGCTGATGTTCGCCGCCCGCCGCGAGCACCTCGAGCAGGTCATCGGGCCGGCCATCGCCCGCGGCGACTGGGTGGTCTGCGACCGCTTCACCGATGCCAGCTTCGCCTACCAGGGGGGCGGGCGCGGCCTGAGCAGCGAAAAGCTGAGCCGATTGGAAGACTGGGTGCAGGAAGGCTTCCAGCCCGATCTGACCCTGCTGTTCGACCTGCCGATCGACATCGCCGCCCGACGCATGGCGGGCGCTGCGCGTCCGCTCGATCGTTTCGAACGGGAAAAGGCCGATTTCCACGAACGCGTGCGTGCCGCCTACCTCGCCCGGGCCGCGGCCATGCCGGCCCGGGTGAAGGTGATCGACGCGCGGCAGAGTGTCGAAGTTATTCATAAACAACTTGAAGAGTTATTTTCAAGTGTCTGATAATTTGCTTAATATTGATATCTGGAACAGCCTGACGGGCGCGGCTGTCCAGCTGCCGCACGCCCTGCTGCTTGCCGGCCCGCCGGGGGTGGGCAAACGCGAGCTGGCCGATGCGCTGGCCGCCCGCCTGCTGTGCGAAGCGCCGCAGAAAGCACACCAGGCGGCCTGCGGAACCTGCCCCTCCTGCCTCATGTTCGCCAACGGCAACCATCCCGACTTCCGTTTGCTGCAACCGGATGCGGCAGCGGAAGGCGAGGAGGAGGCCCCGGTGGCCGATGAAGGCAAGAAGAAGGCCAGCAAGCAGATCCGCATCGGGCAGATCCGCGAGATCGAAGATTTCTTTCATGTGGGCGGACATCGGGGCGGGGCACGCGTCTGCCTGATCGATCCGGCCGAGACGATGAACGCGATAAGCGCGAACTCTCTTCTCAAAATACTTGAAGAACCATCTGTATCATTCTATTTCATAATGATTTCTCATCGGTGGCACCACCTGCTGCCGACCCTCCTGAGCCGCTCGCGGCGGGTGATGTTCGGCCGCCCTGCACAGGAGCAGGCGAAGCGCTGGCTGGCCGAGCGCCAGCTGGCCGAGCACGCCAAATGGCTGCCGTTTTTCGGTCATGCCCCGTTTGAGGTCGCCGATGCGGCGAAAAGCGGGCGCCTCAAGGCGCTCGATGCGCTCGTGGCCGATCTGCTGGAACCCTCGGAACCGCTCGCCCAGGCCGCGCGCTGGGAAGGATTGGTTAATAAGGCCGACGCAGCGCTGGGCATGGAAGACCTGGTGCTGACGGTGCAAAAATGGCTGTTCGACCTGAGCCGGCTGGCCGTCGGTGCGCCGGCGCGCTATTTTCCCCAGGCGGCCCTGCACAGGCGGGCGCAACAGCTTTCCCTTCCGGCGCTCATGCAGGCGCAACGGCAGGTCGGCCAGCTGCGCGCCTGGGCCAACCATCCGCTCAACCCCAGGCTTTTTCTCGAAGATCTTTGCCTGCGCGCTTTCGCTCCCCTGAAACCATGAAGCTCCTGGTCGATTCCCATTGCCATGTCGATTTTCCCGAACTGGCCGCGGATGTCCCCGGCATCCTCGCCGAGATGCGCAGGCACGGGGTGGGTTGGGCCCTGTGCGCCGGGGTGACGCTGGAACGTTTCCCGGCCATGCTCGAGATCGTACGCGCGGCTCCCGGGCTGTTCGCTGCCGTCGGGGTGCATCCGGATACGGAAGAGCCGGCGCGCGAAGCCGGCATCGACGACCTGCTCGCCCTGGCCGACGATCCGCGGGTGATCGCCATCGGCGAAACCGGGCTCGACTATTACCGGCTGACAGGCGATCTCGAGTGGCAGCGCGAGCGTTTCCGCACCCATATCCGCGCCGCCCGGATCTGCGGCAAGCCCTTGATCATCCATTGCCGTGCCGCCGCCGCCGATACCGTGCGCATCCTCGCGGAGGAGGGGGCGGGGCAGGTGGGCGGCGTGTTCCACTGCTTCACCGAGAGCGCGGACGTCGCCCGCCAGGCCCTGGATCTCGGCTTCCATGTCTCGTTTTCTGGCATCGTCACCTTCAAGAACGCCACGGCACTGAAGGATGTCGCACGCCGGGTTCCGCTCGACCGCCTGCTGGTCGAAACCGACGCGCCCTACCTGGCCCCCGTCCCGCACCGCGGCAAAACCAACCAGCCAGCCTGGGTGCGGCATGTCGCCGATGAAATCGCCCGGCTGCGCGAACTTGCGCCGGAGCGCATCGCCGAAGCCACCACCGCCAATTTCTTTCGTCTGTTCAGGCACGCCCAGCCATGAAACGTCCCATTCCCGGTTACGCCCTCGCCCTTGCCCTTGCCTGCTTCGCCCTGCCTGCCGGCGCGGGCGTCTATGAGGACATCCTGCACGCGGCCAAGCAGAGCGATACGACCACCGTGGTCGGCCTGCTGCGTCGCGGCATGGACGTCAATACCGTCGATCCGCAGGGAACGTCCCTGCTGATGATCGCCGCACGCGAAAAGAACATCGAGCTGGTGCGCTTTCTGCTGGACAACCGGGCGAACATTCAGCGCCCCAACCGGTTCGGCGACACGGCGCTGTCGGTCGCCGCGCTTCAGGGACACGAAGAGATCGTCCGCCTCCTGCTCGAACGCCAGGCCGACCCCAACCCGCCGGGCTGGAACGCGTTGCACTACGCCGCGTTCGAAAACCGGGCGCGCATCGCCGCGCTGCTGATCGCCGCCGGCGCCAAGGTCGACACGCCGGCGCCCAACGGCTTCACCCCCCTGATGCTGGCCGCCAGGCGCGGCCACCTCGACACGGTGCGCCTGCTGGTGGGCGCCCGGGCCGAATTGAACGCCATCGATCCGGGCGAGGGCAGTGCGCTCGACATGGCGGTGCGCGCCAAACACACCGAGGTTGCCGAATTCCTGCGCCGCGCCGGGGCGCGTTGACGTCTGGGGGTTGGATCTCCCTTCTTTTCCTAATTTTACATAATACAGATTATGGGAAGTTGATCGAACATCGGCATGTGAATGCCCTTGCGTTTTTAATCCAACAAGCGTATTAATGAAGTCATAAGAGATACAGATGGAACCACAGAGAGCGACTGGCATGGACACTTCTGCGCAGCATGCAGGAGAGCGGCGCGGCACGACGGACGACGAACAGTGGTTTCGTGCGCTGCTGGCTTCTACGCCCGACGGTATCGGCGTCATGGAGGCGCGCCTGCGGCTGGCCAGCAGCATCCTGGAGAGCACCAGCGAGGGCATCCTCGTCACCGATGCGCACGGCACGATCATCTCGGTCAATCCCGCCTTTACGCAGATCACCGGCTACACCGCCGCCGAAGCGATCGGGCGGAAACCCAGTCTGCTCAAGTCGGACCATCATGGCCCGGCCTTTTACGAAGCGATGTGGCGCACGCTGCTCGCCGAGGGGCGCTGGCGCGGCGAGATATGGAACCGCCGCAAGAACGGCACCGCCCATCCGGTCTTGCAGACGATCAACCGCATTCCCGCCAAGGATGGTCTGCCCGCGTGCTACGCGGCGGTGTTTCACGATATCACCGCCTTGCACCAGGCCAACGAACGTTTCGAGTATCTGGCCTTCCACGATGCCTTGACCGGGTTGCCCAATCGTGCCTTGTTCCATGACCGCCTGACGCACGCGATCGAGCGTTCGCGTCGCGACGGCATCCGCCTCGCGGTGATTTTCATCGATCTCGACGGCTTCAAGGACGTGAACGACCGCTGCGGCCACGATGTCGGCGACCTGCTGCTCAAGGAGGCGGCCCAGCGCATTCGCGCCCGTGTGCGCCGCGCCGCCGACACGGTGGCACGGCTCGGCGGGGACGAGTTCGTGGTGCTGATCGAAGAAATCAGGGAAGTCGGCCACTGCCACGAGCTGGCCGCCGAGATCATCGCCGACCTCTCCCGTCCGTTCGACCTGCACGACCGGTATCCAGGCATCGGCGCCTCGCTGGGGCTGGCGTTTTTTCCCGACGACTGCGTCGATGCCGCCGGCCTGATCAAGCGCGCAGACATCGCCATGTATGCAGCGAAGGCCGAAGGCCGCAACCGCTGCTGCAAATTCCGTCCGGACATGCTCTGACCCCCAGACGGGATCGCTGCAAAAAATATCCGAGAAGTTCTGTAAGAAATTCGCGGGTCGTTGCGACCAATCGGCGCAATTCGTTGCACCCTCAACCCCTTCAGGAGACCTGCCATGAAAAAGAAATCCATGCTCAACCTCGCCACCGTCGCCGTGACCGCCTCTGCAATCTTTGCTCCCGCGGCGCAAGCTGCTACCGACAACCCGTTCGGACTGCAGAAGCTCGACAGCGGCTACCAGCTCGCCCAGGCCGACAAGAAAGCCGACGACAAGAAGAAGGACGGCAAGTGCGGCGAAGGCAAGTGCGGCGGCACCAAGAAGCCGGCCGACGACAAGAAGAAGGACGGCAAGTGCGGCGAAGGCAAATGCGGCGGGACAAAGAAGTAAATCCCCATGTCTGACACCGCCCTTCACGGTGCCGGCCTCGGCTTCAGGCGGGAACTCATTCCCGACCTGAAGGCCGGGGTGCCGTCCTCGATCGGGTTCTTCGAGCTCGCCCCGGAAAACTGGGCCGGCATGGGCGGCCGTTCGGCGCAGGACCTGCGCCATTTCACCGAGCGTCATCCCTTCGTCTGCCATGGCCTGTCGCTCGACCTCGGCGGACCGCGCCCGCTCGATACCGAACTGCTGACGCGCATCCGGCGCTTCATGCGCGAACATGGCATGCGCCTCTACACCGAACATCTTTCGTGGTGCGGCGACGACGGCCACCTCT
>CAZZFN010000043.1:0-13617 GCA_964653505.1 uncultured Methyloversatilis sp.
GACGCGTTGCGCGAGGGCCAGGAACGGCTCATCGCGCCTCGCCCTGCCAGACATTGCGGCAGTGCGTCTCGCGGATGAACCACGCGGCGACGGCGCCCAGCCAGGCTGCGCAGGCGATCGGCAGCAGGCCCCAGCGGTAATCTGCCGAGGCGTAGACGCGCACGCCGTCGAGCATCGCCCCGCTCCAGCGCACGTCGAGAATCCAGCCCACCACCGGTTGCAGCACCGCGCCGGCGAAGAAACCGCAGGTATTCACCACCGAGGTGGACATGCCCGAGAGCATGGGCGGGTTGACCTCCTTGGCGCAGGCCCAGGTGAGGGTGAAGCTGGCGGTCGTCAGCCCCATCAGCACGAACAGGGCGTAACTGGCGACCGGCGGCAGTTCGATGCCCAGGAGCCACACCGGCCAGATCGCGGCATAGACGAGCGCGCTGCCGATCACGACCGGCTTCCTGCGCCGCAGGCGATCCGACAGGGCGCCCACCGCCAGGCAGCCCACGGCGAAACCGGCAAAATAAAGGGAGAGGTGGGCGGTGGCCACGGCGCGCGTCATGCCCAGCCCCTGGGTGAGGAAGGGTGTGGCCCACAGGCCGCCGAAGGCGAAGAAGCTGCCCGACAGCCCCGCATTGACGCAGGCCGCCGGCCAGGTGGCGCGGTTTTTCACGACGCGCCACAGCCCGGTGAGGATGACCGTCCGGTCGAATGTCGGAGTGGGCGCATCGTTTTTCAAACGATCGCCCGTAGTCGGCGCTGGCGGGACGGCGCCGCCCGCGCCGGCAGGCCGGTCGCGCACGAAAACCCAGGCGAGGACGCCCAGCGCGAGCGAGAGCACGCCGACGCCGACGAACACGTCGCGCCAGCCGGCGGTCTGCGCCAGCCACGACAGCGGCGCGCCGGCCAGCACCGAACCGAAGTTGCCGATCAGCATCGAGGCGCCGACCACGGTGGCGAAATGCCGCTCGTCGAACCAGACGGCGATGACCTTCAGCATGGCGATGAAGGTGACCGAGGCGCCCAGGCCGATCAGCGTGCGCCCAACCAGCGCCGCCTCGAAGGATTGCGCCATGCCGAACAGCAGGCTGCCCCCGGCCAGGCACAGGCCGCCGGCGCACAGGACGCGGCGCGGGCCGAGGGTGTCGACGAGGATGCCGGTCGGCACCTGCATGACCGTATAGACATAGAAGAACGTCGCCGCCAGGATGCCCAGGGATGCGGCAGTGGTTTGAAAGCTCGCGGCGAGATCCGGCGCGATGCCGGCCGGGGCAAAGCGATGGAAGAAGGACAGCACGTAGGCCGCCACGACCACGGCGAGCGCCAGCCAGCGCCGGCGTTGCTGTTCGGGTGCGAGGCTGCCCGGCGTCATGCGGGGCGGGCGCGGGGCGAATCGCCGTCAGCCGGCAGCGCGCTCATCGGCGTGGCTCGCTGCGCGGGGCACGGGGGCAAGCGAGTCGATGCGGCGGTGCAGGGCCGCCTTGGCGAGCAGGTGCGCCGACACCGGCGCGGTGATGAACAGGAACAGGGAAACGAGGATCTCGTGCAGGCTGAGGCCGTCCCCGTTCAGGCTGGAATAGACCGACGAGGCGATCAGCAGGCAGCCGACGCCGAGCGTCGTCGCCTTGGTGGGCCCGTGCAGGCGGGTGTAGAAATCGCGCAGGCGCCACAGTCCGAGCGACCCGATGAAGGTGAATGCGCCGCCCGCGACGACGAGCACGGCGAGGATGGCTTCGGCGGCGGCGCTCATTCGACGATATCTCCGCGCAACAGGTATTTGGCCAGCGCGACGGTGCCGACGAAACCCATCAGGGCGATCAGCAGCGCCGCCTCGAAATACAGCGGACTCCCCAGCTGCACGCCCAGCAGCACGAGCAGGGCGACCGCGTTGATGTAGAGCGTGTCGAGGGCGAGGATGCGGTCGGCGGTATCGGGGCCCCTCAGCAGGCGCAGGAAGGACAGGACGAAGGCGACGCCCACCAGGACGAAGGCGATCGACAGCGCGATGTTCAGCATTCGAAAATCTCCTTCAGGGGCGCTTCGAAGCGCGTCTTGATGGTGGCGACGAGCGCTTGCGGATCGTCGCAGTCGAGCGCATGCACCAGCAGCTGGCGGCGATCTCCCGACAAATGCGCCGAGACGGTGCCGGGGGTGAGGCAGATGGTGTTGGCCAGCAGGCTGATCGCCAGATCGCTGGTCAGCTCGAGCGGCACGACGACAAAGACGGGGCGCAGGTTGCGCGGGCCGATGAGAATCAGCCGCGCAACGGCCAGATTGGCGATCAGGACGTCGTACAGGAAGATGCCGGCAAAGGCGATCAGGCGGCGCACCGAGCGGATGCGCACCCGTTCGGGCCAGAATGCCAGGGTGAGGCGGGAAATCGCCCAGCCCAGGAACAGCCCCAGCACGATGTGCCCCGGTGCGAAGCTGTTGTTGAGCAACAGCCAGACGAACGCGAGGGTCAGGGTGAGAAGCGGGCGCGGCAGCCAGCTGCGCTTCATCGCGCCCCTCCCAGTACGGCGGCGATATAGGCGGACGGGTCGGCCAGCTGGGCCGCCGCGGCACGGGTGAAATCCACCGCCGGCCCGGCGGCGAAGGTCAGCGCGAGAATCAGGCCGAAAAGCCCGCAAACGGCGGCCAGCTCGTGCGCGTCGCCTGGCGGCGCGAGCGCCGGCCCGTCGGTTCCGCAGCCCGCTGCGGGGGGCGGCGCTGCGGGGCGTCCGGTCCTGAAGAACAGGCTGCTGCCCGCCCTGGCCAGCGCAACGACGCCGGTCAGCGCGGCGGCCAGGACGACGAACCAGACCCAGGCCTGGGCGGGATGCTCTCCGGCGGCCTGCAGGATCATGAACTTGCCCAGGAAACCCGAAAGCGGCGGCAGGCCGGCGATGGCCACGGCGACGACGAAGAACATCCCGCCCCACAGCCTGAATCCGGGCATGTCGCGATCGGGGCCGAAAAAGTCGGCGCAGGCGGGACGGCGGCGCGCGATGCCTCCGGCCAGCAAAAACATCAGGGCGGCGGCGAAGGTGCTGTGCGGCAGATAGTAGAGGCCGGCGGCGACGCCGGGGGCATCGAGGGCGAAGGCCGTCAGCAGCATGCCGACCGAGGCGACCACCAGCCAGGCGGCCAGGCGGCGCAGATTTTCCGCGGCGAGCGCGCCGAGCATCGCGACGACCAGGGTGGCAAGGGCGAGCGGCAGCAGCCAGGGTGCGAACAGGCCGGCAAGCGGCCCGGAAGCCTCGCCGAACATCAGGGTGTGGGCGCGCAACAGCGCATAGACCCCGACCTTGGTCATGATCGCGAACAGGGCGGCCACCGGCGCGCTGGTGTTGGCATAGGCGGCCGGCAGCCAGAGGAACAGCGGCAACAGCGCCGCCTTCAGTCCGAACACGGCCAGCAGCAGCAGGCCGCCGGCGCGCGCCAACCCGAGGTTTTCCGGATCCATCTGGCCCGCGCGCAGGGCGATGTCGGCCATGTTGAGAGTGCCCAGGGAGGCATAGACCAGGCCGGCGGCGAACAGGAACACCGCCGAGCCGGTCAGGTTGAGCACGACGTAATGGAGGCCGGCGCGCACGCGCTGGGCGCCGCCCCCGTGCAGCAGCAGGCCATAGGATGAAATGAGCAGGACTTCGAAGAAGACGAACAGGTTGAACAGGTCGCCGGTGAGGAAGGCGCCGGCGATGCCGAACAGCTGCATCTGGTAGAGCTCGTGGAAATGGCGGCCGCGCAGGTCGGCGCCGGCGCTGGCGTGGATGAGGGCGAGCAAGGCGAGCAGCGTCGTCGCCAGCACGAACCATGCGGAAAGCCGGTCGGCCATCAGCACGATACCCCAGGGCGCGGGCCAGTCGCCGAGGCGATAGACGAAAATCTCCCCGCTGCCGGTGGCGGCCAGGAGGGCGACCGCGACCGCGACCTGCAGGCCAGCGGCGCCGATCGACAGGCTGCGGCGCGCCGCCTGGGTCAGGCCGGGCAGCGCCAGCAGCAGCAGGCCGGCGAGAAAGGGCAGGAGAACCGGCAGGATCGGCAGGTGCGCCATCATGCCCCGTCCTTTCCGTCCACGTGGTCGTTGCCCAGGTCGGCGCGGGCGCGCAGGGCGAGCATGATGACGAAGGCGGTCATGGCGAAGCCGATGACGATCGCGGTGAGCACCAGCGCCTGGGGCAGCGGATCGGCATACGCATCGGCGGTGCCGATGATCGGCGGCTTGCCGACCACCAGCCGGCCGGAGGCGAACAGGAACAGATTGACCGCATAGGAGAGCAGCGTGAGCCCCAGCACGACGGCGAAAGTGCGGGCCCGCAACAGGAGATAGACGCCGCAGGCCGTCAGCGTGCCGATGACGAGCGCGACCAGGGCTTCCATCAGCGGCGCGCCTCCGCGGGGAAGACGCGATGCACCATGCCCAGATTGAGGAGGATCAGCAAGGTGGCCCCGACGACCGTCAGATAGACGCCGAGATCGAAGACCATCACCGAAGCGAGCGGGAATTTGCCGACGACCGGCCAGTCGAAGTAGGCGAAGGTCGAGGTGAGGAAGGGGTAGCCGAACATCCAGCTGCCCAGGCCGGTCAGCACGGCGGCGAACAGGCCGGCGGCGACCCACGGGTGGCTGTGCGGGGAGAAGCGCTCCTTCGTCCATGTCGCGCCGTGGGCCAGGTATTGCATGATCAGCGCGACCGCCGTGATCAGGCCGGCGATGAAGCCGCCGCCGGGCAGGTTGTGGCCGCGCAGGAAAATGAAGACCGAGACGACCAGGGCCAGCGGCAGCAGCAGGCGCGCGAAGGCGGCCATGATCGTCGGGTGGATGTCGCTGTCCCAGGGGTAGCCGCGCGGGTCGTGCTCCAGCCCGGTGAGGGAGAACTTGTCGAGCAGCGCGTAGATTCCCAGCGCCGCGATGGCCAGCACGGTGATCTCGCCGAAGGTGTCGAAGCCGCGGAAATCGACGATGATCACATTGACCGCATTCGTGCCGCCGCCGCCGGGCACGCTGTTCTCGAGAAACCAGCCGCCGATCGAGTCGGCCGGTCGCGTCAGCATCGCCCAGGTCAGCATGCCCATCCCGCCGCCGGCCAACGCCGCAATGAGGCCGTCCCGCCAGCGCCGACCCGACGAGGATTCCGCCGGACTGTCCTGGGGCAGGAAGCGCAGCGCGAGCAGCAGCAGGACGATGGTGACCACCTCCACGGAAAGCTGGGTGAGCGCCAGGTCGGGGGCCGAAAACCTGACGAAAATCAGCGAAACGATCAAGCCGATCACGCCGACGTAAATCAGCGCCAGAAGCCGCTGGCGGTGCAGCACGGTCGCCGCCAGCGCGGCGACGACGAGCACCAGGGTGGCCAGCACGCTCATGCCGTCGACCGGGAGCAGCGGCCGCGCGCCGGTCAGGGCGGCATCCGCGCCGACCATGCCGATGGCGCCCAGGCCCAGCACAGCCAGCACCAGCACGCAGGCCTGGCGCTGCAGCGAACCGGTATCGATCCGGCGCATCGCCGCCGCCGCGAAAGCGATCGCGGCGGCGAGCGACGCCTCGAAAATCGCCCGCGCGTCGAGCCATCCTTCGAGCCGGCGGTGCAGAGCAAACAGGGGGGCGCGCCAGACGTAGAGGAGCGCTCCGCCGATCAGCGCCGCCACGCTCATCAGCACGGCCGCGTTGAAGCCGTGCCAGATTGCCAGGCTGTATTCCGGCAACGGCCCGCCCAGCACGGCCCCGGCGGCGACGCCGAGCAGCGGCCCCACCGCGTAGGCCGGGAAAATCCCCACCAGCAGACACAGGACGACGAGGATTTCGACGGGGACCTTCATCCAGCGCGGCGGCTCGTGCGGGGTTTTCGGCAGATCCTTGGGCGCGCCGTTGAAGAACACGTCGAGGATGAAGCGCATCGAATAGGCCACGGCGAACATGCCGGCGCAGGTGACCGCGACGGGCAGCAGCCAGCCCAGATCGGTCCGGTCGCCGAGCACCGCGACTTCGGCGAAAAACATCTCCTTGGAGAGAAAGCCGTTGAGCAGCGGCACGCCGGCCATCGCCGCCGAGGCCACCATGGCGAGCGCCGCCGTATGGGGCATGGATTTCCACAGGCCGCCCATGCGCCGCATGTCGCGGGTGCCGCACTCGTGGTCGATGATGCCGGCGGCCATGAACAGGCCGGCCTTGAAGGTGGCGTGGTTGATGATGTGGAACACGCCGGCCACGGCGGCCAGCGGGGTGCCGATGCCGAACAGGGCGGTGATCAGGCCGAGATGGCTGACCGTCGAATAGGCGAGCAGGCCCTTGAGGTCGTGCCTGAACAACGCGATCACCGCGCCGACGATCAGGGTCGCCAGGCCGACGCCCCCGACGATCGCGGTCCATTCCGGCGTGCCGGACAGCGCCGGGAACAGGCGGGCGAGCAGGAACACGCCGGCCTTGACCATGGTGGCCGAATGCAGGTAGGCCGATACCGGCGTCGGCGCCGCCATGGCGTGGGGCAGCCAGAAATGGAACGGGAACTGGGCCGACTTGGCGAAGGCGCCCAGCAGCACCAGAACAAGGACGGTTTCGTAGAGCGGGTGGGCGCGAATCGCGTCGCCGTTGGCCAGAACGGCGCTCAGATCGTAACTGCCGACGATCTCGCCCAGCAGCAGAAAACCGGCCAGCAGCGCCATGCCACCCGCCCCGGTGACCGCCAGCGCCATGCGGGCGCCGCGCCGCGCCGCCTTCCTGCCGCGCCAGTAGGCGATCAGCAGAAAAGAGGACAGACTGGTCAGTTCCCAGAAGATCAGGAGCTGGATCAGGTTCTCGGACAGGACGATGCCGAGCATCGACCCCATGAAGAGCAGCAGATAGGCATAGAGGCGGCCGAGACTGTCCTGCGCGGAAAGGTAATAGTGCGCATACAGGATGATCAGCAGGCCGATGCAGAGGATCATCAGCGCGAACAGCAGGCCGAGCCCGTCGAGGCGGAAGGCGAGATCGAGCCCTACCGCCGGGATCCAGGCCAGGCGCTGGATCGCGACTTCGCCCGCAAAGGCTCCCGGCAGCAGCGGGACGAGCCACAGCAGGGACAGCGCCGCGACCGCGCCGGCGCCCCAGGCGGCGGGCGCGCGGCCGCGCCGGGAAAGCCAGGCGACCAGGGCGGCACCGAGAAACGGTGTCAATACGGACAACGCAAGATACATCCTGCCATTCTCGCATTTTTCGGATGCGCCGCAGCCCTCCCCCGCACCCCGGCAGCAGGTAAGATGCCCTCATGCACGGCGACCTTTTCCTGTTACTGCTGCTGCTCGTCTGCGCCGCGTTCGCCCTGGCCCTGACGCGCCGGCTCAAGGGTCCGGCGATGCTGGCCTATCTCGCCGTCGGCCTGCTGCTCGGCCCGCATGGCCTCGCCGTGCTGAGCGAAAGCCGCGAAGTGGAAGTCGTCGCCGAATTCGGCGTGGTCTTCCTGATGTTTTCGATCGGCCTGGAATTCAGTCTGGCGCGCCTCAAGGCGATGCGCGAACTGGTGTTCGGCTTCGGCGCGGCGCAGATGGCGCTGACCGCCGCCGCCGTCGCGCTGGTCACCTGGTTCGGCTACGACCAGGGCTGGCGCGCCGGCCTGGTTGTCGGCCTGGCCGTCGCGATGTCCTCCACCGCCATCGTGGCCAAGATGCTGTCGGAACGCTTCGAGCTGCATTCGCGTTCCGGCCGCCAGACCATGGGCGTCCTGCTGTTCCAGGACATCGCCGTCGTGCCCTGCCTGATCCTCTTTCCCGCCCTGGCGATGCCGAGCGGCAGCCTGGCCTACGCCCTCGGCATCGCCCTGCTCCAGGCCATCGTGCTGATGTCGATCGTGATCTGGCTCGGCCAGCGCTGGCTGCGCCGCCTCTACGACGTCGTCGCACGCCAGCGCTCGGAAGAGCTGTTCGTCCTCACCACGCTGGCACTGGTCATCGGCCTCGCCTATGCCACCGCCCAGACCGGCCTGTCGCTGGCGCTCGGCGCCTTCGTCGGCGGCATGCTGATTTCCGAGACCGTCTATCGGCACCAGGTCGAGGCCGACATCCGGCCCTTCCGCGACATCCTGCTCGGCCTGTTTTTCGTCACCGTCGGCATGATGCTCGACCTGGGCTACGTTTTCGAGAACCTGCATCGTCTGCTGCTCGCGGTGACCCTGCTGATCGTCGGCAAGGGACTGGTGGTGCTGTTCATCGCCCTGGCGGCGAAAACCCCGCTCAACATCGCCCTGCGCACCGCCGCGCAGCTGGCGCAGGGCGGCGAATTCGGTCTGGTGCTGATCGGCCTCGCCCACGAGCTCGGGCTGATCGCCACCGAGGTTTTCCAGGTCACCCTGGCGGCCATGCTGGTCTCGATGTTCGTCGCGCCGCTGTTGATCAACCGCACCGCCAGGCTCACCGGCCGCATGGTGCATGGCGGCTGGGCGCACCAGGCCAAGGCGATCCACGACATCGCCGTCGCCGGCTTCGCCATGGATCGGCACGTGATCGTTTGCGGCTACGGGCGCACCGGCAGCCGGGTCGCCGAGTTTCTCGCCGCCGAGAACATTCCCTTCCTGGCCCTCGACGTGGATTCGCAGCAGCTCAGGCGCGCGGTGGCGCCGGGCGGCAAGCTGGCGTTCGGCAGCGCCGACCGCAGCGAAGTCTTGCAGGCGGCGGGGCTTGCGCGCGCCCGCGCCTTGGTGGTGGCCTATCCGGACACCCATTCGGCCGAGCATGTGGTGCGCAAGGTGAGGGAAAGCCGGCCGGACATTCCGGTCATCGTGCGCGCGCCGGACGAATCCGCGGTGGCGCGCCTGAAGGCGGCGGGCGCCACCGAAGTGATCCCGGAGATCCTCGAGGGCAGTCTGATGATCGCCGCCGAGACGCTCGCCCAGCTCGGTGTGCCGGTGGAGCATGCCATCGAGCGGGTGAGGAGCGTGCGCGCCGCGCGCTATGCCTCGCTGCGCGACCTGGCGGAGCCGCGATAGCTTTCAGGTCGGCAAGCGGTAGCCGTAATCGATCTTCGCCAGCGGATCGCTGCCGAAACGGAATTCCATGCAGCGGTTCCACAGTTCGCTGGCGCGGCCCTTGGCCAGCCGGCCGGCCAGTTCGAGGATTTCCATCAGCTCGTTCTGCCCGTTCGTGCGCACTTCGGGGCAGCTGGAGCGCTCGAAAAAGACATCGTGATACAGGCATTTCTGCCAGAACAGGGCTTCCAGCCCCTCGCGTTCGTCGAGGGGGGTGACGACCAGATCCTCGGCCTCGGGGTGGGCGTGCTGCCAGTGATCGACGGTCTCGCGGCGGGTATCGATGACCCAGGAATACCGCTCGGGCGAACCGGGACTGACGAAGTGGATGCGAGCGTACATGATGCGGCGTTCTCCGTTTTGCTGTGACACTGGAGCCAATAACGCCGCCCGTTTCGGCGAGGTTGACAGCGGCTATTCGGCCGTCAGCAGGATCAGGTGGACGCGGTAGGGGCCGTGGGCGCCCAACACGATGGTCTGCTCGATGTCCCCGGTGCGCGACGGGCCGGAAACGAAATTCACCGCGCGCGGCAGCCGGCCCAGCTCGGCGCGGGCCAGCGCGAAGCCTTCTTCCATGCCGGCGACGATGCGGCCGGCCGGCACGAGGGCGATGTGGGTTTCCGGCAGCAGGCTGACCGTGGCCGGGGTGTCCGGCCCGCCGCACAGCATCAGGGTGCCGGTTTCGGCGATGGCGCAGAAGCAGCCGGTGATGCCGACGAGGTCGGCATCCTGCGCGCCGCGCGCCTCGGTCTCCATGCCGGAACCCGACCAATCCAGCCGGGCCAGCGCGGGCCAGACGACCGCCCGCATCGGGAGATTCTGCCCGACGAGATAGCGGGCGACGGCGGCAGGCGCCTCGGCTGAGGTTGCCACCCGATCGACGGTGCTCGAATAGGCGAGCGACTTCTCGATGAGCCGTCCGGCCAGCGCCGACTTTTGCGGATCGACGGGCGGGCGCGGCCCCGCGCGCCGGGCGGCGAGGGTCGCGTCGATGCGGGCGCGTCCGGCCGCGGCGTTCGCCTCGCTGCGGCCCAGCCCTGCCCGCACGCGGCCGAGGATGTCTTCACGACTGCTCATGATCTCCGCCTTGCTTGCGCATGCAGTTCGCGGAAGGTCTTGCCCTCGGGCGCGGGGAAATCGCGGCCCTTGGTCCATTCGGGCGCCAGCCCCAGCACGGGAATGCCGGCTTTGCCGGCGGCGAGCCACCTGAGGTAGCGCACGCCGAACCAGGCGCCTATGCCATAGAGCGTCGGGCAGCTCGCCACCCAGGCCCAGACGCGGAAAGCGATCCGCTCGGACCAGGGCCGCAGGCGCTTTTCCACCTGCTTCTCGCGCAGCCTGCGCAGGAGTTCCGGCAGCGGGATCTTCACCGGGCAGACCACGCCGCACTGATTGCACAGCGTCGCCGCCTGCGGCAGGTCGATGGCGTTTTCCAGTCCGATGTAGAGCGGCGTCAGCACCGCGCCCATCGGGCCGGGATAGACCCAGCCATAGGCATGGCCGCCGATGGTCTGATACACCGGGCAGTGGTTCATGCAGGCGCCGCAGCGGATGCAGCGCAGCATGTCCTGGAACTCGGAGCCGAGCACGCCGGCGCGACCGTTGTCGACCAGGATGAAGTAGAGATGCTCGGGACCGTCGAGATCTTCCGGCTGCTTGACGCCGGTGAGGACGGACACATAGTTCGAAATCGATTGTCCGGTGGCCGAGCGCGGCAGCAGCCGCATCAGCAATGCCAGATCCTCCAGCGTCGGGATCACCTTCTCGATGCCGGCAACCACCACATGCACGCGCGGCAGGGTGGTAACCATGCGACCGTTGCCCTCGTTGGTGACCAGGGCCACCGAACCGGTTTCGGCGACCAGGAAGTTGCCGCCGGAGATGCCCATGTCGGCGGTCAGGAAGTGTTCGCGCAACACCTGTCTGGCCTCGCGGGTGAGCGCCGGTATCTCCGTCTTTCTCGGCGTGCCGTGGGTTTTGTGAAACAGGTCGGCCACCTCGTCGAGACTCTTGTGCACCACCGGCGCGATGATGTGGGAAGGCGGCTCGTTGTCGTTGATCTGCAGGATGTATTCGCCCAGATCGGTTTCCACCGGCCGGATGCCGCTCGCCTCCAGCGCCTGGTTCAGGCCGGCCTCCTCGGAGAGCATCGACTTCGACTTGACGGCCTTGGCCACCCCGTGGCGCCGGCCGATCTCGACCACCAGGCGGCAGATCTCCGCCCCGTCGCGGGCCCACAGCACCTTGGCGCCGCGCGCGGCGGCGTTTTCCTCGAATCTTTCCAGCCACAGGTCGAGATCGGCGAGCACGGCGTCGCGCACCGCCCGCGCCGCCTCGCGGGTCGCTTCGAAATCGTCCGCTGCGCCCAGTTCCCGGATCGCGACGGCGCGCTTGTCGACGAATTTCCCCTTGGCCGTCCCGAGATTGGCCTGCAGAACCGGGTTGGCCAGCGATGCTGCGACGTTCGCCTTGAAGCGGTGGGCGCGCGATTCCACTATTTGGCCGTCAGCACTTCGGCGATGTGCAGCACCCGGGTCGCTTCGTCGCCCAGGCGCCGCAGTTTGCCTTCGATGTTGAGCAGGCAGCCGAGATCGCCGCCGACGATGGCGGCGGCGCCGGTGGCGCAGGCATGGCCGCATTTGCGCTCGGCAATGGCGGCCGACACGTCGCCGAACTTGACGGAAAACGCGCCGCCGAAGCCGCAGCATTCCTCCGCGCCGCCCATCTCCACCAGTTCGACGCCGGGCAGCCTGGCCAGCAGGTCGCGCGGCTGGGCCTTGATGCCGAGACCGCGCAGGCCGGCGCAGGAATCGTGGTAAGTCACGCGGCCGGCGAAGCGGCCGGGCAGTCGTTCCAGACCGGCCACGCCGACGAGAAAATCGGTCAGTTCATGGACGCGCGGCGCCAACGCCCGGGCGCGCGCGCACCACTGCGGATCGTCGGCGAGGATTTCCGGATACTCGTTCTTGATGTGATCGGCGCAGGAACCCGAGGGTGCGACGATGTGCTCGAAACCCTCGAACTCGGCGATCGTCTTGCGCGCGAGCCGGGCTGCCGCTGCGCGGTCGCCGCTGTTCCAGGCCGGCTGGCCGCAGCAGGTTTGCGCGGCCGGCACGACGACCTCGCATCCGGCGGCCTCGAGCAGCTCGAGCGCGGCGAAGCCGATTCTCGGCCGCAGCAGGTCGACCAGGCAGGTGACGAACAGGGCGACTCGCACGAAAGTCGGCGCGGGCAGGACGGCGCGCGTCAGCCGCGCAGCGGGCTGGCGTTGCTCGCCGCCATCGTCTCGACCCAGCGCTTGATGCGGTTGGCGTCGCCGATGCGCGTGAGCCTGCCCCAGGAGTTGAGCAGGACGATCACGGTGGGCCGGTCGTTGACCCAGGCCTGCATGACCAGGCATTTGCCGGCTTCGCTGATGAAACCGGTCTTCGACAGGCCGATTTCCCACTGCTCGTTCCTGACCAGGGCATTCGAGTTGCGGAACATCTGCGACCGGCCGCGCACCGCCACCTGATATTCCTCCGAAGTCGAAAATTCGCGGATGAGCGGATACTGGTGCGCGGCATTCACCAGCTTGACCAGATCGCGCGCGCTGGAAACATTCGCCGGCGACAGTCCGGTCGGGTCGGCGAAACGCGTGTCGCTCAGGCCGAGCATCCTCGCCTTGGTGTTCATCGCCTCGACGAAGGCCCGCCGGCCGCCGGGGTAGTAGCGCGACAGGGCCGCCGTGGCGCGATTCTCCGACGACATCAGGGCCAGACGCAGCATTTCCTCGCGGCTCATCTGCGTTCCCACCGCCAGACGGGAACTCGTGCCCTTGAGCGTGTCGAGGTCGGCCTCGCCGATGGTGAGGACTTCATCCAGATTGGGATGGACGTCGAGCGCGACCATCGCGGTCATCAGTTTGGTGATCGAAGCGATCGGCACGACGGCGCCGGCATTTTTCTCGAAGAGGAGGTCTCCCGTGCTCTGGTCGAAAACCGCCACGGCGGAAGAGCGGATGTCGTCGATCGAGCCGGAACCGTCGTCGCCGACCGCGGCGCGGCGCGCCGGGTTGCGTACCGGCTTGGCCGCCGACCGGTGCGCTTTGCGCACGGTTTTCTTGCCGGCCTCCTGCTTGGCCGCGGCTGCACTCTTCCTGGGTTCGGCCGCGCTTGCCGGCTGCTGCGGGCCGACCATTGCACCGATCGCGACACAACACGCCAACAGGGTCAGAAAGGTCGATTTCATGGTCTTCCATCCAGTAACCGGTAACGGGCGGTTCAGCTACCCCGGCGAACAGTACCCCAGCACTCTGTCCTTGGCAATAGGCCGGCGCCCGCGCTCAAGCGAATGCTTAATCAGTTTAATATATTGGAATTAAAGGCATACGCGCGCTATTTATACCAATTTCTAGAATAAGGATCAAGCTGCCGCCGCCTGCGCCGCTTCGACGGAGAGCAGCGCGGTCATGTTGACGATGCGGCGCACGGTCGCCGTCGGCGTCAGGATGTGTACCGGCCGCGCCGCGCCCAGCAGCAAGGGGCCGACGGTCAGGCCGTCGCCGGCCGCGGTCTTCAGCAGGTTGAAGGCGATGTTGGCGGCGTCGAGCGTCGGCATCACCAGCAGGTTGGCGGCGCCGGCAAGCCTGGCGTTGGGAAATACCT
>CAZZFN010000044.1:0-13616 GCA_964653505.1 uncultured Methyloversatilis sp.
CGCCCATCACCGCGCCGTCGCCGTAGCTCATCAGCACATAGTTGCCGACCCAGACCGGCACTTCCTCGCCGGTGAGCGGATGGAAGACGGTGAGGCCCGTCGGCATGCCCTTCTTCTCCATCGTCGCCAGGTCGGCTTCCATCACCGAGCCGTGCTGGCACTCCTCGATGAAGGCGGACAGCTCGGGGTTATTCAGCGCTGCGCGTCTGGCCAAATGGTGCTCGGCGGCGACGGCGCAGAAAGTCACGCCCATGATGGTGTCGGCTCGCGTCGTGAATACCCAGAGTTTGCCCGGCTGGCTATCCAGCGCATACGGGAAGGCGAAGCGCACGCCGGTGCTCTTGCCGATCCAGTTGGCCTGCATGGTTTTCACCCGCTCGGGCCAGCCGGGCAGGCTGTCGAGCGCACTCAGCAGTTCGTCGGCGTAGTGCGTGATGGCGAGGTAGTAGCCGGGAATCTCGCGCTTTTCCACCGGCGCGCCGGTGCGCCAGCCGCGCCCCTCGATGACCTGCTCGTTGGCGAGCACGGTCTGGTCGACCGGGTCCCAGTTCACCACCTGCGTCTTCTTGTAGGCGATGCCCTTTTCCAGCATGCGCAGGAACAGCCACTGGTTCCACTTGTAGTAATCGGGCTTGCAGGTGGCCAGCTCGCGTTCCCAGTCGAGGGCAAAGCCCAAGCTTTGGAGCTGCTTCCTCATGTAGGCGATGTTGTCGTCGGTCCACTGGGCCGGCGGCACCTTGTTCTGGATCGCCGCGTTCTCGGCCGGCAGGCCGAAGGCGTCCCAGCCCATGGGCTGGAGGACGTTGAACCCGCGCATCCGGTGCGAACGGGCCAGCACGTCGCCGATGGTGTAGTTCCTGACATGCCCCATGTGCAGCTTGCCCGACGGATAGGGGAACATCGACAGGCAGTAATACTTGGGCCGGCTCGCGTCCTGCGCCGCGCCGAAGGCACGGGTGCCGTTCCAGTGGGCCTGGGCGGCCGCTTCGATGACGTTGGGCTGGTATTTTTCCTGCATGGACGGGGCGCTGCGCGGGTTTCGGCGAAGCGCCGAATTATACGCGCCGCCCCTTCCGTGCAGACGCTCAACCGGCCTGCAGCCTCTGCAGGGTGCGCCAGCCGCGCAGGCTGCTCAGCATGAGCGCATCGACGATGGCCAGCGGCACCGCCCAGGCGCGCCGGTGGTGGCGCGACCAGTGGCGCCAGCCGAAGGCGGCGGCGTCCTCGCGCAGGCTTTCGGCCGCAATCAGCACATGCAGCCGGTCCATGGCGGCGCTAAAGTATGCCGGCGTGCCGGTTTCGCCGGCGAGGGACGCCGCGCCGCAGCGCGCCGCTTCCCAGAGAACTTCGGCGCGAGACAGGGGGATGCCGGCCTTGCGGGCCAGCCAGGGCAGAATTTTCGGAAAATCGGGTTCCATGACAGTCCTTTCGGGTGCGCTATGGTGCACCGCAGCATGAACCGTAGGATAGCGGCTGCTGCAAATAGTTCAAGCCGGATCGGATAGACTGTCGCCTCGAAAGGGGTATCTCATTGAATTTACTGGAAAGTCTTAACGAGCCGCAATTGGCCGCCGTCACCTTGCCGCCCAGGCACGCCCTGATCCTCGCCGGCGCCGGTTCGGGCAAGACGCGGGTGCTGACGACCCGCCTGGCCTGGTTGATCTCGACGGGGCAGGTCGCCCCACAGGGCGTGCTGGCGGTCACCTTCACCAACAAGGCGGCCAAGGAGATGCTCGCGCGGCTCTCGGCGATGCTGCCGATCAACGTGAAGGGGATGTGGGTCGGCACCTTCCACGGCCTGTGCAACCGCATGCTGCGCGCCCACTACCGCGACGCCGGCCTGCCGCAACTCTTCCAGATCCTCGACTCGGCCGACCAGCTCGCCGCCGTGAAACGGCTGCTCAAGGCGCTCAATGTCGATGACGAGAAGTTCCCGCCGCGCGAACTCTGCTGGTTCATCAACGCCCAGAAGGAAGCCGGTCTGCGCCCGGCGGCCGTCGAAGCCTGGGACGACTGGACGAAAAAGCGCGTCGAGCTCTATGCAGCCTACGAGCAGCAGTGCCAGAAGGAAGGCGTGGTCGATTTCGCCGAACTGCTGTTGCGCTGTTACGAACTGCTGGAGCGCAACGAGCCCTTGCGCCGCCACTACCAGGAGCGCTTCCGCCACATCCTCGTCGATGAGTTCCAGGACACCAACAAGCTGCAATACCGCTGGCTGAAACTGCTCGCGGGGGAGAAGAGCGCACTGTTTTGCGTGGGAGACGACGACCAGTCCATTTACGCCTTCCGCGGCGCCGATGTCGGCAACATGCGCGACTTCGAGCGCGAATTCAAGGTCGCGAACCTGATCCGCCTCGAACAGAACTACCGCTCGCACGGCAACATCCTCGACGCCGCCAACGCGATCATCCAGAACAACCCCGCCCGCCTCGGCAAGAACCTGTGGACCGCAGCGGGGTCCGGCGAGCCGATCCGCGTGCATGAATCGTATTCCGACGGCGACGAGGCGCGCTTCATCGTCGAGGAGGTCAAGGCGCTCGCCAACGAGGGCCACGCGCGCGGCGAGATCGCGCTGCTCTACCGCAGCAACGCCCAGTCCCGCGCGCTCGAGCACGCGCTGTTCAACGCCGGCCTTCCCTACCGCGTCTATGGCGGCCTGCGCTTCTTCGAGCGCGCCGAGATCAAGCACGCGCTGGCGTATTTACGTTTGATCGCCAATCCGGACGACGACACCGCCTTCGCGCGCGTCGTCAATTTTCCGGCGCGCGGCATCGGGGCGCGCAGCATTGAGCAATTGTCCGATGCAGCCCGGGGCGCGCGCAGCAGTTTGCATGCGGCGATCCCGCTGCTGAAGGGCGCGGGCGGCGCCAAGCTCGCCGCCTTCGCCACGCTGATCCTCAGGCTGCGCGATGCCGCGTCGCTTCCCCTGCCGGAACTCGTCGAGCATGTGCTCGATCTGTCCGGCCTGCGCGAGCATTACCGCAACGAGAAGGAAGGCCAGGAACGCCTCGCCAACCTCGACGAGCTCGTCAATGCCGCCGCCGGCTTCGTCGCCGAGGAAGGCACGGCGAACGCGGAGGGCGAACTGGCGGGCGACCTCGCCGCATTTCTGGCCCACGCCGCGCTGGAGGCCGGCGAACACCAGGCCGGCGAAGGCGACGACGCGCTGCAGCTGATGACGGTGCATTCGGCCAAGGGCCTGGAATTCGACGTCGTCTTCATCTGCGGGCTGGAGGAAGGGCTGTTCCCGCACGAGAACGCACTCAACGAGAACAAGGGTCTGGAGGAAGAGCGCCGCCTGATGTATGTCGCCGTCACGCGCGCGCGCCAGCGGCTCTACCTTACATATGCAGCCACCCGAATGCTGCACGGGCAGTGGCGCGATGGTAGGGGGCCCTCGCGCTTCATCGACGAGATTCCCGCCGCCTTGCTCAAGTTTCTCAGCGCGCGTGCCGGGAAATACGCCGGCAGTGCCGTCTCGCCAGCGCCGACTTTTGACGCCGTGCCCCGCCGCAACGAGGGCACGGGATTCCGCATCGGCCAGACGGTCATGCACGCCAGGTTCGGCCTCGGCGTCATCGTCAATGCGGAAGGCGGCGGCAACGACGCGCGCGTGCATGTCAACTTCGGCAACGCCGGCATGAAGTGGCTGGCGTTGTCGGTCGCAAAACTGGAACCGGTTTAAGCTGGCATCTGGCATGACAAGCCGGTAATATCGCCCGCCATGCCCGCTCCCGCCGAAATCATCCAACTCGTCGAACGCTTCGAGGCCAACCTCGACAGCTATCGCGGCGGCGCCTACAACGAAACTCTGTTGCGCCGCGATTTCCTCGACCCGTTTTTCAAGGCGCTGGGCTGGGACATCGACAATTCCCAAGGATATGCGGAAGCGTTCCGCGAGGTCGTGCATGAGGACGCCATCAAGATCGGCGGCGCGACCAAGGCGCCCGACTACAGCTTCCGCATCGGCGGACGGCGCATTTTCTTTCTGGAGGCGAAGAAGCCGTCGGTCGTCATCAAGGACGATCCCGGCCCGGCCTATCAGCTGCGCCGCTATGCCTGGTCGGCGAACCTGTCGCTGTCCGTCCTCTCGGATTTCGAGGAATTCGCCGTCTACGACACACGCACCAAACCCGCACCCGGCGACAAGCCGGCCAAGGGGCGCGTGCTCTACCTGAGCTTCCGCGAGTATCTCGAACGCTGGGACGAGATCGCCGGCATCTTCTCGCGCGACGCCGTGCTCAAGGGCAGCTTCGACCGCTATGCCGTCTCCGCCAAGGGCAAGCGCGGCACCACCGGCGTGGACGGCGATTTTCTCGTTCAGATAGAGGGCTGGCGCGAGACGCTGGCGAAGAACGTCGCCCTGCGCAATCCCGGCATCGAGGTGCGCGATCTCAACTTCGCGGTGCAGGCGACCATCGACCGCATCGTCTTCCTGCGCATCTGCGAGGATCGCGGCATCGAGCCGCTCAACCGCCTGCAGGGTCTGACCAACGGCGCCGGCATCTATGGGCGTCTCGCTCACGTCTGCCGCGAGGCCGACGACCGCTACAACTCCGGCCTGTTCCACTTCAAGGCCGAGAAAGGCCGCGCCGGCAGTCCGGACGAATTCACGCTCGGCCTCAAGGTCGACGACAAGGTGCTCAAGGAGCTGATCCTCAGTCTCTACTATCCGGAAAGCCCCTACGAATTCTCGGTGCTGCCCGCCGACATTCTCGGCCAGGTCTATGAGCGCTTCCTCGGCAAGGTCATCCGCCTCACCGCCGGCGGGCAGGCCAAGGTCGAGGAGAAGCCGGAGGTCAAAAAGGCCGGCGGCGTCTATTACACTCCGACCTACATCGTCGATTACATCGTCAAACAGACGATCGGGCGCCTGTGCGGAGGCAAGGCGCCGAAAGACGTGGCGAAGCTCTCCATCCTCGATCCGGCCTGCGGGTCCGGCTCCTTTCTGATCGGCGCCTATCAATATTTGCTCGACTGGCACCTCGCCTGGTATGTCGCCAACGAGCCGGAGAAGCACGCCAAGGGGAAGGAGCCCAGGGTTTATCGCGCCGGCGCCGGCTGGCGGCTCACGGCGACCGAGCGCAAGCGCATCCTGACGAGCAATATCTACGGCGTCGACATCGACGCGCAGGCCGTCGAAGTCACCAAACTCTCGCTGCTGCTCAAGGTGCTCGAAGGCGAAACCGACGAATCGCTCAACGCGCAGATGAAGCTTTTCCACGAGCGCGCGCTGCCCGACCTCGACGGCAACATCAAGTGCGGCAACGCGCTGATCGGCCCCGACTTCTTCGCCGGCCGGCTCGCTCTCGACGAGGAGGAACACCGCCGCATCAACGCCTTCGACTGGCGCGCCGAATTCCCGGAAGCCTGCAAGGCCGGCGGCTTCGATGCGGTGATCGGCAATCCGCCCTACGTGAGGCAGGAATCGCTCGGCCTATTCAAAGAATACTTCAAGGCCCATTACGAGGCCTTCGACGGCGCGGCCGATCTCTACGCCTACTTCATGGAACAAGGCGTGCGCTTGCTGCGCGATGGCGGCTTCTACAGCATCATCGTTTCGAGCAGCTTCCTGCGCGCCACCTATGGCCGCTCCCTGCGCATCGCGCTGAAAAAGCATGCCGCCGTGCTGCGGCTGGTCGATTTCGGCGGGCTGGCCGTGTTCGCCAACGCCAAGGACACCTACGTCTGCATTCCCTTGCTGGAAAAGGGCCGCCAGCCCGGACGCATCGAGATCGCGCGCGTCGCCACGCTCGACAACCTGAAGCTCGACGACTATGTCCCCGCGCACGCCTACACGATCCCTCACACCCGCTTCGGCGCAGAGGCTTGGTCGCTCAAATCCGACGCCGAAGCGGCGGTGTTCGACAAGATCGTTGGGGCCGGCCGGCCGCTTGGCGAATACCTCGAAGGCAAAATGTTTTACGGCATCAAGACCGGCTTTAATGAAGCTTTCGTCATTGACACGCCGACGCGAGACCGACTGATCGCCAAAGACAAGCGCAGTGCCAAACTCATCAAACCGTTGCTCGGCGGCGAGGACATTCGCCGCTATCGCGTCGAGGACAAGCAGCGCTACCTGATCGTGCTGCCCAACGGCTGGACGCGGGAACAATCGCGACTCCCCAACGCCGATGAAAAGCAGGGTTGGAACTGGCTGGCGAAAGCCTATCCCGCGCTGGCGGCGCATTTATCGCCCTTCGCCGAAGCACTGCGCAAGCGGCAGGATCAAGGTGAGTTCTGGTGGGAACTGCGCCCTTGCGATTACTACACCTACCTCGAAGCACCGAAGTTGATCTTTCCCGACATCTGCAAAGCGCCGCGCTTCACGCTCGACACATCAGGCATTTATCTTGCCAACACCGCCTACTGCCTCGGTACCGACGACCGCTATCTTCTCGGCGTCCTCAACAGCCGGCTGTTCTGGTTCGCGATATCGCACATCAGCATCCCCTTCGGCGTGCGTGCCGGCGAATACCGCTATCGGCTGATCTATCAATACATGGAAAAAGTGCCGATCCGCGCCATCGACTTTGAAGACAAGACCGACCGCGCCCGCCACGACCGCATGGTCGCGCTGGTCGGGCAGATGCTCAAGCTGCAGGCAGACCTCGTCGCCGCGAAGTCATCCCACGACAAGACGCTGATCGAGCGCCAGATCGCCGCGACCGACCGGCAAATCGACGCGCTGGCGTATGAGCTCCACGGCCTCACAGACAATGAGATTGCCATCGTCGAGGGCGAGGCCAAATCGTGAAATTCACGCAATACTTCCTCGCCATGGCACAAAGACTACATTCGGCTCTTGAAGAGATAGCCCAAGTTCTTCAAAGCCGGGGTCTAATGGCAGCGACTCAAGCTGCTCTTTCAAGATAACTTTATCGTTGTTCATGTTATTGCCAGGGGTTAATGACATCCAGTTCCGGAAACTTGAAGTCGGCTGCGTTACGGGTGACCAGTGTCAGGCCGTACTGCAAGGCGGTTGCCGCGATCAGGCTGTCGATGGCGGATGCGGTTCGTTTGATTCGCGCCAGCAGTCGCCCCCAACGGTCGACCACCGTTTCATCGACCGGGAGAATCCGGCCCGTGAAGAATGCGGGCAGATCCACCTCAAGCCAGTCACGCAAAGTCAATTTCCGCTTGCCGTTGGGTAGCGCCTCGATGCCCTTGCGGATCTCGCCCAGGGTGAGCACGGACAGATACAGGGTGCTAGCGGGGCGGTCGGCAAACCAGCTGACGACGCCGGGGTTGGCATCCTTGCGCCGCAGCTCGGAAATGATGTTCGTATCGATCAGGTAACTCACAGCGCGACCTCGCGCGCCGCACTCTTGTCCCGATCAAGACGGACGTCTTCGAGTCCGTACAAGGGCGATCGCCGCATGAACGCAACGAGCGACTCGCCGCTTCCGGCCAATCGGTCGAAGGTTTCACGCGACAGCATGACCGCCACGGATCGTCCGTGCAGGGTGATGTCCTGCGGCCCCTCGTGTGCGGCCCGTTTGACAACCTCCGACAAACGGGCCTTGGCTTCCTGCATTTGCCATGTTTGCATGGTGCACCTCCATGTTCTGACCAGTCTGGTTAGTCTAACCCAGATTGTTCGTTGGATTTTGTGCAATTGCGACTGCAAGAAAATGGCTATCCGCGCGTTGTCTTGTTGCCGGACGGCGAGACGGTGCACAATGCGTTCTTCGACCGGGGGTTCGTACCATGAAAATTCGCTACTTCCAGGACACCGACACGCTCCACATCGAGTTCCGCGCGGCCGACGTCGCCGAAACGCGCGATCTGGACGAAAACACGCTGCTCGATATCGACGCGGATGGAAACGTCTGCGGCATCACGGTCGAACATGCGCATGATCGTACCGATGTGGCTCATCTTTCGTTTGAGCAGGTGGCGGCCGCATGAAAATCCACGCCAACGGCATCGACATCCACTACGAAATATCCGGCAGCGGTCCGTGTGTAACGCTCGCCCATTCGCTGGCTACCGACCTGACGCTCTGGGACGAGCTGGTTGCCGCGCTGGAACCGCATTTCACCGTGCTGCGCTACGACGCGCGCGGCCATGGCCATACGAGCGCGCCGGACGGTCCCTACGATTTTCCGACGCTCGTCGCCGACCTAGCCGGCCTGCTCGACGCGCTGAAAATCGCGCGCACGCACTTCGTCGGCCTGTCGATGGGCGGCATGCTGGGACAGCATTTTGCGCTGGCCCATCCTGGACGACTCGACAAACTCGTGATCGTCAGCTCGACGAGCCGCGTGCCGCCCGAAGGCCGCGGGCTGTGGGACGAGCGCATCGCGATCGCGCGGTCGCAGGGCATGCAGGCGCATGTCGAGTCGACGCTGGCACGGTGGTTTACCGCACCCTGGCGGGCCGCGCATCCGGAAGCGATGGCGCGCATCGGCGCGCTGGTCGCGGCGACGCCGGTGGCGGGCTTCGCCGGCTGGGGCGCGGCGATCTGCACGCTCGACCTGACGGAAAGGCTCCGCGCCATCAAGGCGCCGACGCTCGTGGTCTGCGGTGCCGACGATCCCGGCACCCCGCCGGCCGCCAACCGGGCCATCGCGGAAGCGATTCCCGGCGCGCGGCTGGAGATCGTGCCGAACGCCTCGCACCAGCTGCCGGTCGAGCAGGCGGAGACCTTCACCCGCCTGCTGCTCGACTTTCTCGCTTAGCGTGAAACGCCTTACGTGCCGACCGCCGCCGCCCGCGTTTCATCGACCGGGGGTGGCCCGAGGTCGGCGATGCGGCGTTAGGGAAAGTCGGCGCTGGCGGGACGGCGCCTGCCGCTATTTTTTCTGCCTCGCGGCCTTGCGCTTGCCCTGCAGGGCGTCGTAGAGGCGCTCGAATTCGCCCGTCAGCTTGTGGCGCGGGTCGAGGTGGATCAGCGGCTTCGCCTGCTGGTGGGATTCCTTGATCTTCACCGAGGCCGACAGGAAGGGTTCGAGCACCGGCAGCTGCTCGTCCCTGAGTTCCTGCACGATCTGCTGCGGCAGGCTGGCGCGCGCCTGAAACTGGTTGACGACGATGCCTTCCACTTCGAGTGCGGCGTTGTGGTCGGCGCGGATCTCGGCGACGTTGTCGAGCAGCGTGTAAAGGGCACGACGGGCAAATTCGTCGCAGTCGAAGGGGATCAGGCAGCGGTCGGCGGCGATCAGCGCCGACCGCGTGTAGAAGTGCAGCGCCGGCGGGGTGTCGATCCAGATCTCGTCGAAATCGAGCGCGTCGAGCGCCTCCTTGAGCTTGTAGATCTTGTAGCGCGATTCGAGCTTGGCCTGCAGCTCCTCGAGCGCGGCGTCGGCCGGCAGGATCGCCAGCCTGGCGAAGGGCGTGGCGTGGATGAATTCCTCGGTGGCCTTCGGGCGCAGCTTGAAGTTGAGCGCCTGGTCGAAGAACTCGGTGATCGTGCCGGCGGGTGCGGCGGCGCCGAGCAGGTAGCGGGTCGAGTTGGCCTGCGGATCGAGGTCGACGACCAGCGTGCGCGCGCCGCGCTGGGCGGCGATGGCGGCGAGGTTGCAGGCGATGGTGCTCTTGCCGACGCCGCCTTTCTGATTGAAAACAACGCGTTTCATGACGATTCGCTCGCGGTGGGATGTCCGATTCTCGCATATCCGCAAGGGGCCGATTGCCTGCCGGCGGAGTAAGATTGCTGCCTGCCAATGACCAAAAAATGACCATGAGCGGAGACCACAGCGAAGACGGCAAGGACCTGGCCGCGGCTGCCCTCGAGTATCACGCGAGCCCCACGCCGGGCAAGATCTCGGTCGTGCCGACCAAGGGCCTGACCAACCAGCGCGACCTCGCGCTGGCCTATTCGCCGGGCGTGGCGGCCGCCTGCAACGCCATTGTCGCCGACCCTGCCGAAGCGAGCCGGCTCACCGCGCGCGCCAACCTTGTCGGCGTCGTCACCAACGGCACGGCCGTGCTGGGCCTCGGCAACATCGGCCCGCTGGCCGCCAAGCCGGTGATGGAAGGCAAGGGCGTCCTGTTCAAGAAGTTCGCCGGCATCGACGTCTTCGACCTCGAGCTCGCCGAACCCGATCCGGAAAAGCTGATCGACATGATCGCCGCGCTGGAGCCGACCTTCGGCGGCATCAACCTCGAGGACATCAAGGCGCCCGAGTGCTTCACCATCGAGGCGAAACTCCGGGAGCGCATGCGCATCCCGGTCTTCCACGACGACCAGCACGGCACGGCCATCGTCGTCGGCGCGGCCATCCTCAACGGCCTCAAGCTGGTCGGCAAGCAGATCGAGGACGTCAAGCTCGTCACCTCGGGCGCCGGCGCCGCCGCGCTGGCCTGCCTCGACCTGCTGGTGAACCTCGGCGTGCGCGTCGAGAACATCTGGGTCACCGACATCCACGGCGTCGTCTATCAGGGCCGGCCGCAGGAGATGGACACGATCAAGGCGCGCTACGCGAAGCAGACGGCCGCGCGCACGCTCGGCGAAGTGATCGCGGACGCCGATGTCTTTCTCGGCCTCTCGGCCGGCGGGGTGCTTAAACAGGACATGGTGGCGCAGATGGCGGCGCAGCCGCTGATCCTCGCGCTGGCCAATCCGACGCCGGAGATCCTGCCCGAGGAGGTCAGGACGGTGCGCGACGACGCGATCATCGCGACGGGCCGCTCGGACTACCCGAACCAGGTCAACAACGTGCTGTGCTTCCCCTTCATCTTCCGCGGCGCGCTCGATGCCGGCGCGACGACGATCACCGAGCAGATGAAGCTGGCCGCCGTGCGCGCGATCGCCGAGCTGGCGCAGGTCGAGACCTCCGACGTCGTGGCGCTGGCCTACGGCGGCGAGGCGCTCGCCTTCGGCCCGGAATACCTGATCCCCAAGCCCTTCGACCCCCGCCTGATCGTCAAGATCGCGCCGGCGGTGGCGCTGGCGGCCGCCGAGTCGGGCGTCGCGATGCGGCCGCTCGCCGACCTGGCCGCCTACCGCGAGCAGCTCAACAACTTCGTCTATCACTCGGGCTTCGTCATGAAGCCGGTGTTTTCGGCCGCCAAGCAAAGCCCGAAGCGGGTGGTCTATTGCGATGGCGAGGATGAGCGCGTGCTGCGCGCGGTGCAGGCGGTGCGCGACGAGGGGCTGGCCCAGCCGGTGCTGATCGGCCGCCCGGACGTGATCGGGATGCGCATCGAGCGTGCGGGCCTGCGCATCCAGGCGGGCGCCGATTTCGAGGTCGTCAATCCGGATTCCGATGCGCGCTACCGCGACCTGTGGACGGGCTACCATCAGCTGATGGGCCGCAAGGGCGTGACGCAGGAGATGGCCAAGCAGGCGCTGCGTTCCGACACCACGCTGATCGGCACGATGCTGCTCAAGCGCGGCGACGTCGACGCGCTGATCTGCGGCATGGTCGGCCGCCACGCGCAGCACCTGCATCACATCCGCGACGTGATCGGCCTCAAGACGCGCGCCCACTGTTTCGCCGCGATGAACCTGCTGCTGCTGCCGCAGCACACGCTGTTCATCTGCGACACCTACGTCAATGAAGATCCCGATGCCGGCCTGATCGCCGATATCGCCCTGATGGCGGCCGAGGAGGTGCGCCGTTTCGGCCTCGTGCCCAAGGTCGCCCTGCTGTCCCACTCGAACTTCGGCAGCATTCCTTCCGCTGCCGCGCGCAAGATGGGACAGGCGCTCGAGATCATCAACGCCCGCGCGCCCGACCTCGAGGTCGACGGCGAGATGCACGGCGACGCGGCGCTCAACGAGGGGATCCGCAACCGCATCTATCCGGGCAGCCGCCTCAAGGGCCAGGCGAACCTGCTGATCATGCCCAACGTCGATGCCGCCAACATCGCCTTCAACCTGATGAAGGAAACCAACGGCGAGGGCATCACGGTCGGCCCGATCCTGCTCGGCGCGGCGCGGCCGGTGCATATCCTGACCCCCACCGCCACCGTGCGCCGCCTCGTCAACATGACCGCGCTGGCCGTGGTCGATGCCAACCATCTGGAGAACAAACCATGACCCATGCCATCCGCTTTCACCAGACCGGCGGGCCGGACGTGCTGCGCTGGGAGGAAATCGCCGTGCCGGCGCCGGCCGCCGGCGAGGTCACCGTGCGCCACGCCGCGGTCGGGCTGAATTTCATCGACATCTACCACCGCAGCGGCCTCTATCCGCTGCCGCTGCCGTCGGGCATCGGCCTCGAGGGCGCCGGCGTGGTCGAGGCGGTCGGCAGTGGCGTTACCGACCTGAAACCCGGCGACCGCGTCGCCTATGCCGGCGGGCCGCCGGGCGCGTATGCCGAGGTGCGCAACATCCCGGCCGACCGGCTGGTCAAGCTGCCCGACAGCATCGACTTCAAGACCGCCGCGGCCATGATGCTGCAGGGCATGACCGCGCAATACCTGCTGCGCCGCACCTATCGGGTCCAGCCCGGCGACACGATCCTGATCCAAGCGGCGGCCGGCGGTGTCGGCCTGATCGTCTGCCAGTGGGCGAAGGCGCTCGGCGCGACGGTGATCGGCACCGTCAGCTCGGATGCCAAGGCCGCGCTCGCCAAGGCGCACGGCTGCGATCATCCGATCGTCTACACGCGCGAGGACTTCGTCGCGCGCGTCAAGGAGATCACCCACGGCGCGGGCGTGCCGGTCGTCTACGACTCGATCGGCAAGGACAGCTTCACCGGCTCGCTCGACTGCCTGCGGCCGCTGGGGATGATGGTCACTTTCGGCAACGCCTCCGGTCCCGTGCCGCCCGTGGACACGCTCGAACTCTCGAAGCGCGGCTCGCTGTTCCTGACGCGCCCGACGCTGTTCACCTACATCGCGAAACGCGCCGACCTGCTGGCCACCGCGCAGGAGCTGTTCGACGTCGTCGCCTCCGGCAAGGTGAAGATCGAGGTCAACCAGACCTATGCGCTGAAGGATGCGGCGCAGGCGCACAGCGACCTGGCCGCGCGCAAGACCACCGGATCCAGCGTGCTGCTGCCCTGAGCCGATGCAGGTCTATCTCGTCGCGAATCCCAAGGGCGGCGTCGGCAAGAGCACGCTGGCGACCAACCTGGCCGGCGGCCTCGCACTGCGGGGCAGGCGGGTCATGCTCGGCGACATCGACCGCCAGCAGTCAAGCCGCGCCTGGCTGCTGCTGCGGTCGCCGTCCCTGCCGAGGATCGCCTCCTGGGAGATCGAGCCCGACGCGCCCGCCCGGCCGCCGCCGGACACCACCCATGTCGTCCTCGACACGCCGGCCGGATTGCACGGCAAGAAGCTTGCCCGCGTGCTCAGACAGACCGATCGCATCCTCGTGCCGCTCGCGCCCTCGCTGTTCGACATTCTCGCGACGCGGCGTTTCCTCGACGAGCTGCTGGAGGAGAAGGCCCTGCGCAAGCAGCGTATCGAGATCGTCGTCGTCGGCATGCGCATCGATGCGCGCACGCGCGCCGCGGCGGAGCTCGAACGCTTCCTGCAGGACACCGGCCTGCCGGTGATCGCCCACCTGCGCGACACCCAGAACTACGTGCAGGCGGCGGCGCATGGCCTGACCATTTTCGAGCTGCCCGCTGCGCGCGCCGCCCAGGACTGGGAACAGTGGGCCCCGATCCTGCGCTGGGCCGGGGTGGAATAGCCGACTAGAACAGGCCGTGCACCAT
>CAZZFN010000045.1:0-13524 GCA_964653505.1 uncultured Methyloversatilis sp.
TCAGCTCTTCCATGTTGGCCTTCATCTTCTCGCGCTTGGGCGGGGCGACCTTCAGGTTGTCCGTCATCACCGGGCCGGCGCCTTTGGCAGAATCGTTGCGCAGCCAGTCGATGCACTGCCTGATGATGCGGTTCGACTGGCGCATCTCTTCCATGCGCACCAGATAGCGGTCGTAGCAGTCGCCGTTGAAGCCGACCGGAATGTCGAAATCGAGCCGGTCATACACCGCATAAGGCTGCTTCTTGCGCAGGTCCCAGGCGATGCCGGAGCCGCGCAGCATCGGGCCGCTGAAGCCCAGTTGCAGGGCGCGCTCGGGCGACACCGCCCCGACGCCGACCAGACGCTGCTTCCAGATGCGGTTGCCGGTCAGCAGGGTCTCGTATTCGTCCAGGTAACCCGGAAAGCGGTTGGTGAAGTCTTCGATGAAGTCGAGCAGCGAGCCCTCGCGCGCCTGGTTCAGTTCCCTGACCGTCTTCTCGTTCTTGAACCGGTTGACCGAATATTTCGGCATGCTGTCCGGCAGGTCGCGATAGACCCCGCCCGGACGGTAGTAGGCGCCATGCATGCGCGCGCCCGAGACCGCCTCGAGCATGTCGCAGATGTCCTCGCGCTCGCGGAAGGTGTAAAGCACCATCGCCATGGCGCCGACGTCCAGCGCATGCGTGCCGAGGTTGAACAGGTGGTGGAAGATGCGCGTGATCTCGTCGAACATCACGCGGATATACTGGCCGCGGACCGGCACCTGGATGCCGAGCAGGCGCTCGACGGCCAGGCAGAACGGGTGCTCGTTGACGAACATCGAAGTGTAGTCGAGCCGGTCCATGTAGGGCAGCGACTGCACCCAGGTGCGATGCTCCATGAGTTTTTCGGTGGCCCGGTGCAGCAGGCCGATGTGCGGATCGGCGCGCACGACGACCTCGCCATCCAGTTCCAGCACCAAACGCAACACGCCATGCGTCGCCGGGTGTTGCGGACCGAAGTTAACCGTATAGTTCTTGATTTCAGCCACGGCCGCTCATCGCCTTTCCATACTGTTCCTCGCGGATGATGCGCGGCGTCACCTCGCGCGGCTCGATGGTGACAGGCTGATAGACGACGCGCTGCTGCTCGGGGTCGTAACGCATCTCGACATAGCCCGAGATCGGGAAATCCTTGCGGAAGGGGTGGCCGACGAAGCCGTAATCGGTCAGGATGCGGCGCAGGTCGTCATGGCCCTCGAACAGGATGCCGTAAAGATCGAAGGCCTCGCGTTCGAACCAGTTGGCGCCGTTCCAGACCGGCGTCACGGAGGCCACGACGGGGAAGCTGTCGTCGGGCGCGAAGACGCGCAAACGCAGCCGCCAGTTGTGCGTCAGGGACAGCAGATGGCTGACCGCGGCAAATCGTGGCGAGCGCCCTGCGTCGCCATCGACGAGGTCGGTTCTGCCGTAGGTCGCATAGTCGACGCCGCAGAGATCCATCAGCTGTTCGAAACGCAGGTCGGGATGATCGCGCAAGGTCTGCGCGACCTCGAAGTAATCTGCGGCCCCCACCTGCAGGGAAACTTCGCCGCCGACCAGAGCGAGACTCTGGACGCGCGCGCCGAAAATTTCGGTCAGATTCCTGCACAGCCGTTCCAACTTGACGCTCATGGGAATTCGGGGCAACTCGATCGGATTAGCGGGCGATGGTGCAGGTGCGGACGATCTTGTTCTGCAGCTGGATGATGCCGTAGAGCAAGGCTTCGGCCGTCGGCGGACATCCGGGGACATAAATGTCGACCGGAATGATGCGGTCGCAACCGCGCACCACGGAATAGGCGTAATGGTAATAGCCGCCGCCGTTGGCGCACGACCCCATGGAAATGACCCAGCGCGGCTCGGCCATCTGGTCGTAGACGCGACGCATCGCGGGCGCCATCTTGTTGGTCACGGTGCCCGCGACAACCATCACGTCCGCCTGTCGCGGACTGGGCCGGAACACCACGCCGAACCGGTCGAGGTCGTAGCGCGACACGCCGGTGTGAATCATCTCGATCGCACAGCAGGCCAGTCCGAAAGTCATCGGCCAGAGCGAGCCGGTACGCGTCCAGTTGATGACCTTGTCGAGCGTGGTGGTGACGAATCCTTCGCGCAGGACGCCTTCGATGCTCATTCCCAGTCAAGGGCCCCCTTGACCCAGGCGTAAACGAATCCGACGATGAGGATGGCCATGAACACGAACATGGTCAGGAACCCGAACATCCACAGGGATTGCGAGCTGACGAACTCGTTGTAGATGACCGCCCAGGGAAACATGTAGGCGACTTCAAGATCGAAGATGATGAAGGAGATGGCGACGAGGTAGTAGCGCACGTCGAACTTCATGCGCGCATCCTCGAAGGCGCCGAAGCCGCATTCGTAGGGAGAAAGCTTTTCCGGATCGGGACGGTAAGGACCGACGAGGCGCCCGACGATGATCGGAACGCAGCCGAAGACCAAGGCAACGACGACGAAAACCAGAATCGGGAAATAGGCTTCTAACATGCCATCTCCGTCATTGCCATCCCCAAACTCACCACAACCGCTCCCTTTTTTATCTTGGTGCCGACGGCGAGACTCGAACTCGCACAGCTTTCGCCACTACCCCCTCAAGATAGCGTGTCTACCAATTCCACCACGTCGGCTTTGCTATACGATCCGGTGCCGCCACACTCTCCGGCAAGCTAGCACACAGATCAGGCAATTTAATCGAATTATTCGCTGGACGATACTACCCGCTTTATGTAGTCATTTCGGAATATTCCTGGCTTTCGATTCATCCTGTCCATCCTGCACCGGGGCTGCCGGCACGGTCGTTTCCGTTTTCACCGCATCCATCACGCTGCCCGCGGCGGCGGTCGGCCGCTCGCTCGCAATGTAAGTGAGCGTCATGCTGGTGATGAAAAACGCCGTTGCCAATACCGCCGTCATGCGCGAAAGAAAATTGGCCGAGCCGGTCGCACCGAACAGGCTGCCCGACACGCCGCTGCCGAAAGCCGCCCCCATGTCGGCGCCCTTGCCGTGCTGGACCAATACCAGCCCGATGATGCCGAGGCCGATGAGGATATGCACGGTCAGCGTGATATTGAATAACAAGTCCATGAAATCTCTTCCCGCTACTGCGCCGCAGCGCAAATGGCCGCGAAATCGGCCGCGACCAGCGCCGCGCCGCCAATCAGGCCGCCGTCGATGTCGGGCTGCGCCATCAATTCCCCGGCGTTGCCCGGCTTCATGCTGCCGCCGTAAAGGATGCGCAGGCCGGCAGCCACGTCCGCGCTGTCCCGCCCGACGCGGGCGCGGATCAGCGCATGCACCTCCTGGGCCTGCTGCGGGCTTGCCGTGCGGCCGGTGCCGATCGCCCACACCGGTTCGTAGGCGACGATCGCGTTTGCCAGCGCACCGACCCCGCAGCGCGCGAGGAAGGCATCGAGTTGCCGCGTCACCACGTCGGCGGTCACGTTGCGCTCGCGCTCGCCGAGGGTCTCGCCGACGCAGAAAATCGGGATCAGCCCGGCTTTCAGCGCCGCTTCGCACTTCGCCGCGACCACGTCATCCGTATCGCCGTAAAGGCTGCGCCGCTCGGAGTGGCCGACGATCGCGTAGCGGCAGCCGAGGTCGACCAGCATCGCCGCGCTCACCTCGCCGGTGTAGGCGCCTTGCGCGTGCTCGGAAACGTCCTGCGCGCCCCAGGCCACGCCGCTTTCCTCGAGCGCCGCCGCGGCTTGGGCGAGGTAGGGGTAAGGCACGCAAACCGCGACATCGACGAGCAGGCCGGCGACGCCCGCACGCACGCCCTGGAGCAATTCGGCGTTGCTTTTCAGGCTGCCATGCATTTTCCAGTTACCGGCGACGAACTTCTTGCGCATAATCGGACCCATCGGATTCGGAGAGTCGCGGATTATATAGCCATAGCAAGCGCCGCGGCGAGCCGGCAATTTCCTTTGCTCTGCTACTGGAGAACCCAATGACTGGACCCGTAATTGCGGAAACCCACGACAAGGTCGGCCTGATCCGCATCGACCGGCCGGAAGCGCTGAATGCGCTCAACGATGAGGTCATCGACGGGATCGGCCAAGCGTTGGCGCGCTTCGAGGCCGACGCATCGATCGGCTGCATCGTCCTGACCGGCAGCAGCAAGGTGTTCGCGGCCGGGGCCGACATCGCATTCATGAAGGACTTCGGCTACATGGACGCCTACAAGCCGGACTTCATCACCCGCAACTGGGAACGCATCAGGACCTGCCGCAAGCCCGTCATCGCGGCGGTTGCTGGCTACGCGCTCGGCGGTGGCTGCGAGATCGCGATGATGTGCGACATGATCTACGCCGCGGAAAACGCGAAGTTCGGCCAGCCGGAAATCAAGCTCGGCACCCTGCCGGGCGCCGGAGGCACCCAGCGCCTGCCGCGCGCCGTCGGCAAGGCCAAGGCGATGGATCTGTGCCTGACCGGCCGCATGATGGACGCGACGGAGGCCGAGCGCTGCGGCCTGGTCGCGCGCATCTTGCCGACCGACAAACTGATCGAGGAAACGCTTGCGGCAGCCCAGATCATCGCCTCCCATTCGCTGCCGGTCGCGATGATGGTGAAGGAAGCGATCAACCGCGCCTACGAGTCGTCCCTGGCGGAAGGACTGCTGTTCGAGCGCCGCACCTTCCACGCCGCCTTTGCGCTGGACGACCAGAAGGAAGGCATGGCTGCCTTCCTCGAAAAACGCAAGCCGAGATTCGGAAATCGGTAAGCGCCCGACCGAACGGCGCCGACGAAAGTCGGCGCTGGCGGGACGGCACTCGATCAGCCGGCGGCGAGCACCTGTCGGATCTGCTCCAGCGTCGAGGGATCGTCGATGGTCGTCAGGTCGCCCGGATCGCGGCCTTCGGCCAACGCCTGGATCGAGCGGCGCAGCATCTTGCCCGAGCGCGTCTTCGGCAGTCCCGTGACGAAATGGACATGCTTCGGCCGCGCGATTGCGCCGAGGATGCCATCGACGGTCTTCTTGACCTCGGCTTCCAGCGCGGCCCGCAGTTCCGGCGTGGCGATCTTCGCGGCATCCTTGACGACGGCGAAAGCCAGCGGCTCCTGGCCCTTGAGTTGGTCGCTCACGCCGACGACGGCGACCTCGGCAATGGCGGCATGCGCCTGTACCGCTTCCTCGATCTCGCGCGTGCCAAGGCGGTGGCCGGCGACGTTGATGACGTCGTCGGTGCGTCCCAGGATGAAGTGGTAGCCCTCATCGTCCTTGATGCCCCAGTCGAAGGAGGAATAGACCAGCGGCTCCTTGAACAGGCTGAAGTAGGTCTTGACGAAGCGCTCGTCGTCGCCCCAGACGGTCGACAGGCAGCCCGGCGGCAGCGGCGGCACGACGCCGACGATGCCCTTCTCGTTCGGGCCGCACTCGCTGCCGTCCTCGCGGAAGATCTTGAGGTCGTAGCCGAACACCGGGAAGCTCGGCGTGCCGAACTTGATCTTGGTGTCCTCGACGCCGCGCACCGTCGACAGCATCGGCCAGCCGGTCTCGGTCTGCCAGTAGTTGTCGATGACCGGCAGCTTGAGTTCGCCCATGATCCATTCGTGGGTCGGCTGGTCGAGCGGCTCGCCGGCAAGGAAGAGGTGCTTCAAGCTGGCAAGGTCATACTTGTGCAGGAAGGCCGCATCCTGCTTTTTCAGCACGCGGATCGCGGTCGGCGCCGAGAACATTACATTGACCTTGTACTTCTCGACGAGGCTCCACCAGATGCCCGCATCCGGGCGCAGCGGCGTGCCTTCGTACATGAGGGTCGCCATCCCGGCGATCAGCGGGCCGTAGATGATGTAGCTGTGACCGACCACCCAGCCGATGTCCGATGTCGCGAAATAGGTTTCGCCTGCGAAGCCGCAGTAGATATGCTTCATCGAGGCCGCCAGCGCTACGGCATAGCCGCCGGTATCGCGCTGCACGCCCTTGGGCTTGCCGGTGGTTCCCGACGTATAGAGGATGTAGGACGGCTCGGACGACTCCATCCATTCGCAGGGCACATCGGCGTTCAGATGCTCGGCGCGCAGCGTGGCGTAATCGACATCGCGGCCGGCCACCCGGTTGAAGGTCTTGTCGAGGCCGCGATCGATCATCAGCACCTTCTCGGGCTTGGCCTGGGCAAGATCGATCGCCTCGTCCAACAAATGCTTGTACGGCACCGACTTGCCGCCGCGCATGCCGGCGTCGCTCGATACGATCAGCTTCGGCTTGGCATCGTCGATGCGCGTCGCCAGCGAGCCGGAGGCGAAACCGCCGAACACCACGGAATGGATCGCGCCGATGCGCGCGCAGGCCAGGATGGCAAAGGTCGCCTCGGCGATCATCGGCATGTAGATCAGGACGCGGTCGCCCTTCTGCACGCCGAGCGAGCGCATGATCGCCGCCATGCGCATCGCCTCGGCCTTGAGTTCGGCGAAGCTGTAGATCCTTTCCTCGTTGGTCTCGGTCGACACGTAGATCAGCGCGCGGTCGTTCGGCCGCCGGGCCGCATGGCGATCCACCGCGTTGTGGCACAGGTTGGTCCGGCCGCCCGAGAACCACTTGACGAACGGCGGCCGGCTGTAGTCGCAGACCGTCTGCGGCGGCGTCTGCCAATCGATCAGTTGCGCCTGCTCGGCCCAGAAGCCGTCGCGATCGGCGATCGACCGGCGATAGAAATCCGCATACTTGCCCATCTTCCACTTCCCCTTTTTGTTGGTTGCTTCAAGGCCGGATATGCACGATGACGCGCCCCCTGACGCGCGCCTGCAGGAAATCGTCGAAGATGCCCGGCAGATCGTCGAAGGCGATCTCGCGCGCCTGGGCGATCACCTGCTCCGGCTTCCAGTCGCTGCCCAGACGCCGCCAGACCTCGCCGCGCAGCGGGTCGCCGCTGTAGCCCGAATCGATGCCGAGCAGCGACACGCCGCGCAGGATGAAGGGCATCACGGTCGTCTTGAGCTCGATGCTCGCCGCGAGGCCGATGCTCGCGATGGTACCGGCCTGCTTCATGGTGCTCGCCATCCAGGCCAGCACCTCGCCACCGAGGTTGTCGACGGCCCCTGCCCAGAGCGCCTTGTCGAGCGGCTTGATCTTCGCCAGGTCGAGGCTGGAGCGCAGGATCACTTCCTTTGCGCCGAGCTGCCTGAGGTAATCGACCGAATCGGCCTTGCCGGTCAGCGCATGCACTTCATAGCCGGCCCTGGCGAGGATCTCGACGGCGATGCTGCCGACGCCGCCGGTCGCCCCCGAAACGACCACCGGGCCGTTCTCCGGTTTCAGGCCATTGTGCTCCATGCGCGCCAGCGCCAGCCCGGCGGTGAAGCCGGCCGTGCCGAGCGCCATCGCGGCGCGCAGATCGAGTCCGGCGGGCAGTCGGTAGACCCAGCGGGCGGGAATCCTGGCGCGTTCGGCGTAACCGCCGTGATGGGCGACACCGATGTCGTAACTGGTGGCGAGCACCGCGTCACCGGACTTGAAATCGGGGCTGTCGCTCGCGATGACGGTGCCGGAGAGGTCGATGCCGCCCACGCAGGGGAAGCGCCGGACGATTTTGCCCGCCCCGCTGGCCGCCAGGGCATCCTTGTAATTGACGCTGGAATAAGCCACGTCGATCAGCACTTCGCCCGGGTCCAGCTGGGCCTCGGACATCCTGGCAAAACCCGAGACCACCCTGCCCTCCTCTTGCCGGATCGAATAGGCCCTGAAATCCATCGCACCCTCCCTCTGTTATTCGCCCGGATTATAGCGAGGCGCACAGGCTCGATGCCGGCGCCCGCAATGATTACGAAAACTTTTGAGAATTATTCTCGTTTGTGTATGATTCAGCCACTTTCAACCACAGGAGATCGCCATGAAGCGCCTTGTCACATCCTTGCTGCTCGCCTCTGCACTGGTCGGAGGGCATGCTGCCGCCCAGGAGAAAGTCCTCAACCTCTACAACGCCCGCCACTACCAGACGGACGAAGCCCTGTATGCCAACTTCACCAGGGCCACCGGGATCAAGATCAACCGCATCGACGGCAAGGAAGACGAGATGTTCGAGCGCATCCGGCGCGAGGGCACGGCCAGCCCGGCGGATGTGTTCCTCACCGTCGATGCCGCCCGCCTGCAGCTGGCCGACGAAGCCGGCCTGTTCGCCCCGGTGCGTTCGAAAGTGCTCGAATCGCGCATTCCGGCCGAATTCCGCGACACCCAGGGCAACCACTGGTTCGGCTTTTCCTTCCGCGCCCGCGTGATGGCCTACCACAAGGACAAGGTGAAACCCGAGGACGTGGATACCTTCCTCGAAATGGCCGATCCCAAGCTCAAGGGCAAGCTTTGCGTGCGTTCCGGCGGCCATGTCTATAACCGCACGCTGATGGCGGCCATGATCCATCACCACGGCGACCAGAAGGCCGAAGCCTGGGCGCGCGGCATCGTCGCCAACCTGGCGCGCGAACCCAAGGGCGGCGACACCGACCAGATTCGCGCCGTGGCGGCCGGCGAGTGCGACGTGGGCATCACCAACCACTACTACTACGCCCGCCTGATGGCCTCCACCAAACCCGAGGACCAGGAAGTCGTGCGGCGCGTGGCCCTCGTCTTCCCCGACCAGGGAACCGTCGGCACCCACCTCAACATCTCCGGCGGCGGCATGCTCAAGCACGCGCCCAACAAGGAGGCGGCCGTGAAATTCCTCGAATATCTGGCCAGCGACGAGGCCCAGGCCTACTTCGCCAACGGCAACAACGAATGGCCGGTGGTGCCGGGAGCCAAGTTCGACAACCCCCAACTGGCCGCGATGGGCAAGTTCAAGGTGGACAAGCTCTCGGCGGCCACCCTGGCGCGCGACACTCCGAAGGCGCAGCGCATGATCGACCGCGCCGGCTGGAAGTAACGCCCACCCCGAAACACTTTTCCCCCTCCATACCCCGCTCCGGCGGGGTTTTTTTCGCCCCCGTTCCCCTTATCGGCGCAATGTGCGCGAGAGCATCACCACCGGAATCAGGCCGACGGCGACGATGATGAGCGAGGGTGTCGCCGCCTCGGCCAGGCGCTCGTCGGCGGCCAGGATATAGACCTGGGTGGCCAGGGTTTCGAAGTTGAAGGGGCGCAGCACGATGGTGGCCGGCAGCTCCTTCATCACATCGACGAACACCAGCAGGATGGCCGACACGATGCCGCCGGAAAGCATCGGCACATGCACCCGCGCCAGCAGGGTCGCCCGGCTCGCGCCCAGGCTGCGGGCCGCTTCGTCGAGGCTGGGGCGAATGCGCGCCAGGCTGGCTTCGACGGCGTTGAGGGCGACGGCGAGAAAGCGCGCCACATAGGCGAACACCAGCGCCAGGGCGCTGCCCGTGAAGATGAGGCCGGGATTGGCGTCGAACTGCGCGCGCATCCAGTGGATCAGGGCCTGATCGAGGTAGGTGAGCGGAATCAGCGCGCCCACCGCGATCACCGTGCCCGGCACGGCGTAGCCCAGACCGGCCAGGCGCTTCACCCCCGCCATCCAGCGACCGGGGTGAAGCCGACCGGCGTAGGCCAGCAGCAAGGCCGCCAGCACCGCCGCCAGGCTCGCCAGCACGGCGAGCTTCAGACTGTTGCCCGCGAGCGTCAGGTATTTCATGCCGAACTGGGCATCGCCCGCCTCGAGCGCCATCGCCAGCAGCAAGCCGCCCGGCAGCAGGAAACCGCCGGCCAGCGGAATCAGGCAGGCCGCCCATGCCAGCACCGTGCGTGCGCCGCCCAGGGTCGGCTGGACGAAGGGCCGCCCGCCGCTGTCGTGGAAGCGCGCCCGACCGCGGCTGGTTTTTTCCAGCATGAGGGCAAGCGCCACCACGGCCAGCAGGCTCACGCTCAGCTGGGCCGCCGCCACCGGATCGCCGAAGGCATACCAGGCGCGGTAGATGCCGGTGGTGAACACGGGCACGCCGAAGTAGGACACGGCGCCGAACTCGGCGAGCGTCTCCATGACGACCAGGGCCACGCCGCCGGCCACCGCCGGGCGCGACAAGGGCAGGGCGACCCGGAAAAACGCCGCACCCTGCGACAGCCCCAGGCTCCTGGCCGCTTCCATCAGGCTGCCCGAGCGTTCCAGAAAGGCCGCGCGCGCCAGCACATAGACATAGGGATAGAACACCAGGCTGAACACCAGGATCGCACCGCCCAGCGAACGAATCTCGGGCAGACGGTAATCCTCGCGCGTCCAGCCGGTCAGCTCGCGCAGGCCCGTCTGCAGCGGCCCGGCGAACTGCAAAAAATCCGTATAGACATAGGCGATCACATAGGTGGGCATCGCCAGCGGCAGCAGCAGCGCCCATTCGAGCAGACGCCGGCCCGGAAAGCGATACATGGCCACGATCCAGGCCGCCCCCGTCCCCAGGAAGGCCGCTCCCAGGCCGGCGCCCACGGCCAGGATCAGGGTGTTGGTCACGTATTCGCCCAGCACCGTCTGCACCAGATGGGCCCAGACGCCCTGCTCGTCGGGCAGGAACACCTGCACGATGAGGCTGCCCACCGGCAAGGACACCAGCGCGGCCACCAGCACGGCGCACAGCAGCAGGAAGGAGAAGCGGGAGGTCATCGACAACGGGAGGCAGGGCGGGGGGCGCGGCGGGAGGCGCGGCGGCTGGGCTTTCCGGAAACAATCATTATAATGAATCTCATTTGTTCTCCACCAACCCGTCGCGGAATCCGCCATGGCCTTTGTGCTCGAAGCCGACGCCCTCTTCCACCGCTACCCCGCCAAGCAGGTGCTCGACGGCGTGAACTTCCGGCTCGACGCCGGGCAGATCGGCTGTCTGCTCGGCCCCTCCGGCTGCGGCAAGACCACCGTCCTGCGCCTCATCGCCGGCTTCGAAACCCCGCAGGCCGGCGAGATTCGCATCGGCGGCGCGACGGTGAGCCGCGCCGGCTTCGCCACCCCGCCCGAAACGCGGCGCATCGGCATGGTGTTCCAGGACTACGCGCTGTTTCCGCATCTGAGCGTGGCCGGCAACATCGGCTTCGGCCTCGGCCGCAAGTCGGCTGCGGCGGGACGGCGCATCGACGAGCTGCTCGAGCTGGTGGGGCTCGCCGGCCAGGCCCGCAAGTATCCGCACGAGCTGTCCGGCGGCCAGCAGCAGCGCGTCGCCCTGGCCCGCGCCCTGGCTCCGCGCCCGCAGCTCCTGCTGCTCGACGAGCCCTTCTCCAATCTCGATGTCGAGCTGCGGGGACGCCTGTCGCTGGAAGTGCGCGACATCCTCAAGCGCACCGGCACCACCGCCATCCTGGTCACCCACGACCAGCACGAAGCCTTCGCCGTCGCCGACGCGATCGGCGTCATGCACAACGGCCGTATCGAACAATGGGGCACACCCTACGACATCTACCACAGCCCGGCCTCGCGCCGGGTTGCCGACTTCATCGGCCAGGGGGTCTTCGTCGATGGCGAAGTGATCGACCGCGACACGGTGCACATCGAGCTGGGCCCACTCAAAAGCCACCTGCCTCTCGAGTGCGCCGACACCTGCCGCCAGTGCGGCCGCGGCTGCCACCTCGACATCCTGCTGCGCCCCGACGACATCCAGCACGACGACATGGCTCCCAGCAAGGCGCGCGTCGTGGCCAAGACCTTTCGCGGCGCGGATTTTCTCTACACCCTGCAGCTGCCTTCGGGCGCGCACCTGCTCTCGCTCGTGCCCTCGCACCACAACCACGCCATCGGCGAAATGATCGGCATCCGCCTCGATGTCGACCATGTGGTAGCGTTCCGGCATGATCCCGTGGCTGCTCCCTGACACCCCCTTCCCGCCCGTCGACCGGGCATTGAGCGAGCCCAACGGCCTCCTCGCCGCCGGGGCCGATCTTTCGCCGCCGCGTCTGCTGGCCGCCTACCGGCGAGGCATTTTTCCGTGGTTCTCGCCCGGCGAGCCTATCCTGTGGTGGAGCCCCGATCCGCGCATGGTGCTGTTCCCGGCCGAGTTGCGCCTCGCCCGCTCGCTCCTCAAGACGCTCCGGAACGCCGACTACGCGGTGCGCCTCGACAGCGCCTTCGACCAGGTCGTGGCCGCCTGCGCCGCCACGGCGCGTCCGGGACAGAACGGCACCTGGATCACGCCGGACATGCAGGCCGCCTACCTCCGCCTGCATGCGCTCGGCCATGCCCACAGCGTCGAGACCTGGCGCGGCGGAGTCCTCGTCGGCGGGCTGTATGGCGTCGCCATCGGCGGGGTGTTTTGCGGCGAATCGATGTTTTCCCGCGCGCGCGACGCCTCCAAGATCGCCCTGGCCCATTTGTGCGTTTGGCTGCAATCGCGCGAATTCGGCATAATCGACTGCCAGATGGAAACCTCACACCTGCATTCGCTGGGCGCCCGCCCGATCCCGCGCGACGAGTATCTCGCCCGCCTGGCCTCGCTCGTCGAGCAGGGCGACGGCCCCGGACGCTGGCCCGCCGAGGCCATCGACGGCGCATTGCGGAGGGCGACGTGACCCACCTCAGGGACCTGCCGCCCTTTCCGCTCCTGCAGTTTTACGCCACCTCGCCCTACGGCTGTTCCTACCTGCCCGGCCGGGCGGCGCGTTCGCAGGTGGCGGCGCCGAGCCAGCTGATCGATGGGGCGACCTACGGCGCCCTGGTACAGATCGGTTTCCGGCGCAGCGGCGTATTCACCTACCGCCCGTGGTGCGACAACTGCCGCGAGTGCGTGCCGGTGCGCATTCCCGTCGCCGCTTTCCGGCCCAATCGCAGCCAGCGCCGCAGCCTGCGGCGCCATGCCCATCTGCTTCCCCGCGAACAGCCCCTGCTGTTCCGCGAAGAACACTACGCGCTCTACCGGCGTTACCAGCAGGCGCGCCACTGGGGCTGCGGCATGGACGACGACAGCCGCGAGCAGTATGCCCACTTCCTGCTGCAGACGCAGGTCGACAGCCATCTGGTCGAGTTCCGGGAAGGCGGCGCGCTGCGCATGGTCTGCATCATCGACCGGATCGGCAACGGCCTGTCGTCGGTTTACAGCTTTTACGATCCCGACGTGCCCGGCGCGGGCTTCGGCAACTACGCGATCCTCTGGCAGATCGCCCGCTGCCGCGACCTCGGCCTGCCGCACCTCTATCTCGGCTACTGGATTCGCGACAGCCGCAAGATGGCCTACAAATCGCTGTTCCGCCCGCTCGAAGCGCTGCGCAACGGCCGGTGGACCCTTCTCGAAGACTGAGCGCCGCCATGCTGCCCTACTGCCTCGTCAAGCCCTTGGTCTTCGCGCTCGACCCGGAAACCGCGCACGAGCTGACTCTCGCCGGCCTGCGCGTCGCCGGCGCGCTCGCCGGCCCCGGCCGCCCGCTGCCAGACACGCCCGTCACGGTGATGGGCCTCGAGTTCCCCAACCGCATCGGTCTTGCGGCCGGCCTCGACAAGAACGGCGAGGCCATCGACGCGCTCGCCGGCTGGGGCTTCGGCCACCTCGAGATCGGCACCGTCACGCCGCGCCCGCAGCCCGGCAACCCCAGGCCGCGCCTGTTCCGCCTGCCGCAGGTCGAGGGCATCATCAACCGCATGGGCTTCAACAACCG
>CAZZFN010000046.1:0-13474 GCA_964653505.1 uncultured Methyloversatilis sp.
GGTAGCAGCCCTCGAACTTGACCAGCGTATCCCGCCCGGTGAAGCCGCGCGCGAGGCGGATCGCGCTCATGGTCGCCTCGGTGCCCGAGGACACCAGCCGCACCATCTCCATGCTCGGCACGCGCTCGACGAGCAGTTCGGCGAGTTCGATCTCGGCTTCGGTCGGCGCACCGAAAGACAGGCCCTTGGCGGCGGCCTCCTGCACGGCTTTGACGGTGTCCGGCTCGGCATGGCCGAGGATCAGCGGCCCCCAGGAACCGACATAGTCGATGTAACGCTTGCCGTCGGCGTCGAAGACATAGGCGCCCGCGCCGCGCGTGAAGAAGCGCGGCGTGCCGCCCACCGAGCGGAAGGCGCGCACGGGAGAATTGACGCCGCCGGGAATGGTTTGCTGGGCGCGGGCAAACAGGTCTTCGTTGCGTGTCATTGACGATGATCCTTGAACAGCTGCTGGAATTTTTCGGCCTGCTTCCTGATGTCCATCGCGTCGAACAGGTCGGTCAGCACGGCGATCATGTCGGCGCCGGCGCCGAGCACCTGCGGGGCATTCCGGGTCGTGATGCCGCCGATGCCGACCACCGGCACCTTGAAGCGGCGCTTGGCTTCGGACAGGGTTTCGAGCGAGGCGCGCGCGGCCTGCGGCTTGCTTGCCGAGGCGAACACGCTGCCGATGGCGATGTAGTCGGCTCCGGCATCCACGGCCGCCTGGGCGCGCGCCAGATCGTTGTAGCAGGATATTCCCAGGATGCGCCGCGGACCCAGCGCGTCGCGCGCCGTCTGCAGACTGCCGCCGGGCAGGTCGTCGCGGCCGAGGTGCGCGCCGTGCGCACCGATCTCGACCGCCAGCCAGACATCGTCGTTGACGACCAGCTTCGCCCCGTAAGTCCTGCACAGGCGCAACAGCTCGATGGCCTCGAGGCGGCGCAGCGCCGCCGGCGCGATCTTGTTGCGGTATTGCACCCATTTCACGCCGCCCTGCAAGGCGCTTTCCACCAGCGCAAGGAGGCGCGGCAGCAGGTTGTCGTCGGGGGTCAGCGCATACAGACCGGCGAGCGGCAGCTTGCGTTCAGGCGGTGCAGGCATGGGCGTACTCTGGGGCGGACGATCCGGTCGGCGCGGCGACGCTGCGCCACAGGCGTTGCGGGACGAACTGGCCCATGCCGGGCCGGAACCCCCGCGCCAGGCTGTTCCAGGTGTATTCCTGCGCCGCGCGCGCCGCGTCGGGCAGCGCCATGCCCCAGGCGAGGTTCGCGGCGATGGCGGAGGCGAGCGTGCAGCCCGAACCGTGGTAGCTGCCGGGCAGGCGCGCCCACTCGTCGCGGCGCACCGGGCCGTGCGACCCGTAGAGCGTGTTGGTCACCCGCGCGCCCTGCTCGTGCGTGCCGGTGACCAGCACGTGGGCGCAACCGGCGCCGATCAGGCGGCGCGCGCAGTCCGCAAGGCTGGGCGCCGCGCCGCCGCCGAGCTCCTGCGCGAGGCGACGCGCCTCGAGGCTGTTGGGCGTCAGGATGTCGGTCAGCGGCAGCAGCAATTCGATCATTGCGTCGATGGCATCCTCGTCGGCGAAGGCATCGCCGCGGCCCGATGCCAGCACCGGGTCGAACACGACCGGGGTGTCGGGATAGTCGGAGAGCACCTCGGCGACCGCGCCGATCGCCTCGACGCTGCCGAGCAGGCCGAGCTTGAAGGCGGCCACCGGCATGTCCTCGAGCAGCGCGCGCGACTGGTCGGCGACCCAGCCGCCATCGAGCGGGAGGAGGTCCTCGACGCCCACCGTGTCCTGCACCGTCAGGGCCGTGACCACCGTCAGCGGATGGCAGCCGTGCGCGGCGAGCGTCAGCAGATCGGCCTGCAGACCGGCCCCGCAGGTGGGATCGGAGGCCGCGAAGCTCATGACGACGGGAGGGACGACACTGGACATGGCGGACGAATACGCGGGCGGGGGGGGTGAATCGATTCTAACCGAAAGGGGCGCGGGAGATTACAATGGAAACCTCCCGATCATGAACGCCATCCGCGCCATCGAACCCGTCAGCCTCGCGCATCATTTCCTGATCGCCATGCCGTCCATGGCCGATCCGCATTTCGCGCGCAGCCTGACCTATCTGTGCGAGCACAACGCCGAGGGTGCGCTCGGCATCATCGTCAACAAGCCGCTCGAACTCAGTCTCGGCGCGCTGTTCGAGCGTGTCAGCGTGCCGCTGGCGCAAGGCGAGCATCTGGCCAAATATCGCGACCTGCCGGTCTATTTCGGCGGCCCGGTGCAGACCGACCGCGGCTTCGTGTTGCACCGCCCGGCCGGCGACTGGCAATCGACGCTGCGCGTCACCGAGGAAATCGGCCTGACCAGCTCGCGCGACATCCTGCAGTCGATGAGCGACACGGGCGCCCCGGACGAGGTGCTCGTCTCGCTCGGCTATGCCGGCTGGGCGGCCGGTCAGCTCGAATGGGAGATCTCGCAGAACGCCTGGCTGACCGTCGCCGCCGACGCGAATGTCATGTTCGCGCTGCCCGCCGAGGAGCGCCTGCCGGCGGCGCTGCAGCTGCTGGGCATCGACTTCGCCCGGCTTTCCGATGTCGCCGGCCATGCCTGAAGGGAAAACGAAGGGCCGCCCCGAGTTTTCCTGCCCCTTGAGGGGAGGACGCAGCGAAGCTGCGTCTTCGGGGTGGGACCAATCCGAAATGGTGATGGCATTCGACTTCGGGGAGAAAAGGATCGGGGTCGCCATCGGGGAAACCCTGCTGGCCAGCGCGCGCGCCCTGACCACCATCGAGGCGGAAACCGGCGCACAACGCTTCGCCGCCATCGGCAAGCTGGTCGAGGAATGGCGGCCCGCCCGCCTCGTCGTCGGCCGCCCGGCGCATGCCGACCGGGAAGCGCCCCATGAATTCGCCGCCCGCTGCGAGCGCTTCGCCCGCCAGCTGGCGGGCCGCTATCGTCTGCCCGTGGAACTCGCCGACGAGCGCTATACCTCCGCCGTCGCCGCGGCGCGCCTGTCCGGCGGCAAACGGAAAGCGCGCCTCGATGCCGAGGCCGCCGCCGTCATCCTCCAAGCCTGGTTCGCCGCTCACGCAGCCGAAGCGCAATGCACACCCTTCCCCCCGTCCCCGAGTTGATCGAGCGGCTCGTCGCCCAGATGCGGCCGGCCGTCACCCCCGCCACCCTGCTCGTCGGCATCCATACCGGCGGCGTGTGGGTTGCCGAGGCTCTGCACGCCGCGCTCGGCATCGCCGCCCCGCTGGCCAGCATCGATACCTCCTTCCACCGCGACGACCATCATATCGGCGGCGCTCTCAAGGCAGCCGGTCGCATTTCGCGCCCGCCGGAAGATGTCGAGGGCGCCCATCTGATCCTCGTCGACGACGTGCTGTATACCGGGCGCACCGTCCGCGCGGCGCTCAACGAGCTGTTCGACTACGGCCGGCCGGCACGCGTCGATCTGGCCGTGCTGGTTGATCGCGGCGGCCGCGAGCTGCCGATCGCCGCGCGCTGGTGCGCCTACACGCTGTCCAGACCGTTGCCGGCCGGCCAGAGCTTCGACCTGCAACGCGCCGCCGACGGCCGGTTGAGCTTCAGCCTGGGGGAAAAATGAACGGCAACCCGCAACTCAACGAACGGGGCGAACTGATTCACCTGCTGTCGCTCGAAGGCCTGTCGCGCGACAGGCTGCACGACATTCTCGACCGCGCCGAACCCTTCACTGCGGTGGCCGAGCGCGAGGTGAAAAAAGTGCCGCTGCTGCGCGGCAAGAGCGTGTTCAACCTGTTCTTCGAGAACTCGACGCGCACGCGCACCACGTTCGAGATCGCCGCCAAGCGCCTCTCGGCCGACGTGATCAACCTCAACATCAACACCTCGTCCGCGGCCAAGGGCGAGAGCCTGCTCGACACGGTGGACAACCTCGCCGCGATGCAGGCCGACATGTTCGTGGTGCGCCATGCCTGCTCCGGCGCACCCTATCTGATCGCCCAGCACCTGGCCGCCACCGGGCGCAGGCACATCCACGTCGTGAATGCCGGCGACGGTCGTCATGCGCACCCGACCCAGGGCCTGCTCGACATGTTCACGATCCGCCGCTACAAGAATGACTTCACCCGGCTGTCCGTGGCGGTGGTCGGCGACATCCTGCACTCGCGCGTGGCGCGCAGCCAGCTGCACGCGCTGGCCACGCTCGGCGTGCCCGACATCCGCCTGGTCGGCCCGCAGACGCTGCTGCCGACCGCCGCGGCGCAGATGATCGTAAACGGGCCGACGGGCGCGCCCCTGCGCGTCTGCCACAAGCTCGACGACGGACTGCGCGGCGCCGACGTGGTGATGATGCTGCGCCTGCAGAACGAGCGCATGCAGGGGGCGCTGCTGCCTTCGCCGCAGGAGTATTTCAAGTCGTGGGGACTCACCGCGGAGAAGCTCGCGCTGGCCAAGCCCGACGCGATCGTCCTGCACCCGGGCCCGATGAACCGCGGCGTGGAAATCGATTCGGCGGTGGCCGACGGCCGGCAGGCGGTGATCCTGCCGCAGGTCACCTTCGGCATCGCGGTGCGCATGGCGGTGATGAGCATGCTGGCGGGGACGAGCGGGGGTGTCCAATGAAGCACGCCATGGATATTCATGGATCAAGAATCCAGGAACGATTCTCGGCAACGGCCGAAGCGGTTGTTTATCGGGGAAGTTGCCTGGATCTGCTTGAACAAATACCCGACAAGACAATCCAGCTGGTGGTCACCTCTCCGCCCTACAACATTGGCAAAGCCTACGAAAGGCGTCTTGACTTGACCGCATACGTCGAGCAGCAGGCGGAAGTCGTCGCGGAGTGCGTCCGGGTTCTATCGGATACGGGCAGCATTTGCTGGCAGGTTGGAAACTATGTCGACAATGGCTCGATCATTCCGCTGGACACGCTGCTCTATCCTGTTTTTCGGGAGGCCGGATTGGTTTTGAGGAACAGGATCGTCTGGCATTTCGAGCATGGACTGCATTGTTCCCGCAGGTTTTCCGGACGTTACGAAACGATCAACTGGTTCACGCGGGACACGAAAGATTTTTTGTTCAATCTCGATCCTGTCCGGGTTCCGCAGAAGTATCCGGGAAAAAAGCATTTCAAGGGGCCCAAGGCGGGCCAGTATTCCGGCAATCCTCACGGGAAAAACCCCGGGGACGTCTGGGACATCCCCAATGTGAAAAGCAACCATGTCGAGAAAACCGAACACCCCTGCCAGTTCCCCGTCGAACTCGTGGAGCGGCTGGTTTTATCCATGACCCATGCGGGGGACTGGGTCTTCGATCCGTTTCTCGGTGCCGGGACCTCGATCATCGCGGCCGTGCGTCATGGAAGGCGAGGGGGCGGAGCCGAAACGATGGCGCGATACGTCGATCTGTCGAAAGAAAGAATAGGCGCGGCAATGGCCGGCAGCTTGCGCGTCAGGCCCATGGGAAAGCCCAAATATGATCCTCATGCGTCAGGCAACCGTTTGACTCAAGCGCCTTGGTCTTGCTCTCCGAATGCCGTCGACGAGCAGCTTCAATATCGGCTCCTCGAACCCGTCGCGCGATATGACAAATGAAGATCGTCGAAACCTATTCCCATTTGAATGGACTTGAATTCCTGCTGGTTCATAAGCCCGCATTGTGGAAAGAACTGAAGGCGGTCGTTGCGTCTATCGATGCGAATGCGTGCAAGACGAAAGTGTCCAAGGAAAAAACTATGGCTGGCAGGGTTTTGTATAGCCCCGTGGCCATGAATCGATCGTTCAAAACTCTCCTTGGCAGCAAGGAATGGAGCGAAAGTCGGGTTGGCTATTGGGTCACCAAGGATGTCAGGTTGATTCGTAAGACGTTGGCGCTTACGCCGCAGGAGCAGAGGAAGGAGATTGAGGCAGCCGGAGAATCTCCAATCTTTAGCTACAACCAGACCGACTTCGTCAAAGACCGTGTGGCGGTAGAAGTGCAATTCGGCAAGTACTCCTTCGTGGCCTACGATTTGTTCGTCAAACACCTGGCCTTCTACGTGGGCGATCAAATCGATGTCGGTGTCGAAATCCTTCCGATGAAGTCGATGCAAGCCCAGATGAGTTCTGGGGTCGCCTACTACGAGGGCGAGCTGTACAACGTCGTTCGCCAAGGACGCGGCGTCCCCGCAGTTCCTTTGGTCATTCTGGGGGTCGACGCATGAGAATCGAGATACGCAACGGCCGCGTCGTCGACCCGTTGAGCGGACTGGACGATGCCGTCGGGGTGTTCGTCGCCGGCAGCAAGATCGTCGGTGTCGGCGCCGCCGCGCCGCGCGGCTTTCAGCCCGAGGCGGTGCTCGATGCCAGCGGCTGCATCGTCTGTCCCGGCCTCATCGACCTGGCGGCGCGCCTGCGCGAGCCGGGCTGCGAATACAAGGCGACGCTCGAATCGGAAATGGCCGCGGCGGTGGCCGGCGGCGTGACGCGCCTGGTTTGTCCGCCCGACACCGACCCGCCGCTCGACGAGCCGGGCCTGGTCGAGATGCTCCGCTACCGTGCGCGCCAGCCGGGTTTCGCGCAGGTGCATCCGGTCGGCGCGCTGACCGTCGGCCTCGCGGGCGAGCGGCTCACCGAGATGGCCGAGCTGGCCGAGGCCGGCTGCATCGCCTTCGGCCAGGCGAATCTCTCCATGATCGACACCCAGGTGCTGATGCGCGCCATGCAGTATGCCGCCACTTTCGGTTTTCCGGTCTGGCTGCAGGCGCAGGATGCGCACCTGGCCCGAGGCGGCGTCGCCCACGATGGCGCGGTCGCCGCGCGCCTCGGTCTGGCCGGCATTTCCGTGCTGGCCGAAACCGTGGCGCTCGCGACGACGCTGCAACTGGCGCGCGCGACCGGCGTGCGCCTGCACATCCGGCGGGTATCTTCGGCGGCCGGCCTCGAGATGATTCGCGCCGCGCGCGCCGACGGCCTGGCCGTGAGCTGCGACATCACCGTCAACCATCTGCAGCTGTGCGACGAGGATATCGGCTACTTCGATCCGCACATGCGCCTCGACCCGCCGCTGCGCGCGGCCGCCGACCGCGCGGCGCTGGCGGCCGGGCTGGCCGACGGCAGCATCGACGTGCTGGTCTCCGACCATACCCCGGTCGATGACGACGCCAAGCAGCAGCCCTTCGACGAGGCGGAAGCCGGCGCCACCGGCCTCGAACTGCTGCTGCCGCTGACGCTCAAGTGGGCGGCCGAATGCAGCATCCCGTTGCCGCAAGCGCTGGCGAAGATCACCAGCGAACCGGCGCGCATCCTCGGCCTGTCGGCGGGCTGCGGTCGCATCACGCCCGGCGCAGTCGCCGACCTGTGCGTGTTCGATCCGGCCGCGCCATTTGCCGTCAGCCGGGAAAAGCTCAGGAGCCAGGGCAAGAACACGCCGTTTCTCGGGCGGGAACTGCGCGGCGAGGTGCGTTACACCCTTACCGAAGGGCACCTCGCCTACTCGGCCGACAGGCTGCTCTGACATGGGCGCGATCGTCACCTTCAAATCGGCCGCCGCTGCGGACGTCATCTATTTCGGCGACGTGGCGCGGCGCATGATGGCGCTGATGGGCAAGGAGGCGAGCGACCGGGGCATCGTCACCGTCGAGCAGTTGCCCGTGGCCATCGCGCACCTGAAAGAAGCGATCGCGCAAGACCGCGAACGCCATCGCAGCCTCGTGCAGGGGGAAGAGCACGGCCGGGAATCGGACGGAGAGGGGGGCGAGCGGGTCGCCGTCAGCCTGACCCAGCGCGCGCTGCCGCTGCTGGCGCTGCTGGAGGAATCGCTGGCGGAAGGAAAACCGGTGGTCTGGGGCGTTTAAGCCCCGCTCAGTGCGACGGCTTCTCGTCGCGGCCGATGAAATTGACCGGGAACACGACCTGCTCCTCGGCCTTTCGCAACGGCATGCCGGCGTAATCGGGCATCTGGGCGGCGATGCCGCCGCCCTGCACCAGCTTCTGGATCAGCACCTGGATCTGTTCCGCATAGCAGTCCTCGGCCACGGAAGTCGGCATGAAGCGCAGCTCGCGCACGCTCTCGGGCACCTCTTCCGGAGCAAGCACCTCGTTGGCCGCGAACGCCGCGGAAAAGAAGGGGCCGGCGATGAAGCGCAGCTGCCAGCCGCCTGCGCCATCCGGCTCGATGACGAAGACACGCGCACCCTCGGCGGTCTGCTCCTCGTCGTCGCTGCGCTCGCCGAACACCGGCATGGCGCAAAAGGCGGCCTGCTGCCTCTGCAGCGCAAAGGCCACGGCTTCCTTGAAGGACAGGCGGCCATCGTTTTCTTCGTTCATCTCGGTCTCCTGAGTCGGGGGGCGCTGCGGCTTCGCAGCAGCGGGACGAGCCATTTTTCGGCTTCCGGGACAGGGTAGTTGGTGCGCCCGGCCCGATCTTCAAGCGGGCCGCGGTCGATTTTATGCGCACCGACGGAGTGACGGCCGTTCCGGGCTAGGGGTGGGCCGTTTTTGCCCTATCGCAGCCGATGCTTTTCGAGCCGGGACGTTTCATGCAATCGATCCGGCCCTGATGTAGGCTGGGGACGAGGGTGGGATCAGGCGACATCGGCGCTACTGCCGAGCGAAAACCCGAATGAGCGTGGCCTTGTGCGGCGCCTCGAGCTTGAGCATCTGACTGTAGATGGTCCGCGTCGCCCAGCACGCGTCGTTGTCGCTCGCCGCGTCAAACCTCGCGAAGATGGCGTCAACCTTCTGCGCGGCATCAGCGGGCAGGCTGGCGAAGAAGGCCGCAAACGCCGCCGCCGTCGCCTCGTTGGTAAGCTCGGGCATCGGATCCTTGCGCAGCTCCGCAGCGATCGCAGCCAGCGCTAAGTCGAACCAGAGGTCAGCCTGGCCGGCGGGCAGCTTCCCTAACTCTCCCATAAACCGCGACTTCAGCGCGGCCGACGGGTTCGGGTTGCCGCGCGCGATGAACACACATATGTCGAGCGGAGCGGCAGTGGCGAGACGCGCCAGCAAGACCGCCCGCTTTTCCAGTGCCACGTCGTCGAGACGGGGAAGGCCTGCCGCGCTGATCTGCATCGCGTTCGCCTGCAGCCACAGGCGCGACGCGGGATTGGAAAGCATGGGTTTGACTTCGGGCAGATCCAGAAGGCGCCCCACGAAGCGCTGCATGCTCGCCTCCAGGGGCGAGGCAGGCGCCAGACTCGCCGGTGGTTCGGGCGCTTTCGCGCTTTCGGGTCTCGCCTCCCCGAAGGCTTCCACGAACACCTGACTGAGCTGCAACACCAGGCCCTTGCTGGCTACGGCGATGTAGCGTTGCGCGGCGGCGCCGGACAGAAAACGGTAGTAGCGTTCGAGCACCTCGTCCGCAAGCTCGCGATAGGTGAAGAGCGCCGAGAGCAACATTTCCTCCCGCAGCGCCTCCTCGTTCGCGGCAAGGTGCCTCTCGATCGCGGCTTCCATCTCGCTCTCCGCCGGGACGCGCACGCCGAGCGCTTGATCGACCGCGGCGAAGCCGCGCAGGGTCGCGGCCATCATCTGCAGCCCCACCTCCGTCGAGCGGCTGGCATGCTCGATGCGCTGGATGAGCTGCACGCGCGCAGCCGAGGGCGGCTTCGCCCGAAGGCCCGCGACGTATTCGCGCATCACGGCCGGTCGGTCGGGCGCGTGTGCGCTCTTTACCGCTGAGACGACGGCGCGGCCGTCGGGCGAGTCGTACCATCGAATCTGCTCAGCCAACATCTCGGCATCGGCATTGGCGAGCAAATACTCGCCAAAACGCTTCATCATGGTTGCGCTGTCGGCCTTGCGCATCACGGCTTCGAACATCCGGTCGAGCGCCCCCGGATCGGGGGCGCTCAAGCGCTTCATCTGCGCTTGCGCCTCGAGGTACTGCGGCATCCACTGAAACATCTCCTCCATCCCGGATACGCGCAGATACCGCTCCACTTGTTCCGGAGTGGGCGGCGCGGCATGCGCCGCGCCGATCAGCGCGAACACGAGCGCCGCGCTCGCCAACAGACGGACAGTCGCCAAAGTCAACCTCATGATAGGCGCACCTCCTGAAGCATCCGGTTTATGATTATGCTATACGGATGACTGAGCTTGCTGTCCGTGTCGAACATCCACGCCGCCACCAGTTCGTCGGTGCTGCTTCCCCGGAAGTATTTGGCCAGCAGGTTGGCGCCGGAGTATTCGGACTCCAGGTGCTCGCCTTCGAGGAAGTAGCTGCGGTTGCCCAGTGCCCCGCCGCTCCTGCCGATGCGGTAGTCCATGGGGTCGTAGCTGTAGGTCTCGGCGCCCAGGGTTTTGAGGCGTCCCTTGGCGTCCCAGGTCAGGGTCTTGGCGCCGGTTCCGGTCTGGCCGGTGAGCCTGCCTTCGAAGTCGTGGGTGAAGCTGGATTCCATCGTGCCCGTCGTGCTGCCGATGCGGATGTCCAGTAAGCGGTTTGTTCCCGTGACGTAGTTGTAATGGCGGGTGTTGCTGTTCTGGGTGAGGCTGCCTTTCGTGTAGGTCTTGCGGTTGCCGGCCTTGTCGTAGCCGAAGAGTTCGTCGTTCGTGGTGCCGGGGTAGTCGGCGCGGGTGAGGCGGTAGAGGGCATCGAGGGTGTAGGTCGTGGCGCCGCTGGAGTCGGTCTGCCCGGTGATGTTGCCCACCCGGTCGCGGGTGTAGGTGGTAGAGGAGACGAGGGGGTTCGCCGCATCAAACTGGTTGAGCTGGGTGAGCCAGCCGTTGGCATCGAAGGTTTGGGTGAGGCGCGCGCCGTTGGCGGTGACGCGGGAGAGCAGTCTTCCTGCCGGGTCGTACTGGTAATCGACCTGGGTGTAGTCGGGGTTGATGAGCATCACCAGGCGGTTGGCGGCATTGTAGACGTAGCTCGTGGTGCTGCCCTGGTAGGTGGTCTTGGTGAGGATATTGCCGACCTTGTCGAAAGTGAAGGCCATGCTCCGGCCCCGGCTGTCGGTCTTCTGCGTCAGGCGGTTCAGGCGGTCGTACTGGAAGCTGTAACTGACCACTGAGTTCGCGGCGGCGTTGCGGTTGCCGGCGGGGTCGTAGCCGAAGGTCTCGAACGTGCCATCCTTGAGGTAATCGACGCGGGCGAGGCGGTTGCCGGTGTCGAAGCTGAACCGGGTGACTTCATTGAGGCGGTTGGTTTTCTGCCAGACGTTGCCGGCTTCGTCGGGCTGGTAGGCGATGACCTTGCTGCTGTGGTCGGTCTCGCTCACGAGCCTTCCCAGATCGTCAAAGCCGAAGCGCCAGGTCTTGTTCTCGGCGTCGGTCACGGTCAGGCGGTTGCCGGCGAGGTCGTAGGTGAAGCTGGTTTCGCCATTCAGCGCATCGGTGATCTTGGTGAGGCGGTTGAGTTCGTCGTAGGTCCGGGATTCGCTGCAACCCTGGGCGTTCTTGGCTTGCAGCCCGGCCTGGGCATTGGCGTCGATGGTGCAGACGAGGTTGTTGTTTTCGTCGTAAGTGAATTCGCTGCGGTAGCCTTTCGGGTCGATGGCGGCGGTTTTTCTGGCGAGGGCGTCGATCTCGAACTTGACCGTTTCGTCATTGGCGTTGGTGATGCCGATGACGTCGCCGCGCAGGCTGTAGGCGGTTTCCGTCCGGTAGCCGGTGGCATCGATCACCGCCGTCCTGCGGTTCATGGCGTCGTATTCGTATCTTGTGGTGTGGCCTTCGGCATCCGTCACAGCGATGAGGTTGCCGGCTTCGTCGTACTGAAAGCTGGTGACGTTGCCCTCGGCGTCGGTCTCGGTCTTGACCCGGTCGGCGGCGTCGAAGCTGCGGGTGACGATGTCGCGCACGTCGTAGGTGGCGTCGGGCTTCCGGTAGCGGTGCGTGACCTTCCACAACTGGCCGTTGGCGTCGAAGTGGTTGATGACCTCGTTGCCCAGGGGGTCGGTGGCCTTGACGATGCGATCCAGCGCGTCGTAGTCGTAGCGGGTGACGAGGTCGATCAGCGCGGCGTTGGTGGGGCTGGCGCGGCGTTTGAGGGTCTCGGTTTTCTTGCGGCCCAGGCTGTCGTAGGTGTAGGTCTTGGTGACGGTAACGCCAGAGGGCATGCCGACGATTAGTTCCTGGCTGATGTTGAGACCGTTGTCGGTGTAGGTGAAGCGGGTTTCGCGGTAGCGGGTGGCGTCGAGGTACTGGCGCGAGTAATTGAGCGTGGCGTTGGCGTTCCAGCACAGGCTGGCCAGCAGCACATTGCTGGCGCCACTGAGCACGCTGATGCGGGTTTCCCTGGGGCGGTTGGCGTAGTCGCAGCCGGAAGTCGCGGTGGCGTAAGTCGTGGTGGTGACCGCGCCGCGCTTGTCCTTGACGGTGGCGACTTGATCCAATGGGCCGTAGGTGTAATCGACGGTGCGACCGAGCGCGTCCTGCTCGCGGGTGACGTTGCCGTGGGCGTCGCTGTTGCCGGCGAAGGCACGGTCGAGCCGGTAGCTGTAGCTGGTGGCATATCCGAGTGCGTCGTACTTCTTGCTGCGGATGGCGTCATTCTGGTTCTCGAAGAGGAGCACCGCGCCGTCGGGTTCCTTGAGCTTGGTCATGCGGCCGTTGTCGTCGTAGAAGTATTCGCGCACATGGCCGCGCGGGCCGGTGACGCGCGTGCTCTTCCTGTAGAGGTCGTAATCGAGGGTGTCGCCCACGTCGAAGCTGTTGGTCTGCTGGAAGGCGCGGCCGTTCTGGTAATACTTGAATTGGGTGGCTACCTGCTGGCCGTCGCGTTGGATGGGTTTGGCGATGCGGGTCAGGAGGTGCCTGGGCGCGTCGTAGGCGTAGGTGAGGACTTGGGCCAGCGGGTTGGTCAGCGTCTGGAGATTGCCGGAGGCGTCGTAGGCAAAGCTCCATTTGCGGGCCGTCCAGTCGGAGACGTCCTTGAGGCGCCCGTTGGCGTCGTAGGTCAGCGTGATGCCGGTGCGGCCGGACAGCCCCAAGTTGTCGGTGAGGGTGGCGAGGCGGCCGCTGGCGTCGTAGCCGAGTGTGAGGCGGTCGCCCCAGGGGTTGTCGATGAACTTCAGGCGCGCGACGACATTGGGCGTGGTCTTGAGATTGCCCGCAGGGGTCTCGAAGACATACTTGACGCCGTTCCTGAAGGCGAGCGTGTGCTGGCCGGCGGACGGGCTGTCGAGGGTGAGGGTGTCGTAGACGCCCTTGGGTGCGGTGACGGCGAAGCTGGTTTCATTCACCAGGAAGTTCTGCTCGCCGCCCCGCTCGTCGGTGTAGGTGATGGAGCTGGTCTTGCCGTTGGCGTTCTCGGGCTTTTGCGCGCTGGTGCAATTGGGGCAGTCGCCGAAGTCGTTGGACTTGAGCCGCATCAGATAGGAATGCGTCCAGCCGTAGCCCAGGCCGCGGTCCACCTTGGTCGAACTCGGCGCGCTGTTGTAGGTGCGGGTGAAGACGAAGTTGAGACCGTTGCGGCCGCGGATGACGAAGTCGGTCTCGTCGTGGTAGTTGTTGCCGCTGACGGTGGAGATGGGGTCGGCGGTGCTGGGCGTGCGGATGGGGTCGTTGTTGACCGTGCCCACCAGCA
>CAZZFN010000047.1:0-13374 GCA_964653505.1 uncultured Methyloversatilis sp.
GGAAGATCTTCGTCAAGAACGGCCTGGTGTCGTTCGAGATGCAGCAGACCGACTACCCGCGCACGCGCGAGGACCTGCCCGACCATGAGCCGCGCGGCTGCCAGCGCGGCGCGTCGTTCTCCTGGTATCTCTACAGTCCGCACCGGATCAAGCATCCGCTCATCCGCGGCCGCCTGCTCGACCTCTACCGCGCCGAGCGCAAGTCCGGCAAGGATGCGGTGGAGGCATGGGCCGCCATCCAGGCCGACCCCGAGAAACGCAAGAAATACACGGCGGTGCGCGGCCTCGGCGGCTTCGTGCGCGCCAGCTGGGAAGAGGTCAAGGAAATCATCGCCGCGGCCAATGTCCATACCATCAAGAAGTGGGGGCCGGACCGCATCTTCGGCTTTTCTCCGATCCCGGCGATGTCGATGATTTCCTATGCGGCCGGTTCGCGCTATCTCTCGCTGATCGGCGGCGGTTGCGGTTCGTTCTACGACTGGTATTGCGATTTGCCGGTTTCCTCGCCGATGACCTGGGGCGAGCAGACCGACGTGCCCGAGTCGGCCGATTGGTATAACTCCACCTACCTCATCGTCTGCGGCTCCAGCCTGCCGACCACCCGCACGCCGGATGCCCACTTCGTTTCCGAAGTGCGTTACAAGGGCGCCAAGGTCATCTCGATGGCCCCCGACTACGCCGAGTATTGCAAGGCCTCCGACCTCTGGATGCCGGTCCGCCAGGGCACCGACGCCGCCGCCTTCCTGGCGATGGGCCATGTCGCACTGAAGGAGTTCTTCATCGACAAGCAGGACCCGTATTTCGCCGAATACGCGCGCAAGTACACCGACCTGCCGGTGCAGGTGATGCTGCGCAAGCAGGGCGACGGCTACGTGTCCGACCGCTGTCTGCGCGCTTCCGACTTCGCCGACAACCTGGGCGAGACCAACAACCCGGAATGGAAGACCATCGTCTACGACGCCAGGAGCCAGTCCTTCGTCGCGCCGAACGGCTCCATCGGCTTCCGCTGGGGCGAGGAAGGAAAATGGAACCTGCTGCCGAAGAACGCCGCCGACCAGCAGGAGATCGAAGCCGAACTGTCCTGCATCGCCGGCAGGGATGAAATCGTTTCGGTCGGCTTTCCGCACTTCGTCGCAGGCGAAGGCGAGCTGCTGTATCGCAACGTGCCGGCCCGGCGCGTGAAGCTGGTCGGCGGCGCGGAAGTTCTGGTTACCTCGGTGTTCGACATGCAGGTCGCCCAGTATGGCCTCGATCGCGGCCTCGGCGGCGGCAACGTCGCCAGGAGCTACGCCGACGCCAATGTCGCCTACACGCCGGCCTGGGCGGAGAAGATCACCGGCGTCAAGGCCGCCGATCTCGAGCGCACCGGTCGCGAGTTCGCCTACAACGCCTCGAAGACCCGCGGCAAATCGATGGTGATCCTCGGCGCCGCGATCAACCACTGGTTCCACAACGACATGCAATACCGCAGCATCATGAACCTGCTGCACATCTGCGGCTGCGTGGGTCAGTCGGGCGGCGGCTGGGCGCATTACGTCGGCCAGGAAAAGCTGCGGCCGCAGGCCGGCTGGGCGCCGATCGCCTTCGCGCTCGACTGGCACCGTCCGCCGCGCCAGATGAACTCGACTTCCTACTGGTATTTCCATACCGACCAGTGGCGCTACGAGACCATCAAGGCCGACGAAATACTCTCGCCCGCCGGCAAGGGCAGGAACAAGGGTTATTCGCTGGCGGACTACAACGTCGCCGCCGTGCGCATGGGCTGGCTGCCGTCCGTGCCGCACTGGAACGCCAACACCCTCGACCTGGCCGACGAGGCGGAGAAAGCCGGGGCGACCGACGAGGCCGGCGTCGTCCGGCATGTCGTCGGCAAGCTCAAGGACGGCTCGCTCGACGTTGCCTTCGCCGACCCGGACAACGAAAAGAACTGGCCGCGCAACCTGTTCGTCTGGCGCGCCAACCTGATCGGCTGCTCGGCGAAAGGGCACGAGTATTTTCTCAAGCACCTGCTCGGCGCGCAAAACGGCGTGTTGCAGGAGAGCGGCGACGGCCGCGACAACCGCTTGATCAAGTGGCATGAGGAAGCGCCGATCGGCAAGCTGGATCTGATGGTCGACATCAACTTCCGCCTCAACTCGACCGGCGCCTATGCGGACATCGTGCTGCCGACCGCGACCTGGTACGAGAAGAACGACCTCAATACCACCGACATGCACCCGTTCATTCATCCGCTGTCGGAGGCGGTCTCGCCGGCCTGGGAGTCGAAGTCCGACTGGCAGATCTTCAAGTCGATCGCCCAGACCTTCTCCGCGCTGGCGGCGAAGCATCTGGGCAAGCGCAAGGACATCGTGATGCTGCCGATGCAGCACGACTCGCCTTTCGAGCTGGCGCAGCCGTTCGGCCAGGTGAAGGACTGGAAGAAGGGCGAATGCGAGCCCGTGCCGGGCAAAACCATGGCGATCGTCAAGCTGGTCGAACGCGACTACGGAGCCACCTACCACAAGTTCGTTGCGCTCGGCCCGCTGATGGTCAAGCTGGGCAACAACATCAAGGGCGTCGACTGGAACACCGCGGACGAGTATGAACAGTTGAAGGCGATGAACGGCGCCGTCAAGGACGCCGGCGTCTCCCAGGGAATGCCGTCGCTCGAAGACGACATCGGCGTCTGCGATGCCGTGATGCGCATGGCGCCGGAAACCTGCGGCGAGGTGGCGCACAAGTCGTGGAGCGCGATGTCGAAGAAGACCGGCATCGACCACCGCCATCTCTACTCCGCGCGTCACGAGGACAAGATCACCTTCCGCGACATCCAGGTGCAGCCGCGCAAGATCATCACCGCGCCGACCTGGTCGGGCGTCGAGTCCGAGCATGTGTCCTACACGTCCGGCTACACCAACATCCACGAGCACATCCCGTTCCGCACGCTGACGGGTCGGGCCCACTTCTATCAGGATCACGAATGGATGCTGGATTTCGGCGAGGGGTTGTGCGCCTATCGCCCGCCGCACGACATGAAGGATCTCGAAAGGATGCCGCCGGCCGTCCTGAAGAAGCCGCACGTGAAGCTCAACTGGATCACGCCGCACTCCAAGTGGGGCATCCATTCGACCTACCAGGACAACCTGCGCATGCTGACGCTGTTCCGCGGCGGTCCCTATGTGTGGATTTCCGAGGACGACGCCAGGCGGGTAGGCATCGAGGACAACGACTGGGTCGAGGCGGTCAACAGCAACGGCGCCACGGTCGCGCGCGCAGTGGTTTCGCAACGCGTGCCGCTCGGCATGGCCCTGATGTATCACGCCCAGGAGAAGAACGTGAACGTGCCGGGTTCCAACACCACCGGCAAGCGCGGCGGCATCCTGAATTCGGTGACGCGCGTCGTCGTCAAGCCGACGCACATGATCGGCGGCTACGTGCAGCTCGCGTATGCCTTCAACTACATGGGCCCCGTGGGCGTCAACCGCGACACGATGGTGGTGCTGCACAAGATCGCCGACAAGGACGTCGACTGGCTGGAGCGCCCGCTGACCCCGGAACGCGAGGCGCAGCTCAACCCGCCCGGCATCGGCAGGCGTTGATCGTGCAACCCGGCCAAATTAGGAGATATTCATGAAAGTACGCGCTCAGTTCGCCTTCGTCTTCAACATGGACAAGTGCATCGGCTGCCATACCTGCTCGGTGACTTGCAAAAATACCTGGACCAACCGCAAGGGCGTCGAATACGTCTGGTTCAACAACGTCGAGTCGAAGCCCGGCATCGGCTACCCGAAGCAGTGGGAAAACCAGGAGATGTGGAAGGGCGGTTGGGAGCTCCGCAACGGCAAGCTGGAGCTCAAGTCGGGCGGTCGCGCCGCCAAGCTGCTCAACATCTTCGCCAACCCCGATCTGCCGCAGATCGACGACTACTACGAGCCCTTCACCTACAACTACGCACGCCTGCAGAACGCGCCGCTGTCCGAGGCGGCGCCGACCGCACGGCCGCTGTCGATGCTCAGCGGCGATCCCATCGAAAAGATCACCTGGGGCCCGAATTGGGAAGACGACCTGGCCGGCGAGTTCGCCAAGCGCAGCGTCGACAAGAATCTCGACAACGTCGAGAAGGAGATGCTCGGCCAGTTCGAGAACAGCTTCAATCTCTACCTGCCGCGCATCTGCAACCATTGCATGAACCCGGCCTGCGTCGCCGCCTGCCCCTCCGGCTCGCTCTACAAGCGGGAAGAGGATGGCATCGTCCTGGTCGACCAGGACAAGTGCCGCGGCTGGCGTTTTTGCCAGAGCGCCTGCCCCTACAAGAAGGTGTATTACAACTGGGAATCCGGCAAGGCCGAGAAGTGCATCGCCTGCTATCCGCGCGTCGAGTCCGGCATGCCGACGGTGTGCTCGGAGTCCTGCGTCGGCCGCATCCGCTACAACGGCATCATGCTCTACGACGCCGACCGCATCGAGGCGCTGGCCAGCACCGGCAACGAACAGGATCTGTATGAAGCGCATTGCAACATCTTTCTCGATCCGCACGATCCCGCGGTGATCGCCGCGGCGCGCGCCGAAGGCATCAACGAAGACTGGATCGTCGCCGCGCAGAAGTCGCCGATCTGGAAGATGGTCATCGAGTGGAAAATCGCCTTCCCGCTGCACCCCGAATACCGCACGCTGCCGATGGTCTGGTATGTGCCGCCGCTCTCGCCGGTGCAGTCGCAAATCGACCAGGGCAAGCTGCCGGTCGGCCCGGACGGCGCCATCCCGCTGGCCGGCACGATGCGCACGCCGACCCGCTATCTCGCCAACCTGATGACCGCGGGCAAGGAAGAGCCGATCCGCGTCGCCCTCAACCGCATGATCGCCATGCGCAGCTACTACCGTTCCCTGCACGTCGAGGGCACGGTCGACACGCGCGCGCTGGAGAGCGCCGGCATCACCGAGGATCAGGTGAAGGAGATGTATCGCTATCTGGCGATCGCCAACTACGAAGACCGTTTCGTCATCCCGACCAGCCACCAGGAAGAGCGCATGGACGACGCCTACGGCTTCCAGGGCCAGAACGGCTTCACCTTCGGCAACGACTCGTCGCTCGGCATCAGCAAGATCACCCTGTTCCCGCGCCGCCGCAAGGAAACGCCGGAGCCGGCCGAGCTGGCGCCCTCGGCCGACCGGTAAGGGAGGAGCCCCCATGTCCATCTACAAAATCGTTTCGGCATTGCTCGACTACCCCGATCAGGCGCTGCTCGACCAGGTCGACGAGATCCGCGCCGCGATCGCGCGCAGCCCTGCCATCGAAGCGGCGGAAAGAGAAGCGCTCGACGCGTTCCTCGACCACGTTGCCGGCATGGCGCCGATCGAACTGCAGGCGAGCTATGTCAAGACCTTCGACCTGGCGCCGGAGCACAGCCTGCATTTGACCCACCACCTGTTCGGCGACGACAACGACAGAAACCGCGGCCCGGCGCTGATCGACCTGGGCGAGTTGTACGGGGACTACGGCATGCGGGTGGCGGCCAACGAACTGCCCGACTACCTGCCGCTGGTCCTCGAATTCGTCGCCACGCTGGATGACGGCGAGGCCACGGCCTTTCTGGCCGACGCCCACAAGGTGCTGACGGTGCTGGCCGACAATTTGGCCAAGGCCGGCAGCCCCTACGCGCCGCTGGTTGCCATCGTCAAGAGCCGCGCCACCCTCACCCGTTTGAAAAGCTGCGCCACACCTTCCCGTTTGGCTGCCTAAGGAGCAAGACATGAACGAGACCTTCGACTGGAACAACCTGATCTTCGGGATCTACCCCTACATCTGCCTGAGCGTGTTCGCGATCGGCAGCTGGATCCGTTTCGACCGCGAGCAGTATGGCTGGACCAGCGCATCCAGCCAGATACTTTCCAACGCGAACATGCGGCTTGCCAGCAACCTGTTTCACATCGGCGTGATCGGCATCTTCTTCGGCCACCTGATCGGCCTGCTGGCGCCGTATGCGGTCTGGGAAGCCATCGGCCTCTCCTCGCTCGGCAAGCAGGACATCGCGATGTACGGCGGCGGCTTCCTCGGCCTGCTGTGCATGATCGGCGGTTTGATGCTGCTGTTCCGCCGCCTGACCAACCGGCGTGTGAGCGCTTCCAGCAGGGGCTCGGACACCTTCATCCTGATCTGGGTGCTGGTGACCCTGGGTTCCGGTCTGGTCACCACCTTTACCACCGCGCACCATGCCGCGCAGGGCAGTGCCGACACCATGATGGCCCTGGCGCAATGGGCCAAGAGCATCGTGCTGTTCGCTCCCAAGCCGGAACTGGTCGCCAATACCGAGATGGTGTTCCAGATCCACCTGTTCCTCGGTTTGACGCTGTTCCTGTTGTTCCCCTTCACCCGCCTGGTTCATGTCTGGAGCTTTCCGTTCGGCTATATCGCTCGCTCCTACCAGATCGTACGCACCAAGCGGAACCTGTCCGCCCGCTGATTCCCGGTCGCGCCCCGCCGAAAACGGCCCGACCGGATGCGGGGAAGGATGCAAGGATGTATCGGAGTATCGGCTGGATAGCGTTGGTGGCGGCGGTGGGCGTGGGCGTGCATTTCATGCTGCAGGGCATCATCCAGAGCGGCGATGCCGAGATGCGCAAGGGGCCGGACCTGGCCAAGCTGGAACGACTGCAGGCCGTCGACCCGGCGCGCGCAGCGATCGTGCGCGCCGGCATGGACAAGTATGAAGCCTCCTGTCGGCTATGCCATCACCGGCTCGGCATCGGCGGCAAGTTCACGCCGGCGGTCGCCGGGCGCCCGGAGGAGTGGGTCGCAACCATGCTCGTCATCTACCGCTCGGGAGCGCAGGTCGGACCGCTCACCAATCTGATGGCCCCCTGGGCAAAAGACCTCTCGGACGAGGACATCAGGAACCTCGCCGCCTATGTCGCAACTCTGTGAAAGGACAGACATGAAAACCAATCCCTATGCGGTGCGCACCGAATTCGTCGATGCCGACGGCGAGCTGATCGCTACCGACCAGGAGGGCTACATCCAGGACCTGAGCCAATGGTCGCCAGCCTTTGCCGTCGCACTGGCAAAGAAGGAAGGATTGGAGCTCACCGAAGAGCACTGGGAAGTGATCCGCTTCATTCGCGAACATTACGCCGAGCGTCAGGTGCAGGGACAGGTGCGCGACATGATCAAGCACTTCCGCGCGGTGTGGGGCCCGGAGCGCGGCAACAACCATTACCTGCACGTCCTGTTTCCCTATGGCGGGCCGCAAAAGCAGGGCAACCGCCTGGCCGGCATCCGCCGTACCAAGGGGGAGCACTAACGCCGCAGCATCGGCCTCGGGCCGGCCCGCGCATCGATTCTGCGTTATGCTTGGGGCCCCGATCATGATGCGCCGCCTGCTCGTCCTCCTCGCCTTCCTCGCCCTCTGCCCGGCCGGTTGCGTCCACGCCGGCGAGGTCGTCGTCGCCGTCGCGGCGAACTTCGCCGCGCCGATGAAGCGGATCGTTGCCGAGTTCGAGCGGGACACCGGTCATCGGGCCACGCTCGCCTTCGGCTCGACCGGCAAGTTTTACGCCCAGATCAGGAATGGCGCACCCTTCCAGGTCTTCCTCGCCGCCGACGCTGCCACGCCGGCCCGGCTGGCAGCGGAAGGCGCCGCGGTCGCCGGCACGCGCTTCACCTACGCCGTCGGCCGCCTGGTGCTGTGGTCGGCCCGCGCCGGCTTCGTCGATGATCGCGGCGAAGTGCTGAGAGCCGGCGAATTCCGGCATCTCGCGCTGGCCAATCCGCGGCTCGCGCCCTATGGCGCGGCGGCCATCGAAACGCTGACGGCCCTCGGGCTGACCGAGGCGCTGCGGCCGAAATTCGTCACCGCCGACAATATCTCCCAGGCGCACCAGTTCGTCGCTTCCGGCAATGCGGAGCTCGGCTTCGTCGCGTTTTCCCAGGTCGTGCGGGACGGCCGCATCGCGGCGGGCTCGGGCTGGATCGTGCCGCCCCATCTCCACGCGCCGATCCGCCAGGACGCGGTGCTGCTGACGGGCGGCAAGGGTCACCCCGCCGCCGAGGCGCTGCTCGCTTATCTGCGGGGCGACAAGGCGCAGGCGGTGATTCGCGGCTTCGGCTACGGTCCGTGAATGAGCGCGGGCGACATCGCCGCGGTCTGGCTGACCGTCAAGCTGGCTTCCCTCACCACCGTGTTGCTGCTGCTGATCTGCACGCCCCTGGCCTGGTGGCTGGCGCGCACGCGTTCGCGCTGGAAAGGGCCGGTCGGCGCGATCGTCACGCTGCCGCTGGTGCTGCCGCCCGCGGTGCTCGGCTTCTATCTGCTGGTGCTGATGGGGCCGGAGGGTCCGGTCGGCCGGCTCACCCAGGCGCTCGGGCTCGGCCTGCTGCCCTTCACCTTCGCCGGCCTGGTCGTCGCCTCGGTCATCTATTCCCTGCCTTTCGTCGCCCAGCCCCTGCAGCAGGCATTCGAGGCCATCGGCGAGCGGCCGCTCGAAGCGGCGGCGACCCTGCGCGCCGGACCCTGGGACAGCTTCTTCACCGTGGTGCTGCCGCTCGCCCGCCCCGGCTTCATCACCGCCAGCGTGCTCGGCTTCGCGCATACCGTCGGCGAATTCGGGGTGATCCTGATGATCGGCGGCAACATACCGGGGCAGACCCAGGTGCTCTCGATGGCGATCTACAACCATGTCGAGGCGATGGACTACGCTTCGGCCCACTGGCTGGCCGGCGGCATGCTGGCCTTTTCCTTCGTCGTCCTGCTGCTCGTCAACCACTTCAAGCCGGGCGCGCGGCCGGCGCGCCATGGCTGAGACAGCTTCCCGGATCCTCGCCCGCTTCCGGCACGCTTACCCCGGCTTCGTTCTCGATGTCGACCTGACCCTGCCGGGGCGCGGCGTGACTGCGCTGTTCGGCCATTCCGGTTCGGGCAAGACCACGCTGCTGCGCTGCATCGCCGGTCTCGAACGCGCGCCGGGACATCTGGTCGTCAATGGCGAGACCTGGCAGGACGCCGGAAGCTTCCGGCCGACCCACCGCCGGCCGCTCGGCTACGTGTTCCAGGAAGCCAGCCTGTTCCCGCATCTCACGGTGCTCGGCAATCTCGACTACGGCATGAAGCGCTGCCCCCGCCGTCCCGCCAGCGCCGAGTTCGAAAAGATCGTGGATCTGCTGGGTATCGGCGCCCTGCTCGGGCGCAAGCCGGAGCGGCTCTCGGGCGGCGAGCGCCAGCGCGTCGCCATCGCGCGCGCCCTGCTCACCCTGCCGCGCCTGCTGCTGATGGACGAGCCGCTCGCCGCACTCGACCTGGCGCGCAAGAACGAGATCATTCCCTATCTCGAGAGCCTGCACGGCGCGCTCGAGATTCCCGTGCTCTACGTGAGCCACGCGTCGGACGAGGTGGCCCGGCTGGCCGACCACATCGTCGTGATGGATGGCGGCCGGGCCGTCGCGCAGGGGCCGCTGACCGACACGCTGGCGCGGCTCGATCTGCCGATCCGCCTCGGCGAGGATACCGGCGTGGTGCTCGACGGCACGGTGGTCGAGCGCGACGAAAAATGGCGGCTCGCCCGCATCGGCATCGACGGCGCCACAGGGGCGTCCCTCTGGGTGCGCGACGGCGGACAGCCGCTCGGTCAGCGCGTGCGCGTGCGCATCCTGGCGCGCGACGTCAGCATCGCGCGCGCGCCGGTTCTCGACACCAGCATCCTCAACACCTTGCCGGCGCAGGTCGTCGAGCTCGCCGACGAAGCGCACCCCGCCCTCGCCCTCGTGCGCCTGTCGCTCGGGGCCGGCGCACCGGTGATCGCCCGCATCACGCGCCGCTCGGCCTGCGCTCTCGAGCTCGGGCCGGGGCAGACGGTGTGGGTTCAGGTGAAGAGCGTCGCGCTGGTCGGCTGATGCCGACCGGGGGTGGCACGTTCCCTCACAGCAGATCGGGCCGGTTCGCGGTCAGCCACTGCTTCACGTGCACGAACAGTGTTTGCGCGCCGGCGATGCAGTCGCGCACGGCGGAGTCGGGCACTGGGTCGCCGTCGTAGTCGGCGAGGTTGCGCTGTTTGCGCAGGGCGTCGAGGACGATCATCTGCCCGGTCGCCAGGCCTACCGTCTGCGGCAGGGTCTGGATCGCGGTCTGATGATGCCCTGGCCGGCTCGTCAGCGTCCGGTAGCCGTTGGCATGCAGCGCGACCATGGCGGACTGCATGATCGCCTTGTAGGCGGCATCGAAGCGGTTCTCGGGGCTCAGGCCCGGCAGCGCCGCATCGGCGAGATTGCGCTCGGCCGCAGCCAGGAGGCGGGCGACCGTTTCACGGTTGGGCGTCATCGCATCAAGGCTGATGCCCAGCAGATTCTGCAAGGTCATGGTCGTTCCCGATCAGGAAGATTTTCGGTTTCGCCAGCACGTCGCGGGCGAAAGGGTCGCCCGCACGCAGCTTGGCCCGCCATTCGTCCGCGCCATAGACTTTGGGATTGGTCTCGCGCCCGAGCGCCGGTTGCGCCGGGTGAAGCAAACGCACGACATCGGCGAAGCCCACATCGCCCACCACGAGCACGTCCACATCGCTGCCTGCCTGTTCCGTCCCCTTCGCCACCGAGCCGAAGACGAGCGCGACGCGCAGCTTTTCCGCCACCGGCGCCAGTGCTTCGCGCAGTACGTCGGCCAGCCCGGAGGTCTTGCGCAGGATGCTCGCCAGTTCCTCGAAGATTGGGCAGTCGCGGTTGGCGGCGTAATAGACCTGCTTGCCTTGCTCGGTGCGCCGCAGAATGCCTGCCTGGGCGAGACGGGACAGCTCCTTGTGCAGCGTGCCGGCAGTGGTGCCCGTCAGGCGTGCGATCTCGCGCACATGGCTTTGCCGTTCAGGGTGGAGCAACAGAAGCCCCAGCACCCGGCGGCGATAGTCCGTGAAAAGAAGGTCGGATAGAGATTGAAGCATCAGAGGCTACAAATGTAGCTCACGCGGCTACGATGCGCAACGATTTCCGCTTCACACCGGGATTCCAGTTCCGCTGCCGGTAGATGTGGCGCAGGAAGCGCTCCGACTTGAAACTGGCGCGCCCGAGACGATTCGAACGTCCGACCCCAGCCTTCGGAGGGCTGTACTCTATCCATCTGAGCTACGGGCGCGTGGCCGCATTATAGCCCGCCCGGGCGGGCGCACCGGCTGCTAGCATGCGCAACCATGTCCGACTGGCTCTCGACGCTGCTCACCCGCCGCATGCTGATCTGCGTGTTCACCGGTTTCGCGTCGGGCATGCCGCTCTATCTGCTGCTCAACCTGCTGCCGGCCTGGCTGCGCACCGAGGGCATCGGCCTGAAGGCGATCGGCCTGTTCGCCCTGATCCAGTTTCCTTACACCTGGAAGTTCCTCTGGGCGCCGCTGCTCGACCGCTACATCCCGCCCCTGGGACGGCGGCGCGGCTGGATTTTCTTCACCCAGGCGTGCCTGCTGGCGATCATCGTTGCGCTCGGCCAGCTCTCGCCGACCGAGCAGCTCGGCGCGATCGTCTGGCTGGCCGCCCTGCTCGCCTTCATGTCGGCCACCGCCGACATCGCCCTCGATGCCTACCGCCGGGAGCTGCTCGCCGACCGCGAGCTCGGCCTGGGCAACGCGGTGCATGTCAATGCCTACCGGATCGCCGGCCTGGTGCCGGGATCGCTGTCGCTGATCCTGGCCGACCACCTGCCGTGGGATACGGTATTTTTCGTCACCGCGCTGTTCATGCTGCCCGGCATGGCCATGGCCCTCCTGATCCGCGAACCGGTCATCGCCGGCACGGCGCCGACCACGCTGCGCGCCGCAGTGGTCGAACCCTTTCGCGAGTTTCTCGGCCGCGCCGGCCTCAAGGCAGCCCTGCTGATCCTCGCCTTCATCTTCTGCTACAAACTCGGCGATTCGATGGCCACCGCGCTGGCCACGCCCTTCTATCTCGACATGGGCTACAGCAAGACCGACATCGGCCTGATCGCCAAGCATGCGGGCCTGTGGCCGGCGGTGATCGGCGGGCTGCTCGGCGGGCTGTGGATGGTCAGGCTCGGCATCAATCGCGCCCTGTGGGTGTTCGGCGTGGTCCAGGTGGTGACGGTCCTCGGCTTCTACTGGCTGGCCTGGCTCGGGCCGCAGGGCGTCATCGACGGTGCGGCGCAGATGCGGCTGGCCGTGGTGATCGGCTGCGAGGCGCTCGGCGCGGGGCTGGGCACGGCCGCCTTCGTCGCCTTCATCGCCCGGGCGACCAATCCGCTCTACACGGCGACGCAGTTCGCCCTGTTCACCAGCCTGGCCGCCGTGCCGCGCACCTTCGTCAATGCGACCACCGGCTGGCTGATCGAGGCGCTGGGCTGGGCGCCGTTTTTCCTGGCGTGCGGCGCGCTGGCCCTGCCCGGCATGCTGCTGCTGCTCAAGGTCGCGCCGTGGGGCGCATCCCGTCGATAACGCCGCATCGCCGACCTCGGGCCACCCCCGGTCGATGAAACGCAGGCGGTGGCGGTCGGCACGTAAGGCGTTTCACGTTAAGGTTCACAGCGCATGGCTGCGGTCGCCGCAGGCGAACCCCAGCAGCGCCGCGTCGATGCCCTTGCCGAGGGCGATGGCCTTGAAGGTCTCGCCCATCTCGCGCGGCGCGAGCAACATCTGCACCGCGCCGGCGGCGCGCAGCGCCTGCTCGCCCCCGGCTTCCTGGCGCGCGGCGAGCAGTGCGCCGATCCCGCAGTTGATCAGGAAAGCCGCCTGGTTCGTGTAGCCCAGCACGTCGAGTCCGGCGTCGAAGCCGGCCTCGGCGACGGCGGTGAAATCGACGTGCGTCGTGATGTCCGACAGCCCCGGCCACCAAAACGGATCTTCGTGCATGTGGTGCCGGTAGTGGCAGCGCAGGGTGCCGCGCCGGCGCAGCGGATGGTAGATCTCGTGGCGCGGCAGGCCGTAGTCGAGCAACAGCAGCGCGCCGCGCTCGAGGCGGCGGCCCCACTCCGCAACCCAGGCGCGCGCCGCCAGGCCGACTTCGCTCGCATATGGCGCCTCCACCGGCAGGGCCGCCATCGCCGCGGCGAGCGCGCCCTGCGCGGGCCGCTCGTCCGCCCAGACGAAGCGGCCCTGCTGCTCCGTCACCCCGCGCTCCATCCATCCGGCGTCGCGCCACGCCACGGCATGCGCCGGCAAGGCGTCGAGCAGTTCGTTGGCCACGACGCAGCCGGAGAATCTTTCCGGCAGTTCGTCGCGCCAAACGACGCGGGAAGCGAGGTGGGGAACGGCCGCCTCGAGCGTTTCGCGCTGGCGGGCGCGCAGTTCGCCCGAGAGCTCGACGATTTCGTAGCGCACGGGCAGCGCGCCCAGGACATCGAGCGCGAGGAGCAGATCGGCGGCAAGCCTGCCGCTGCCCGCGCCGGCCTCGAGCAGAATCGGTTCTGCCGGGACGGC
>CAZZFN010000048.1:0-13132 GCA_964653505.1 uncultured Methyloversatilis sp.
GTCTTGTGGCCGTGCACCAGCACACGGTCTTCGAGATGGTAACGCAGGCCGCGCGCCAGCACGGTCTTCTCGATGTCCTTGCCGTAGCGCACCATGTCCTCGGGGGCGTCGGAATGGTCGATGCGGATCACGTCCTGCTCGATGATCGGCCCCTGATCCAGTTCCGAGGTGACGTAGTGGCAGGTCGCGCCGATCAGCTTGACCCCGCGCGCATAGGCCTGGTGATAAGGCTTGGCACCGACGAAGCTGGGCAGGAAGCTGTGGTGGATGTTGAGGATCTGGCCGGGAAAGGCCGCGCAGAGGTCGGGCGGAAGAATCTGCATGTAGCGCGCCAGCACCATCGTGTCGCCGCGCGATTCCTCGTAGAGCCGGCGCACCTCGGCGAAGGCCTGGGCCCGGCGCTCGGGCGCGACGGGCACGTGGTGGAAGGGAATGCCGTGCCACTGCACGAAGCCCTTGAGGGTCTCGTGGTTGGAGATCACGCAGGGGATCTCGATGTCGAGCTCCTTCGCCTGCCAGCGTGCCAGCAGGTCGTAGAGGCAGTGCTCCTGCCGGCTGACCAGCACGACGACGCGCTTCTTTACCGCGCTGTCGGTGATTTGCCAGTCCATTTCCAGCGCCTGCGCCACCGGGGCGAAGCGCTGGCGAAATTCGCCGAGCATGAAGGGCAGCGAGTCGGCCCTTACCTCGATACGCATGAAGTAGCGCCGCTCCGTGTCGTCGGCGTGGAAGCTCGATTCGAGGATCCAGCCCCCGTGTGCGGCAATGAAGCCGGTGACGCGCGCAATGATGCCCGAACGGTCGGGACAGGACGCAGACAGGGTGTAGAAGCGGTCGCGGTGCATCAGATTCTTTGTGCGGCCTTGTCGATCTCGACGCGCAGTTCGGCATACGAATTCGTCACCGGAAACTGCGGGAATTCGTCGATGACGTTTTGCGGCGGATGGAACAGGATGCCGGCATGGGCCTCGGCCAGCATGGCCGTGTCGTTGTAGCTGTCGCCGGCGGCGATCACCTTGAAGTTGATTTCCTTGAAGCGGCGCACGGCTTCGCGTTTCTGGTCCGGCATACGCAGGCGGTAATTCGTCACCCAGCCCTCCCCATCCGTCTCCAGGCGGTGACAAAACAGCGTCGGGTAGCCCAGCTGGGCCATCAGCGGCATGGCGAATTCATAGAAGGTGTCGGACAGGATGACGACCTGGTAGTCGCGCCGCAGGGCATCGAGAAAATCTTGTGCGCCGGGCATCGGCCCCATCGCCGCGATCACCTTCCGGATGTCGGGCAGGCCCAGGCGGTGCTGCTTGAGGAGCGCCAGGCGGCCGCGCATGAGCCGGTCGTAATCGGGCTCGTCGCGCGTGGTGCGCCGCAGCTCGGCAATGCCGGTGCGCTGCGCGAATTCGATCCAGATTTCGGGCACGAGCACCCCTTCGAGGTCCAGACACACCAGCTGCACGGCAGGCTCCCAGCGGAAAATGGAGGCGATTCTAACCCTCAGGCCGCTTCCAGCGCCGCGTGGAGTTCCAGCCAGCGCGACTCGGCCGCGTCGATCTGCCGGCCCAGCTCGGCGTCCGCACGGGCCGCCTCGCCCGCGCGGGCGGGGTCGGCATACACGGCGGGGTCGGCGAGCCGTCCCGCCAGCGCCGACTTTTCCGCCTGCCAGCGCGCCAGATCCCGTTCGATCTGCTCGATCTCCTTTGCCAGCTTGCGCCGCTGCGCCTGCGCCTCCTTTTTCGCGGCCCGATCCCCGAGGCGGCGATGCTTGCCGGCCGGGTCGGCGGGCGCGGTTGCTTCGGCGCGCCGACGCGCGAGCATCTGGGCGTAGTCGTCCAGATCGCCGTCGAAAGGCGTGACGCGGCCATCGGCCACCCGCCACAGCTCATCGACCGTGGTACGCAGCAGATGGCGGTCGTGCGAGACCAGCACCACGGCGGCCTCGGTCTCCTGCAAGGCGAGCGTGAGCGCTGCGCGCATCTCGATGTCGAGGTGGTTGGTGGGCTCGTCGAGCAGGAGCAGGTTCGGGCGCGTGCGGATCATCAGCGCCAGCGCCAGGCGCGCCTTCTCGCCGCCGGAAAAATTCCCGCAGGGTGCAGACGCCCGGTCGCCGCAAAAATCGAAGCCGCCCAGATAGTCGCGCAATTCCTGCTCCCGCGTCTGCGGCTCCTGCCGCGCCAGGTGCTGCAGGGGGCTTTCGTCGGGCCGCAGCAATTCCATCTGGTGCTGGGCGAAATAGCCGATCTTCAGGTGGCGGCCTTCGATCCGCCGTCCTGCCAGGGCCGACTGTTGGCCGGCCAGCAGCTTCACCAGCGTGGACTTGCCGGCGCCGTTCCTGCCCAGGAGGCCGATGCGACTGCCGGGGCGCAGCGTCAGCCGCACATCGGCAAGGATCGCCGTCCCGCCGTAGCCGACTTTCGCGTCCTCGATGGCGAGCAGCGGATCGGACAGGGCCTCGGGCGCGGGAAAGGAAAACGCGAAGGGCGCATCGACATGCGCGGCGCTGATGAGCTCCATGCGCGCCAGCGCCTTGAGGCGGCTTTGCGCCTGTCGCGCCTTCGTGGCTTGCGCGCGGAAACGCTCGACATAGGCATGCAGATGGGCGATCTCGCGCTGCTGCTTGTCGTGCATCGCCTGCTGCAGGGCCAGCCGCTCGGCGCGGGCGCGCTCGCAGGCCGAATAGTTGCCGCCATACAGCCGCATGCCGCCCGACTCGATGTGGAGGATGCGCCCCGTCGCCGCGTCGAGAAAATCGCGGTCGTGCGAGATGACGACGAGGGTGCCGGAAAAATGGTCGAGCCAGCTTTCGAGCCACAGCACGGCATCCAGATCGAGGTGGTTGGTGGGTTCGTCCAGCAAGAGCAGGTCGGCGCGCGCGATGAGCGCGCGGGCGAGATTCAGGCGCACCCGCCAGCCCCCGGAAAAGTCGGCCACGGCACGACGGTGGTCGGCCTGCGCGAAGCCCAGGCCGTCGAGGATTTCGGCCGCGCGCGCCGGGGCGCGATAGCCGTCGATGTCGGTCAGGCGCGCATGCCACTCGGCGATCCGATGGCCATCGTGGGCGGCCTCCGCAGCGCGCAGTGCCGCCTCGACCTGGCGCAGCTCGGCATCGCCGTCGAGCACGAATTCGAGCGCCGGGGCGGGCAGGGCGGGAGTTTCCTGCGCCACGTGGCCGATGCGCCAGCCGGCGGGCCGTTCCAGATCGCCGCTCTCGGCATGCAGCTCGCCGCGCAGCAGGGCCAGGAAGGAAGACTTGCCGCAGCCGTTGGCCCCGGTCAGGCCGATCTTCCAGCCCGGATGCAGCTGGAGCGACACGTCGCGGACGAGCGGACGTCCGGCGCGGGCCAGGCAAAGCGAGCGCAGGAGGATCATCCGGACGGATCGGGCGAATGCCTGCGCGCGAAAGGGGGATTACTTGATCGAGGCGACGAAGCCCTGCCAGTTCGCCCATTCGGTCCGGCAGGGCTCGGGGACGGGCAGCGTGGCGGGAATCGCGAGGCACTCGAAGGGCGCCATGGCCTGGGCCACGCGCACGGCGCGCGCCAGCACGTCGTACCACTGGCGGTCGACGTCGCTGCGTCCCGCGGCAGCGGCGGAAACGGCTTCGGGAAATTCGAAACGTTGCAGGTAGCGCTCCGATACCCTGCCGATCTCGCAGGGGAAAACCTCGCGCTGCGCCCGCGCCTTGGTGATCGGGTCGGCATCCTTGCAGCGCTCCAGGTAGCGCGCCATCAGGGCCGGATAGGTTTCCGCCACGGCGAGCCAGCCGATGCCGGAGACCAGGCCGGTGGTGAAGGCATCGTCGGCGCGCGTGGCGGCAATCTCGTATTCGGGCAGCAGGGCGCGCATCGCCGCCCCGGTGGCGACGGCGTTGAGCCAGAACGCCCGATAGTCGAACCCCGGGCAGACGCCCTTCTGGTAGCGCACCATCATCTCGGCGACGAAGACGATGCGCTTGACGAAACCGGTGCCCAGGCGCGTGACCGCCTGCGGCACCGAGGCGGTCTTGCCGGCGGCGGCAAAACGGGCGGCATTGGCGTAGTTGATCAGCGAGGACGCAATCACCGGGTCGGGCTGGATGACGCCGGCCACCTTGCGCGCGTCGCCCTCTTCCGCCGCCAGCGCGACCTTGCGGAAGATCAGGCCCGGCGCGGGCAGGTTGCTGTGCGATTCGATCACGTCGAGGAATTCCGCCATCGGCGGGGTCATCGGATTCTGGCTGGGACGCTCGACCAGGGCCGAGAGCAGTTCGATCGCCGCCTCGCCGGCCGCGCCGACATCGCGGTAGAACGCGTCGATGCTCACCCCGTCCCCGAAGCGCTGGTAGTCGACATGGGGCGCCATCCGCCCGGCGCCGACTTGGTTGGCCCCCCACGCTCGCAACCCCGGCTCGCTGCCCCCCACCGGGGGGCGCGCGTCGGCTTGGGACGGCCCGGCGCCGACTTGGTGGGCGAAATCCGGGCGGGCGCGGTTGAAGCGGCCGAAGTTGTCGATCGTCACCCAGACCGCACCGGTCACGGCATCGCCCAGCCGGGCGCGCAGCCAGCCGATGGCGTGGGGAGCGAGCTCCTGGATGGTCCGGCCGGGGTCGTGGCGCGGATCGCAGGCCAGGGCGATCACCGCGGGCTCGCCGCGGGTCGCCGGCACGAAGGAGGCGACGATGCCGGCACCGGGGCCGGTCATGCCGTCCGCCGCCACGGCAAGCTCGATCGTCTGGGGGTTGTCCGGATTCATTGCGCCTGTGCTCCTCGAAAAGGATCTCCATTTTACGCCTACGATCCCGGGGCGGTCGGAGCGGCTGGTGTAAGATCGTCCGCCATGGTTCCCCATCTCGCCACGGCGCTCGCCGGGCCGCTGCTGGCCCTCGAAAAGCGCTTTCTCGACAATGAGACGACCATCGAGCGCTGGCTGCGCGGCCAGTGGCTGGAGCATACGCCGCCGTTCTACTGTTCGGTCGATCTGCGCAACAGCGGCTTCAAGCTCGCTCCTGTCGACACCAACCTGTTTCCCGGCGGCTTCAACAACCTGGCCGCGGCCATGCTGCCGCTGTGCGTCCAGGCCGCGGCCGTCGCCGTCGAGAGGATCTGCCCGGAGGCGAAGAACCTGCTGCTGGTGCCCGAGAGCCATACGCGCAACCCGTTCTACCTGACCAACGTCGCGCGGCTGGCGGCCATCCTGCGCCATACCGGCCTCAACGTGCGCATCGGCTCGCTCCTGCCCGAGATCGAGAAGCCGACCGTCCTCGACCTGTCCGATGGACAGCAGCTGACGCTCGAACCCTTGCGCCGCTTCGGCACGAGCGGCGCCGACGGTCTCGGCCGCCGCCTCGGCCTGGCGCACGACCCCGGGTTCGATCCCTGCGCGATCCTGCTCAACAACGACCTGTCCGCCGGTGCGCCGCCGATCCTGCAAAACCTGCACGAACAGTTCGTCATCCCGCCGCTCTCCGCCGGCTGGCACGTGCGGCGCAAGTCGCAGCATTTCGCCGCCTACCGCCGCGTGGTGCGCGAGTTCGCCCAGTTGCTCGACCTCGATCCCTGGCTGCTCGATCCCGAGTTCGCCGTGTGCGGCGAAATCGACTTCCAGGAGCGGGCAGGCACCGAATGCCTCGCCGCCAACGTCGACAAGCTGTTGTTCCACATCCGCGCGAAATACCGGGAATACGGCATCGACGCGACGCCCTTCGTCGTCGTCAAGGCGGACGCCGGCACCTACGGCATGGGCATCATGACGGTGAAGGACGCCAGCGAGGTGCAGGCGCTCAATCGCCGCCAGCGCAACAAGATGGCGGTGGTCAAGGAAGGGTTGAGGGTCAGCGAAGTCATCATCCAGGAAGGCGTGCCCACCTGCGAGACGGTGGACGCCGGCGTCGCCGAACCGGTGGTGTACATGATCGACCGTCATGTCGTCGGCGGCTTCTACCGCGTCCATGGCGAGCGCGGCATCGACGAGAATCTCAACGCGCCGGGCATGCACTTCAAGCCGCTCGCCTTCGAGACCGGCTGCACCCTGCCCGACAGCGCGCAGGGGCCCGACGCGCCGCCCAACCGCTTCTACGCCTACGGCGTGGTGGCCCGCCTGGCCCTGCTGGCCGCCGCGCGGGAGATCGAGGAACGATGCCCCTGAAAAAAGTTCTTGTGACACAAAAACGCTGATATATTGAGTTTTCGTGTGACAAGAATGGAATGCCTGTCATGGTCAGACCCAAGACGCTTGCGCCCCGCGACAGTTTTGCCACTTTCCGGCTGACTCGCGAAGAGCGGGAAGACATCGAGAAATCCGCCGCCGCCGCGGGTTGCGCCTCGATCAGCGAGTATTTCCGTTACCTCCATGATCGGCAAGCCAGCCGAATGGAGCAGACGCGCAGCCTTTACGAGGCGGAGCGGCAGGCGATGTACAACGCAAACCGTTTGCGCACGTTTCATCGCACCCCGCAAGGCGAAATGATTCTGGGCGACAGCCTGGACTGGCTGTACGCCAAGTCCGCCGAAAAATCCGTCGATCTGATCGTGACTTCCCCACCCTTCGGCCTGGTGCGCAAAAAAAGTTACGGAAACGAAGATGCCGACGATTACTGCGACTGGTTCAGGCCCTTCGCGGACGGATTCCGGCGCGTGCTGAAGGATTCCGGCAGCCTGGTCATCGATATTGGCGGCGCCTGGAAGCCTGGACAACCCACCCGTTCGCTCTACCACTACGAGCTGCTGATCATGCTCTGCAAGGAATACGGCTTTCACCTGTGCCAGGAACACTTCTGGTGGAATCCGTCGAAACTGCCGACACCGGCCGAGTGGGTCAACATACGTCGAGTGCGCGTGAAGGATGCCGTCAATTGCATCTGGTGGCTTTCCCCGACGCCCTGGCCGAAGGCATCGAATCGCCGGGTGCTCGCACCCTACAGCGAATCGATGCTCGGTCTCCTCGAACATGGCTACACCGCGAAGCGGCGCCCTTCCGGGCATGACATTTCCGACAAGTTCCAGCGCGACAACGGCGGTTCGGTTCCACCCAACCTGCTGGCGATCGCCAACACGGAGTCGAACGGGCGTTATCAGGATTACTGCCGGAAGAACGGCATTTCCATTCATCCCGCCCGTTTTCCGACCGCACTGCCGGAGTATTTCATCCGGATGCTGACCGATCCGGGCGATTTCGTCGTCGACCCGTTTGGCGGTTCCTGCGTGACCGGCATGGCCGCGGAAGCGCTGAAGCGCCGTTGGGCATGCATCGAACTTTCGGAGGAATACCTGCAAGGCGCCATCGCCCGCTTTGAAAACAGCATGTCTTTGGCGGCGACCAAACCTTCGCGCTACACCCTGCACTCTCCTTGCGCACAGCCGGAAGACAAGCAGCCGCTTGCCAGCGACGGCGGCAGAAATCGTCCGCCGACCGTTAAAAAGGTCTCGCCGCGCGATACGGCGAACGAGGGTTGCGATGAAGCTTTGCCATTGGCGGCATTGTCACTTCTTTGACCGAGATGCGTACGAGCGACCTACCTTTCGGCAGCGAGTTTTCGCCCTCGCAAATCGATCTCGCCGACCTGCTGAGTCTGTCCCATTCCTGCGGAGGTCCTGTCTCCGTCTTGCAGGCGGCCATCAAAGACCGTTTCTTCGCCCGTCATGGCGGCGGCAACGAGACGAATCGTGAAAAACTGGCGATGAATTGCCGTCTCGGCATGAAAGCCTACGGCCTGATCGACGAGGCGGCACGCCTTACCGATTTCGGGCGAACCCTGCTGAAGTTGAAAGACGATCCACGGAGGCTTTACGAAGCGTTGGCACGACATGTACTGCTCAACCTGAATGGATTGGCGTTGGTGCAATGCATTCGCGATATGACCGCCGCCGGCGAGAAGGTCGACCTGACAACGCTCCGCTCGGGCCTCGCGGCGCGCGGTATCCACTATCCAAGCGGCGGAAAACATCCCAGCATGATGCGATTGTGGCTGGCAAAAGCGGGGGTTTTTGTTGGCAATCGCTGGCAAATCGATGAAGATCGCCTGGCCAAGGTAACGGGAGCGTCCGTCGACGACTTCGACGCACTCTCCCGCCTGACCGTTCAACAGCGCGCCTTTTTGCTCGCCCTGGCCAACACGGGCGAAACGCGCCCCCAATCGGCCAGCGAGATCGTCAGGCTCGCCGAAGCCACTTATGGCGCATCGTTTCCGGAAAAAAGCTTGCCCAAACTGGTCCTGAACGCCCTTGTCGAGTCCGGTTACATCGCCGTGCAAAAAACCACTGCCGGGCGCGGCGCCAAGCCCTTTCTGATTTCTCCGACGCCGAAGCTGAAAGCCGACGTCATTGCGCCGATGCTTGCTCAGGTACGTCGGCGTGTCGACCCGAAACTCATCGATTTGCTCAACAAACCCATGTCGTCGATTCTGGACGAAATGAATTCGGACGAGCGGCATATTGCCGGTCTTGCGCTGGAAGCATTGGCGTTCAAATTGATGCGGCTGCTGGGCATGGACTACGTCGCCACGCGCCTGCGCGCACAAGCGACCGGCGGCGCCGAGGTCGATCTGATCTTCGAGTCGGCGCGACTCGTGTTCTCGCGTTGGCAAGTGCAATGCAAGAACGCCGCGCGCGTTGCACTGGACGATGTGGCCAAGGAGGTTGGACTCACCGCCTTCCTCAAAAGCAGCGCCATCGTGATCGTCGGCACCGGCGGTATTGGCGCCGAAGCCAGACGCTATGCCAACAAGATCATGTCCGAATCGAATCTTTGCATCGTCATGATCGACAAAGGCGACCTCGATGCAATCGCCAGGAACCCGGCCCATGTCGTGGAAGCCTTCCAGCGCGAAGCACGCCATGCGATGCAGCTGAAAAAGCTCGATATCTGATTCGTGCGCACGCTAAATATCGTTCTGATGCTCGTATTCCTGACCGCCTGCGGGCCGCGTCCGCCCGCGAGCCAGGAGGCCTTTGTCTTCGGCACGCGCGTCGAGATCCTGATCTGGGGGGCGCCGGACATCCGCGCCGACACCGCCATGGCGGAGGTCTTGCAGGAATTCGACCGGCTGCACCGCGCCTACCACGCCTGGCAGCCCTCGGAACTCACCGCGCTCAACGAGGCGCTCGCCGCCGGCCGTCCGCACGAGGTGTCGGAAGAGCTGGCCGAACTCATCGTCGCCGCCCAGATCCTGGCCGCGCAAGGCGAATATCTCTTCGATCCGGGCATCGGGCGCATCGTCGCCCTGTGGGGATTTCACGGGGACGAGTTCAAGCCCGCCCTGCCCGATCCGCAGGCCCTGGCCCGGCTCATGGCCGCGCAACCCTCGATCGCCGATCTGTCCATCGACGGGCGCCGTATCGCCAGCGCCGACATTTCCGTGGCGCTCGATTTCGGCGGCTATCTCAAGGGCGTGGCGCTCGACCGGGCCGTGGCCATCCTCAAGACGCGCAACATCCGCAATGCGCTCGTCAATATCGGCGGCAACGTCAAGGCCCTGGGCAGCAAGGGCGACACGCCCTGGCGCGTGGGCATCCAGCATCCGCGCGCGGCGGCGGCGGGCGGCGCGCCGCTGGCCACCCTCGAGCTGCGCGACGGAGAGGCCATCGGCACCTCGGGCGACTACCAGCGCTATTTCGAGCTCGACGGCCGGCGCTACAGCCACCTCATCGACCCGCGCAGCGGCCGGCCGGCGACGGGGACGCAATCGCTCACCGTCCTCATCCCGCCGGGGCCGCAGGCGGGCATGCGCTCCGACGTGCTCTCCAAGCCGCTCTTCGTCGCCGGCGACGACTGGCCGCGGCTGGCGGGAAAGCTCGGCCTCGCCCAGGTGCTGCGCGTCGATGACGCGGGCAAGGTGAGCGCCACGGCGGGGATGAAGGAACGTCTGAGCTTCGGGAGCCTCGATCCGACCGTCGACGTCGTGCCATAATCGCCGCCATGCCTCGTCACGCCCGCCCCCCCGGCCTGCGGTCCCGCGCATGATCGGTATTCTCCTCATCACCCACGACGCGCTCGGCGAAACGCTGATCCAGTGCGCCAGCCATGTGCTGAACCGGCGTCCCGAGCAGATCATGCAGCTCGGCGTCGCGGCCGGCGACGATCCCAACGACCTCCTGCCCCTGGCCCGCAAGCTCCTGGCGCTCGTCGACGCCGGCGAAGGCGTGCTGGTGCTGACCGACATCTACGGCGCCACGCCCTCCAACCTGGCCGCCAAGCTGCTCCGGTCCGGCCGGATCGAGGGGCTCGCGGGCGTGAACCTGCCCATGCTGCTGCGCGCGCTCAGCTATCGCGACAAGGACATGGAGACCCTGCTGATGCGCGCCACGGGCGGCGGGCGCGACGGCGTGCTCAACCTGCTCAAACACTGATGCCCAAAGCCAGCGCCGAAATCGTCAACCGGCTGGGACTGCATGCGCGGGCCTCCGCCAGGCTCACCCAGCTGGCCGGCAGTTTCCCCTGCGAAGTCTGGATGGAGCGCAACGGGCGGCGCATCAACGCCAAGAGCATCATGGGCGTGATGATGCTGGCGGCCGGCAAGGGCAGCACCGTCACCGTCGATACCGCGGGCGAACGGAGCGAGGAAGCGCTGGCCGCGATTCTCGCCCTGATCGCCGACCGCTTCGGGGAGGACGACTGAAATGCCGTTTTGCCTGCACGGCCTGGCGGTATCGCAGGGCATCGCCATCGGCCGCGCCCACCTGGTTTCCCACGCGCTGCTCGAGGTGGCCCACTACACGATCCGGGAACGGGACATCGACGCGGAGATCGCCCGCTTCGAGGAGGCGATCCGCACCGTGGGCGCCGAGCTGGCCGCCCTGCACGACGAAGCCCTGGCGCCGGGCACCCCGAGCGAACTGTCGGTCATCGTCAACGTGCACGCGATGTTCCTCGAGGATCCGCTCATCGCGGACGCCCCCAAGGCGCTGATCCGCGCGCGCCGCTGCAATGCCGAATGGGCCCTGGTGCAGCAGATGGAGCAGCTGGTCGCACAGTTCGACGAGATCGAGGACAGCTACCTGCGCGAGCGCAAGCACGACATCGTCCAGGTGGTCGAACGGGTGTTGCGCGTCCTGCTCGACCGGCCGCGCCGGCTCGGCAAGCGCGGCGGCGAAGGCGAGCTCGTCATCGTCGCCCGCGACCTGTCGCCGGCCGACACGATCCAGTTCAAGAACCTCAAGATCGCCGGTTTCGTCACCGACCTGGGCGGCGCCACCTCGCATACGGCGATCGTCGCCCGCAGCCTCGCCATCCCCGCCGTGGTCGGCCTGCACCATGCCCGCCCGCTGGTGCGCGAGGACGACCTGCTCATCGTCGACGGCACCCGTGGCGTGCTGATCGTCGATCCGGACGCGCGCGTGCTGGAGGAATACCGGCTGCGCAAACGCGAGCTCGAGCTCGATCGCTCCAAACTCAAGCGGCTCGTGACGGCGCGCGCCGTCACCCTCGACGACGTGGCCGTCAGCCTGCAGGCGAACATCGAACTGCCGCAGGACGTCGAGCAGGTCAGGGAAGCCGGCGCCGATGGCGTCGGCCTGTTCCGCACCGAATTCCTGTTCATGAACCGCGATGCGCTGCCCGGCGAGGACGAGCAGTTCGAAGCCTACCGGCAGGTCGCCCGGGCGCTCGCCGGCAAGCCGGCGACCATCCGCACCCTGGATATCGGCGCGGACAAGACGGCGCGCGCCCTAGCCGGGGCGGAACGCCAGGCGCCCAATCCGGCGCTCGGCCTGCGCGCCATCCGCTACTGCCTCGCCGAACCCCAGCTGTTCCTCGTCCAGCTGCGCGCCATCCTGCGCGCCGCCGCCTGCGGCAAGGTGCAGATTCTCGTGCCGATGCTCGCCCACGCCGGCGAGATCGTCCAGACGCTCGCCATGGTCGAACAGGCCAAGCAGCAGTTGCGCGAGCGGCGCTGCAAGTTCGACGAGAACATCGCCGTCGGCGGCATGATCGAGATTCCCGCCGCGGCGCTCGCCCTCGGTCCCTTCGTCAAGCGCCTGCAGTTCCTTTCGATCGGCACCAACGACCTGATCCAGTACCTGCTCGCCATCGACCGCACCGACGAGGCGGTCGCCCACCTCTACGACCCCCTGCACCCGGCCGTGCTGCGCCTGCTGGCGCAGGTCATCCGCTCCGCCCTCCGGGCGGAGATCCCGGTCGCCGTGTGCGGCGAGATGGCCGGCGATCCCCGCATGACCCGCCTGCTGCTCGGCATGGGCCTGCGCCAGTTTTCCATGCATCCGACCCAGCTGCTCGAGATCAAGCAGCAGGTCGTCATGGCCGATGCCGGGCAGCTCGCCGCCAAGGTGAGAAACCTGCTGCGCAGCGAGGATCCGGAACGCATCCGCACGCTGGTCGAGCGGCTCTGAGCCCGCCCCGCAATTCCCGACGGCGCGGATTTTTCTGTTAGAGTTCGCCCCCTATGCGCAAGATCCTCGCCCTCGCCCTGTGCGCGTGCGCCATCGCCGCGGCCCACGCCGACGAGACGGCTGCGCCGCAGCCGCCCGACTCGCTGATGTCGCGGGCGGTCGGCGGCGTCGAAAACACCCTCGATCGCGCCCTCGACTACATCGGCGTCCGCTACAAGCGCGGCGGCAGCTCGCCGGAAACCGGCTTCGACTGCTCCGGCTTCGTCAAATACCTGTACGACGAAACCCTCGGACTGGTGCTCCCCCATAACGCCAAGGCCATCGCCCAGCAGGGCGAGCGCGTCGAGAAATCGGAACTGCAGCCAGGCGACCTGGTGTTCTTCAACACCATGCGCCGCGCCTTCTCCCATGTCGGCATCTATCTGGGCGACGGCCAGTTCATCCATGCCCCGCGCGCCGGCAAGCGCGTGCGCGTCGAGGACATGACCAATCGCTACTGGAGCCGCCGCTTCAACGGCGCGCGCCGCATCCCGCAGTAACTTCCCCCATGTCCGAGCGCGCCAGCATTGGCCCGGTCGAGGCGCGGCGGCAGGCTTTCGACGCACCGCTCGCGCTCGCCGCCGGCACCACCCTGCCGCAATGGGCGCTGGCCTACGAAACCTACGGCACGCTGAACGCCGAGCGCAACAACGCCGTCCTCGTCTGCCACGCGCTGTCCGGCCACCATCACGTCGCCGGCTGGTATGCCGACAACCCGAAGAATGTCGGCTGGTGGGACAACATGATCGGCCCCGGCAAGCCGATCGACACGAACCGCT
>CAZZFN010000049.1:0-13131 GCA_964653505.1 uncultured Methyloversatilis sp.
TGTTCCAGATCGTGCCGGAACTGACGGCGGCGGTCTGAGTTTGGGGCGGTCGGCGCGCGGTGCCAGGAATCACCGTGCCGCCAGCACCGAGTTTTTGAACCGGCAGCCATGCGGCGAGGGGCGCGATGGTGGTAATTTATGGCGGATCGCACCGATCCTCCCGCCACGCCTATGAACTTTCCCGACGGACTGTTTCCCGATGCCTGGGCCTATGGCGCCATCCTGCCCTACCTGCTGGCGCTGCTCTGGGCCGTCCTGCGCGCGCCCTGGAAGCGGCTGGCCGACGGCGGCCAGCTCAACGTCTGGCTCGGCACCATCGTCGTGCTGACGGTGGTGTGGAGCATGAAAGCCGGCGTCAAGCCGGGGCTCAACCTGCATCTGCTCGGCGTCACCGCCTTCACGCTGATGTTCGGCCGCCAGCTCGCGCTGGCCGGGCTTTCCATCGTGCTGGCGGCGATGACCTTCAACGCATCCCTCAACGGCGTGCAGGCCTGGCAGCCCTTCGCGCTCAACGCGCTGGTGATGGTGGTGTTCCCGGTCTTCGTCGCCCACGCCATCCTGCGCGGCGTCGAGCGCTGGCTGCCGGCGAACATCTTCATTTTCATCTTCGGCGCCGCCTTCTTCGGCGCGGCGCTCTGCGTGGTCGCCACCGGCGTGTTCGCCTCGCTGCTGCTGCTGGTCTCGGGTACCTACGCGCTCGACCTGCTGCTTTACGAATATTTTCCCTTCTACATCCTGCTGGGCTTCGCCGAGGCCTGGCTCAACGGCGCCGCCATCACGCTGATGGTGGTCTATTACCCGCGCTGGGTCGGCAGCTTCGACGACCGGCGCTATCTCTGGCAGAAAAAATGAAGGAATCCCGCCCATGAACTACGCCGCGCCGCTGCAGGACATGCAATTCGTGCTCAAGGAAATCGCCGGCCTCGACCGCGTCGCCGCGCTGCCCGGCTGCGAGGAGGCGACGGTGGACGTCGTCGCCGCGATCCTCGAAGAGGCGGGCAAGTTCGCCGGCGGCGTGCTGGCGCCGCTCAACCAGGTCGGCGACCGGATCGGCGCCAAGTGGGCGGACCAGGCGGTGACCATGCCCCCCGGCTTCGGTGATGCCTACCGCCAGTTCGTCGAGAACGGCTGGAACGGCATCGACCAGAACCCCGAGTTCGGCGGCCAGGGCCTGCCGCGCCTGGTCTCGGCGGCGGTGCGCGAGATGTGGAAATCGGCCAACCATGCCTTCTCGCTGTGCCCGATGCTGACCGGCGGCGCCATCGAGGCGCTGGAGCTGTGCGGCTCGGCGGAGCAGAAGGCGCTCTACCTGCCGAAGATGATCTCGGGCGAATGGACCGGCACCATGAACATCACCGAGCCGCAGGCCGGCTCGGACCTCGCCGCGATCCGCTCGCGCGCCGAGCCGCGGGCGGACGGCAGCTTCCGCGTCTTCGGCCAGAAGATCTTCATCACCTACGGCGAGCACGACATGGCGGAGAACATCGTGCACCTGGTGCTGGCGCGCACGCCGACCGCGCCGCCCGGGGTGAAGGGCATCTCGCTGTTCGTGGTGCCGAAGTTCCTCGTCAACGCCGACGGTTCGCTCGGCGCGCGCAACGACGCATATTGCGTGTCGATGGAGCACAAGCTCGGCATCCACGCCAGCCCGACCTGCGTGATGAGCTTCGGCGACAACGGCGGAGCGACGGGCTATCTCGTCGGCAAGGAGAACGAGGGCCTCAAGTACATGTTCGTCATGATGAACTCGGCGCGCTACGCCGTCGGCCTCGAAGGCCTGGGCCATGCCGAGGCGGCCTACCAGCATGCGCTGGCCTACGCCAGGGAGCGCGTGCAGAGCCGCGCCATCGAGGGCTCGGCCGATTCCGTCGCCATCGTCCAGCACCCGGACGTGCGCCGCATGCTGATGCTCATGAAGTCGCAGACCGAGGCGATGCGCGCGCTGGCCTATTTCACCGCCGCCGCCCACGACGCGGCGCTGCACCACGCCGACGCCGCCGAGCGCCAGAAGAACCAGGCCTTCGTGGACCTGATGACCCCGGTGGTCAAGGGCTGGCTCACCGAGACCGCCAACCGCATCGCCTACCTGGGCGTCCAGGTGCACGGCGGCATGGGCTTCGTCGAGGAGACCGGCGCCGCGCAGTTCATGCGCGACGCGCGCATCACCACCATCTACGAGGGCACCACGGGGATACAAGCAAATGACCTGATCGGCCGCAAGATCGCCCGCGAGGGCGGGGCGACCTTGAAGAGCGTGATCGCCGACATGCGCGCCACCCAGGCCGAGCTCGCGGCGACGGTCGACGCCGACGCGCGGGCCGTCGCCGCCGCGCTGGCGACGGGCATAGCCGCCGTCGAGCAAGCCGGCGACTACATCGTCGCCGAGTACGGCGCGAACGTGCGCGAGGTGGCGGCGGGCGCCGTGCCCTTCCTCGAACTCATGGGCAGTGTTGCCGGCGGCTGGCTGATGGGCCGCGCCACGCTGGCGGCGCTGCGAAAAGTCGGCGCCGGCGAGACGGTGGATTTCTGCCGCGCGAAGATCAAGACCGCGCGCTTCTACGCCGACCATGTGCTGGCCGCCGCGCCGGGCCTGGCGCGGGCCATCGTCGCCGGCGGCGCGAGCGTGCTGGCGCTGGACGAAGCGAGCCTTTAAGCGCCGATATGCAGGGCGATTCCGGCATCAATTCGCCGGTCGTCCTGGTCCGCGCGGGGTGCTAGACTCGGCGGCCATGGACAAGTCCGAACTCTACCGCCGCATCGCCGAGGAGGCGGATCGCGGCAAACTGGTCTTCCCCACCAGCGCCGAGCTCGGCTTGCGCATCAAGCGTGCCATCGACGATCCCGACTGCTCGATGGAGCAGGCCGCCAAGCTGGTGCAGGCCGAGCCGCTGCTGGCGGCGCGCGTCGTGGCGATGGCCAACTCGGTGGCCTACAACCGCTCCGGCCGCGAGATCACCGACCTGCGCCAGGCGGTGGCGCGGCTGGGCTTCCATACCCTGCGCTCCCTCGCCATGTCGCTGCTGGTCAAGCAGATGGCCGGCCAGCCCTCCGATCCGGCCCACCGGGAGATCGCCCGGCGCCTCTGGGAACACACCGCCCATGTCGCCGCCCTGAGCCACGTGATCGCCCGCCGCGTTACCCACCAGGATCCGGAGACCGCGCTGTTCGCCGGCATCCTCCACGAGGTGGCCGGCTTCTACCTGATCTCCCGCGCCCGCGAGATTCCCGAACTGCTGGAAGGCGAGCGCGACGACTGGCAGGAGAACGGCGAGGCCGTCGTCGGCGCCGCGCTGCTCAAGATGCTCGAAGTGCCGGAAGCCGTCGCCGCCGCCATCGGCGAGCTCTGGCAGGGTTTCCTCGCCATTCCGCCCGTCTCCCTCGGCGACACGCTGTTGCTCGCCGAGGAGCTCGCGCCCGTGCCTTCGCCGCTCTACTGGACGCCGGAGAAGGCGACCGAGGCGGGCACGCCGCAGATCGAGATGGCGGTGGACGAGGAGACCCTTTCCGGCATCCTCGCCGAATCGGCCGAGGAAGTGCAGTCCCTGCTGCGCGCCTTGCAGTAAGCGCCGCCGTTTCCTATATCCTTGGTTGATCGCGGGCAAGGCGGCCATGCCGTCGCGGTCCGTATAATCGGCGCGCCACTTCTTTCGCCGACACGCACACCATGAGCGCGGTTCTTACTCCCTCCGCGGCGCCCTCCGGCGCCGGCTTCGAGTCCCGGCTGCATACCGAGATCCGCAACATCGGCATCCCGCCGCGTCCGGTCATTCTCGACAAGGTGGATGCGGAAATGCGCAAGGACGAGCCGGACTTCAAGCATCTCGCCGAGATCGTCGGCTCCGACGTCGGCCTCGCGGCGAGCGTCATCAAGGTGGCGAATTCGCCCTTCTTCGGCTTCGGCAAGCAGGCGCGCTCGGTGGCCGAGGCGCTGCTGGTCCTCGGCCTCAAGACCGTCGTGTATACCATCGCCGGCCAGGCGCTGCAGAACACCTTCCCGCGCGTGCCGAGCCTGGAGCGCTTCTGGGATTCCGCCGCGCAGTCGGCGCGCGTCTCCGGCTGGCTCGCGCAGCGCCTGCGCGGCCGCGTGCGCGCGCGGCCGGAGGAGGCCTACACCTTCGGCCTGTTCCGCGACTGCGGCATCCCGGTGCTGATGATCCCCTTTCCCGAATATCCGAAAATCCTCGCCCAGGCCAACGCGGAGACGGCGCTGCCCTTCACCGAGATCGAGGACCGGCTGCTGTCCATCAACCATGCCGTCGTCGGCGCCGAGCTCGCCGAGGACTGGCGCCTGCCGGTGGAAATCCAGCAGGCGATCCGCCGCCACCACGACGCGGCCGCCCTCGCGGCGCCCGCTGCCGACCGGGTGGAATCGGCGTCGCAACAGCTCATCGCCATCGCGCAGACCGCCGAACACCTGATCCAGACGAACACCGGCCTGAGCCGGACGCGGGAATGGGACAAGCTCGGCGCTGCCAGCCTGGCGCTGCTCGACATCGGCGCGGACGAACTCGACCTCCTGCTGGCGGATTGCCGGGAAGTGCTCGGCGAGGATTGAGCCGGCGCGGCGCCACCGTCCCGCCAGAACCGAGTTTTACCTGCCCCGGTGGAGCGGCGCGTTCACGTGGATGTTTGCGCGTCCAGCAGCGTCTCGAACTCCGCCGGCGACTGGGGCCGGCCGAACAGGTAGCCCTGGTATGCGTCGCAGTCGTGCCGCAGCAGGAACTGCCGCTGCGTCTGCGTTTCCACGCCTTCCGCCACCACCGTGAGCCCGAGGCTGCGCGCCATCGCGATGATGGTGCGGACGATGACCTCGTCGTTGGGGTCGCTGGCGATGTCGCGCACGAAGGACTGGTCGATCTTCAGTTCGTCGAGCGGCAGGCGCTTCAGATAGGCGAGCGAGGAATAGCCGGTGCCGAAGTCGTCGATGGAAAAGCCGATGCCGAGCATCTTCAGCGCGTGCATCTTCTCGATGGAATCGGCGACGTTGTCCAGCACCAGCCCTTCGGTGAGTTCCAGCGTCAGGTGGCGCGGGTCGATGCCGCTGGCGGCGACGATGTCGCGCACCGTGGCGACGAAAGCGGCCTGGCGGAACTGCCGCGCGCTGACGTTGACGGCGATCCTGAGATTTTCCTGGCCGGGCCGGGCGTTCCAGGCGCGCAGCTGCGCGCAGGCGGTTTCCAGCACCCAGTGGCCGATCGGCACGATCAGGCCGGTCTCCTCGGCGAGCGGGATGAACTGGGCCGGCGAGACCAGCCCGCGTCCCGGATGGTTCCAGCGCAGCAGCGCCTCGGCGCCGACGATCCGTCCCCGGCGGTCCACCTGCGGCTGGAACAGCAGCTGGAACTGCTGCTGCGGCAGGGCGCGGCGCAGCTCGCTTTCCAGGCTGGCGCGGGATTCGAGCGTCGCCTGCATGGCCGGATCGAAGAAGCGCAGGGTATCGCGGCCGGCGGTCTTGGCGCGGTACAGCGCGGAGTCGGCGCGCTTGAGGATTTCCTCCAGCGACTCCTTGCCGTCGCCGCCGAACAGGCTGACGCCGATGCTCGTGGTGGTGTGGTGTTCGAGCGTGCCGAGCAGGAAGGGCTGGCCGACGGCGTCGAGGATCTTGTGCGCCACGGCCTCGGCCTGCGCGGCGGCCTCGCTCGGGCGTCCGTGCAGGTCTTCGAGCAGGACGGCGAATTCGTCGCCGCCGATGCGCGCGATGAAGTCCTCGATGCGCACGCTGCCGCGCAGACGGTGGGCGACCTCCTTGAGCAGGCCGTCGCCGGTGTCGTGGCCGCGCGTGTCGTTGAGCGTCTTGAAGTTGTCGAGGTCGATGAACAGGACGGCGCCCGTGCCGTGGCGGCGGTGGGCGGCGGCCAGCGCCTGGCGCAGGCGGTCGTGCAGCAGGCGGCGGTTGGGCAGCTGCGTCAGCGGGTCGAAGAAGGCGAGGCGCTGGATTTCCGTCTCGGCCCGCTTGCGTTCGGTGATGTCGCGCACGATGGCCTGCAGGCAGCTCTCGCCGCCGAAATCGATGCGGTGCAGGTTGACCTCGACGTCAAGCTCGCTGCCGTCCGGCCGCAGGTTGCGCCACTCGAAGATGACCGGCTCGCCGGCCTCGGCGCGGGCGACCATTTCGCCGAGGACGGCGACCGAGAGGCGGCCGTCGGGCTGGTCTTCGGGCGATACGACGATGGGCGTCGCGCCAATGATGACCTCGCGCGACATCTGGTACATCGCCTCGGCGCGCCGGTTGCAGTCGATCACCTGCGCCCCGCGCATGATGAAGATGGCGTCGTTGGCCTGCTCGAAGATGGTGCGCAGGCGGGTTTCGGTCTCGCGCAGCGAATCGAGCGTGCTGGTCAGCTCGCGGGTGGCGGCGGCGACGCGCCGGCGCAGGGTCCGGTTCCAGCCGACCAGGGCGGCGACGAGCAGCAGCACGCCGCCGAGCACCGGCAGCGCGTGACGCAGGGCGGCGACCCAGGGATCGGAGGTCAGCCGCGTGCCGAGCCAGCGCTCGTCGATGAGCTGGCGTTCTTGCGCCGTGATGCGCGCGAAGCCCTCGTCGATGAGCAGCTTCAGCGCGTCGTTGCCCTTGGCGACCGCCCAGTGGAACTCGCCGACGTAGAGCGGCGGCGAGTGGCGGAATTCCTCGGCCGCGCCCGCGCGGTTGAAGAAATAGGTGGCCGGCGGCTTGTCGATGCAGAGCAGGCGGATCTCGTGGCGGACCGCTGCCTCCACCTGGGCCTCGTAGCTCGGGTAGGGCTTCAGGTCGCGGATGCCGTTGGCGTTCAGGTATTCGACGCAGGCGTCGCCGTCCTTGACGCCGACGGTGAAGCCCTTGAGCGAGGCGGCGTCGGTGATGCCGCCGATGTCCTGGTGGAAATAGATCGGCACCTCGATGCGCGCGTAGGGTCGCGAGAAGTCGTAGATGCTCTCGCGCGATTCCGTGCGGAAGATCGTGTCGATCACGTCGGCCTGGCCGGCGCGCATGATCTGCTGCGCCTTGCCCCAGTCGGTGGCGATCAGCTCGACCGTCACGCCGGTCTTTTCTTCCCAGAGGGACCAGAGATCCCTCAGGATGCCCCGCGGCGCGCCGGTCGCGTCGCGGAAGATGTAGGGCGGGTAGTTGTCGTCGAGGACGACGCGGATCGCGGCCGGCTGCGCGGCGGATGCCGCCGCCGCGATCAGCAGCAGGAACGGCGCGACGAGGCGGCGCAGGAGGGCGGACAAGTCACATGCCCTGGTAGATCGGCCCTTCGCCGCCCTGGGGCGTCACCCAGTCGATGTTCTGGCCGGGGTCCTTGATGTCGCAGGTCTTGCAGTGCAGGCAGTTCTGCGCGTTGATCTGCAGGCGCGGGCCGTCGGCCTCCTCGACGATCTCGTATACCCCGGCCGGGCAATAGCGCTGCTCGGGGGCGGCGTAGATCTTGAGGTTGAGGGAGATCGGCGCGTTCGGATTCCTCAGGCGCAGGTGGCAGGGCTGGTCTTCCTCGTGGTTGGTGTTGGAAAGGAAGACCGAGGACAGGCGGTCGAAGGTGAGCGCGCCGTCGGGCTTCGGATAGTCGATGGGCTTGTGCTGGTCGGCGGATTCGAGCTTGGCGTGGTCGGCCGTCAGTCGCAGGGTCCAGGGCGCCTTGCCGCGCAGCAGGTTCTGGTCGATGCCGAACAGCAGCGAGCCGAGCCAGAGGCCCTTGTTCATCAGCGGCTTGAAGTTGCGCGCGCGGTGGAGTTCCTCGTAAAGCCAGGAGGCGCGGAACAGCTCGGGATAGGCCGCCAGTTCGTCGCCGGCACGACCGGCGGACAATGCTTCCGCGCAGGCCTCGGCGGCGAGCATGCCGGACTTGATGGCGGCGTGGGAGCCCTTGATGCGCGAGGCGACCAGGAAGCCGGCGTCGTCGCCGAGCAGCGCGCCGCCGGGGAAGACCAGCTTCGGCAACGCCTGCAGGCCGCCGGCCGCCAGCGCGCGGGCGCCGTAGGCGAGCCGCTTGCCGCCGGCGAACATCGGCGCGAGCTCGCGGTGGGTCTTGAGGCGCTGCATCTCCTCGAAGGGGGCGAGATACGGGTTCTTGTAGGCGAGACCGACGACGAGACCGACGGAAATCAGCCGCTCGCCGGCGCCGTTGCTGTAGTGGTAGCAGAAGCCGCCGCCGTAGGTGTCGGATGCGAGCGGCCAGCCGGCGGTGTGCATCACCAGACCGTTCTGGTGCTGTTCATCCGGCACCTGCCAGAGCTCCTTGATGCCGATGCCATAGACCTGCGGGCCGACGCCGTTACGCAGCTCGAAACGCTCTTCGAGGCGCTTGCCGAGGTGGCCGCGGCAGCCTTCGGCGAACAGCGTGTATTTGCCGCGCAGTTCCATGCCGGGCTGGAAGTTGGGGCCGGGCGCGCCGCTCTTCAGCACGCCCATGTCGCCGGTGACGACGCCGGCGATGCGGCCGTCCTCCTCGATCAGCTCGGCGCCGGCGAAGCCGGGGTAAATCTCGACGCCGAGCGCCTCGGCCTGCTGGCCGAGCCAGCGGCAGACTTCGCCGAGGCTGACGATGTAGTTGCCCTGGTTGTGGAAGCAGGCGGGCAGCGTGAAGGTGGGCAGGGGCAGGCAGCCGCCGTCGGTGAGCAGCGCGAAGCGGTCGCGCGTGACCGGGGTGTCGAGGGGGGCGTCGCGCTCCTGCCAGTCGGGGAACAGCTCGGTCAGCGCGCGCGGGTCCATCACCGCGCCGGAGAGGATGTGGGCGCCGATTTCGGCACCCTTCTCGATCAGGCAGACGTTGATGCCCGCGTCGAGCTGCTTGAGCCGGATCGCCGCCGCCAGGCCCGCCGGTCCGCCGCCGACCACGACCACGTCGAATTCCATCGCTTCGCGTTCCATCGTCTTCTCCTCTCCTTGGCGCCGGCGCCGTCCGGTCCGTCCGCGGTCGGCGATAGAGCGTGATTATAATTGGATCATTCGTGGCGACTGTCCTTGCAACGACAGTCCCGCCCTGTCTTTTCATGGATCATGCGCACCGATGGAACATCCCCGCCAGCTGGTTCACACTTCCCTCATCCCCGTGCGCTGGGGCGACATGGACGCCTTGGGGCACGTCAATAACACCGTCTATTTCCGCTACGCCGAGCAGGCGCGCATCGACTGGCTGGCTTCGCTCGGCTATGCCGACATCGTCGCGGTGGACGAGGGGCCGGTGATCGTCAACGCGAGCTGCACCTTCTTCCGCCCGATCACGTTTCCGGCCACCGTCGAGGTCAGGACCCTGATCGGCAAGCCGGGCCGCAGCAGCCTGCCCACCTACTACGAAATGCGTTGCGTCGGCGACGACACGCTCTACGCCGAGGGCGCCTCCAAGATCGTCTGGTGGAACCCTCGTACCGGCAAGTCCCTGCCTTTGCCAGACTCCATTCGCGGGATCTACCAGCATGACTGACCAGATGATGTGGCAACCCTCGGCCGCGCGCGTCGCCGCCGCCAACCTGACCGCCTTCTCCTCCCGCGCCGGCCTGCCCGCCGACTACGCCCGGATTCACCGCTGGTCGATCGAGCAGCCGGAGGCCTTCTGGTCCCTGGTGTGGGACTTCTGCGAGGTGCGCGGCGAGAAGGGCGGCGTCGTGCTGGCCGATGGCGACAGGATGCCCGGCGCCCGCTGGTTCCCCGAGGCGCGCCTCAACTACGCGCAGAACCTGCTGCGCCGCCGCGACGACGGCGCCGCGCTGGTGTTCTGGGGCGAGGACAAGCTGATGCGCCGCATGGGGCGCGGCGACCTCTACCGCCGCGTCGCGCGTCTGGCGGCGGCGATGAAGAACGAGGGCGTGGTGCCCGGCGACGTGGTCGCCGCCTACATGCCCAACATGCCCGAGACGCTCATCACGCTGCTGGCGGCCTCCGCCATCGGCGCGGTGTTCACCTCGGCCTCGCCGGACTTCGGCGTGCAGGGCGTGCTCGACCGCTTCGGCCAGGTGGCTCCGAAGCTGCTGTTCGTCGCCGACGGCTACTACTACAACGGCAAGACCCTCGACAGCCTGGCCAAGGTGAAGGAGATCGTCGACGGCCTGCCCACGGTGCAAAAGACCATCGTCGCGCGCTATACGCGCAAGGAAGGCCACGACGTCGCGGCGATTCGCGGCGGTACCATGCTGCGCGCCTTCGTCGATCCCTACCGCTGGCAGACCGAGCTCGAATTCGAGCAGCTGCCCTTCGATCATCCGCTCTACATCCTCTATTCCTCGGGCACCACCGGCGTGCCGAAGTGCATCGTCCATGGCGCCGGCGGCGCGCTGCTGCAGCATCTCAAGGAGCACCGCCTGCAGTCGGACGTCAAGCCCGGCGACAAGCTGTTCTACTTCACCACCTGCGGCTGGATGATGTGGAACTGGCTGGTCTCGGGCCTCGCCTCCGACGCCACGCTGCTGCTCTACGACGGCTCGCCCTTCGTCGGCCGCGGCAACATCCTGTTCGACTACGCGGTGGCCGAGGGCATGACCCATTTCGGCACTTCGGCGAAGTTCATCGACGCCTGCGCCAAAATAGGACTGAAACCCGGCGCGACGCACGACCTGTCGTCGTTGCGCGCCATGTTCTCCACCGGCAGCCCGCTGGCGCCGGACAGCTTTGACTATGTCTACACGTCGATCAAGGCCGATCTGCAGCTGGCCTCGATTTCCGGCGGCACCGACATCGTCTCCTGCTTCGTGCTCGGCAATCCGCTCGGCCCGGTGTGGCGCGGCGAGATCCAGTGCGCCGGGCTCGGCATGGCGGTGGATGTGTTCGACGACGCGGGCAAGCCGATCGCGGGCGAGAAGGGGGAGCTGGTGTGCGCACGGCCCTTCCCGTCGATGCCGGTGAGGTTCTGGAACGACGCCGACGGCGCCAAGTACCGCGCCGCCTATTTTGAACGCTTCCCCGGCATCTGGTGCCACGGCGACTTCGCCGAGAAGACGGCGCACGGCGGCTTCGTCATCCACGGCCGCTCCGACGCGCTGCTCAAGCCGGGCGGCGTGCGCATCGGCACGGCGGAAATCTACCGCCAGGTCGAGAAGCTGCCCGAGGTGCTCGAATCCATCGTCATCGGCCAGGACTGGGACCATGACGTGCGTGTCGTGCTGTTCGTCAAGCTGCAGGATGGCTCGACGCTCGACGAGGAGCTGAGCAAGCGCATCAAGGAGACCATCCGCGCCAACACCACGCCGCGCCACGTGCCGGCCAAGGTGTTGCAGGTCGCCGACATTCCGCGCACCAAGAGCGGCAAGATCGTCGAGCTGGCGGTGCGCGAGGTGGTGCATGGCCGCCCGGTGAAGAACAGCGAGGCGCTGGCCAATCCCGAGGCGCTCGACCTGTTCCGCGACCGTCCCGAGCTGGCGGACTGATCAGCGCCGCGCCGCGCGCAGCAGCGCGAGGGCCTGGGGGAACTCGTAGCGCTTCATCAGGCGTTCGAGGTCGGCGCAGGCGCTGGCGCCGAGCGCGCCGGCCAGCAGCGGACGCCGCTCGCGCAGGTAGTCGTTGGCGGTGAGATCGTCCACCGCCAGCAGGGCTTCAAGCCGCTCCAGCGCCTGCCGCGCCGACTCCGCGTCGGCGTCGCCGCTCCCCTCCGCCGGCGCGCCGTCGCTCCCGATCGTCTCGATGCGGCGCGCCAGCGCGGCGTAGGCCCGCTCCAGTTCCGCCGCCAGCTCGGCGACGCGCGCGGGCGGCGCGGATGCCTTGATGGCCTCCTCGGCTTCCTGCGCGCGGCGGCGGATTTCCTCGATGCCGAGGGTGGCGGCGGCGCCCTTGAGCGAGTGTGCCTCGCGCCGCGCGTCCTCGATGGCGCCGGCCTCGTAGCCGGCGCGCATGCGCGCCATGCTCTCGCCGTGGCTGGTGGCGAACAGGTGCAGCAGGCGCAGGTAGCGCTCGGCGTTGCCGTGGGCGACCTTGAGCCCGGCGTCGATATCGAGTTCCGCCAGGCCGCGCAGCGCGGCGATGCGGTCGGCGGTCACCGTCCCGCCAGCGCCGAGTTTTTCCGGGGCGGCGGGCGCGGCGTCGGGACGGGCGGCCGATTCGGGCAGCCATTTGAGCAGGGTCATGAAGAGGGCGTCCGGGTCCACGGGTTTGGCGATGTGATCGTTCATGCCGACGGCGAGGCAGGCGGCGCGGTCCTCGTTGAAGGCGTTCGCCGTCATGGCGAGGATCGGCGTGGCGGCATGGGCGGGCAGCGCGCGGATCGCCGCGGTGGCGCGCAGGCCGTCGAGCACGGGCATCTGCATGTCCATCAGGATCAGCGCGTAGGGCCTGCGGCGGGCCATGTCCACCGCTTCCGCGCCGTTGCATGCGAGGTCCGCGGCCAGGCCGATCTCGCGCAGCAGTTCCAGCGTGACTTCCTGGTTGATCGGATTGTCCTCGGCGAGCAGGACCGGCACGCCGCGCAGGCGCGCGAAGAGCTCGTCGGTCGGCATGGCGGGGCCGGGCGGGGGCGCGGCGGTCTGGCCGGCGAGCACCGTGGCTAGCATGTCGAACAGCGGCGAGGGGTGGATCGGCTTGGTCAGCACGCCGGCGCAGGTGCCGGCGGGCAGGCTCTCCTGCGGCAGGCTGTGGCCGAAGGCGGAGACCATCAGCCGCAGGGGCGGATGGCGCAGGTCGAGGGCGGCGATGCGCCGGGCGGTCTCGATGCCGTCCATGCCGGGCATGCGCCAGTCGAGGAAGACCACCTCGTAGGGGTCGCCGGCCTGGTCGGCGGCCTCGATCATCCCCAGCGCGGCCTCGCCCGAGGCGGCGGTGTCGGCGCGCAGGCCCATGTTGGCCAGCAGGTGCGCGAGGATGTCGCGCGCCTCGTCCAGATCGTCCACCACCAGCATGCGGCGATTCTCCAGCTCGGGGCGGCCCAGGCGATGCCTGGGCTGGCCCTGGGTCGCTTCCAGCGGCAGGCTGAGCCAGAAGGTGCTGCCGACGCCGGGCACGCTTTCCATGCCGACCGTGCCGCCCATCAGCTCGGCGAGGCGGCGCGAGATGGCCAGGCCGAGGCCCGAGCCGCCGTAGCGGCGCGTGGTGGAGGCGTCCGCCTGCTCGAAGGGCTGGAACAGCCTGGCCTGCTGATCGGCGGGGATGCCGATGCCGGTGTCGCGCACCTCGAAGCGCAGGCGCAGCCGGTCGCTAGCGCGCTCCTCCTGGCGCACGCGCAGCAGCAGGTGGCC
>CAZZFN010000050.1:0-13000 GCA_964653505.1 uncultured Methyloversatilis sp.
CAGCCAGGCCAACAGGGGCCGGCGCCAACCCTGCGCCGCTGCGGTGTCGATCGCCAACTCGATGCCGGCAGGTGGCAGCCGTCCCGCGCGCAGCAGCAGCGCCGCCGCGAGCAGCCGCGACAAGGGGTCGTCAATGCCGGTCAGCACCGCGACGGCATCGCCACCGCCCGGCACGCCCCGCTGCGCAGGCGGCAACCGTTGAACGTCAAGCCCGCTCCAGTGTCCCGCCAGATAATCCGCGTAGGCGCGCGACTCGGCACTGGCGTCCGGCAGCAGCGGCCGCGCCGCGGGACAGTCCGCGGCGTCGAGGCTGGCAATGCGCGCGGCGCAAGCGGTCAGCTCGACGCGCGCCAGCGGCTCGGCGCTGCCGGTGCGTCCGGCCTCGCGGCGGGCGATGGCGATCTCATGCGCGGCAACGCGGTCTCGCCCGGCCAGCCAGGCAGCAGTGTGCGCCGCCAGCGCGCCATGCGCATTGACCTGCCAGTCGGGCACAGGCGGGCCGCCGGCGCAACCAGCCAGCAGCAAGGCGAAGCAAGCCGTCTTCAGTCTCATGGCAGTTTGAGCTCCCGCTCGCGCGCGAACGGCCATTTCCGATTGACCTCCTCGATCAGCGCGGATACGCGCCGCAGGTTCGCTTCCACCTCGTTGCGCAGGGCGTCGAGATCCTCGGTGGCGACGCGCGCATTGACGGCGATGGCGCGCGCCTCGTCGAGCAATGCGTCGGTCTTCTTCAGGCTGGCGCGCACGTCGGTCAGCAGGGCATGCAGCTCGCCCGTCGCACGCTGCGCGTCGTCCATCAACCCGCCCTGACCATGGAGGCGCGCATTGGTCTGCGCCAGCAGGCGGTTGGTCTGCTCCAGCGATTCGTGGATGCGCCGCGCCCCCGCCGGCCCGAACAGGCCGTCGAGCGCGCCGCGCGGCCCGGTCATCGCGCCGGTGACCGTGCGGACGTTGGCGATGCTGGCGTTCAACGGGGCATCTGCGCCGGTCATGCGCACGAGATTGTCGGCCAGCGCGCGCAGACTGCCGACCAGGAGCGGAATGCCCGCCGTGGCGTCGCCGATCAGCACGTCGCGCCGAGCGCCATCCGGCAGCGGCGGGTCGTCGAGCAGGCCGGTGAAGGCGCGCAGCTTCGCGCCGCCGACCACGCCGCGTTCGAGCGTGAACACCGAGGACGTGCGCAACCAGCGTGCATCCTTCGTCGGAATGTCGATGTGGATGTGCGCCTTGCCGTCCTCGCCGAGCTCGATGCGCCGCACGCGTCCGATCACAAAGCCGGAAAACGTCATGTCCATGCCGATCGTCACGCCTTCGGAGTTCTCCGCCAGCAGCACCAGGCGCTGGGTGTCCTCGAACACCCCGCGCGCGAACATCACATACAGCACGAAGCCGGCCAGCAGCAGCAGGGTCGTGACGATCATCGCCACGGTCTTCGCGCCGGCATGCGGAATCGGCGGGCGGGGCGGTTCGGCGGGTTGCGGATCGGCCATGATCGAACGTCTTCAGAAATGCAGCAGCACGAGGGTGGCGCCCTCGATCGCCACCAGCAGCAGGAGCAGGCGCGCCATTACGCGCATTTCGCTGCCGCTCGCGGCGCGGCGCGGCGTGTCGAGCACCACCGCCACCGGCGCGACGGCGACGGCGACGCCGAACAGGAAGATCTTCAGCAACAGCGTCGGCGCGGTCACCGGATCGAACACCTGGCCGACCAGCCGCGTGTAATCGACCAGCCCCCAAGTCGTCACGCCATAGACCACCAGATAGGCCGTCGCGAGCACCAGCAGGCCGCTCGCCAGCGTCAGCACGATGACGGCGAGCAGGTTGCCCACCACGCCGGGCACGACCTGCTGGCGGAACAGCGCGGCCGTGCCGAAATCCGCCCCCCGGGCCCGCTCGGCGGCGAGGCGATCGAGCAAATCCAGGCCGGAGCGCAGGGCGACGAACAGGGCCGCCACCAGCGGCAGCAGCTCGACGACATAGACGCGCACCACCGCCTCGAGCGCGAGGTGCGACAGGCCGTAAGTGGCGGCGGAAACGGCGACGATGTGCGTCAGCACCGCGCCGGCCAGCACGCTCAGCAGGGCATAGCCCGGCAGCGCCTGCCAGGCCGAGAAGCAGACCGCCTGCGCCGTAGCCTGGCGCACCGCGCGGCTGTAGGTCGCGGGCGAAAATGCCGCGATCAGGGTCGCGGCGGCAAACAGGACGAAACGCGACTCGCGGCGCAGGGCGTGCGTCAGGCGCCCGCCACGGGGTTTGCGGCGCGAGGCGACGGGCGATCCGAGCGGCATGGAAGCGGACATGACAACCTTCGACACAGCTGACGCAGTCCATCTTAACGCGAAATGCCACCACTTCGTCTCGCGCAGCAAGACGATAATGGAGGCATTTCATGCGCACTCTCGAAAACCCTCATGAACAAACTGTTCCTGCTTGTTTGCGTCTGGACGCCGCTTGTACAGGCGCATGCCGTCGATCACCGCATCGAGGTTTCAACGGCCGCGATAATCACGCTGAACTACGCGAATGAACGGCCTTTCGCCCACAAGCAGTACACGCTGACACCCGCCGGGCAGAACAAGCCGATGCAGGTTGGCGAAACCGACGCCCAGGGCCGCATCGCCTTCGTCCCGGGCGAATTGCGGCACTGGCGGCTCAAGGCCAGTTCCGCCGATGGCCACGGGGTCAACCGTGAAATTATTGTCCCCGCGCCCTTGCAGTCGGATACTGCCTTACCCGCCACGGCAGCTTCAACGGGCACTTCCCCGTCGCCGCCAATGCAAGCAGACGCGCCGGCCACGGACAGCCCGCCCTGCGACTTGCCGGTCTGGCTGCGCGCCAGTATCGGTCTTGCACTGATCTTCGGACTGTTCGGCCTCTACCAGATATTTCTGCGACGCCGGCCGCGCTGATGCATATCCCCGACGGCTTTCTTTCCCCGCAAACCTATCTGCCCGCCGCCGCAGTCGCCATCGCGGCCTGGGCCTGGGCTGGGCGCGGCCTGCGCGCACGCCTGGACGAGACCCTCGTGCCGCGCCTGGCGACCCTGATGGCCCTGGCCTACGGCCTGGGCCTCGTCATGCTGCCGCTGCCCGGCGGCACCAGCGGCCACGCGCTGGGCGTGGCGATCCTCGCCCTGCTCTTCGGCGTGCGCCTGGCCTTTCTCGCTTCCTCGGGCATCCTCATCCTGCAAGCCCTGCTCTTCGGCGCGGGCGGAATCACCGCCTGGCCGGTCAATGCGCTGGCCGTGGGCCTGGCCGGAGCCGCCGCAGCAGTAGGCGTGTTCCGGCTGCTGCGGAAGCTCAACGAGCCGCTCGCCGTGATGCTGGCGGCCTGGGCATCGGTGATGGTCGCCGGCACCCTCCTCGCCCTGGTGCTGGGCCTGCAACCGCTCATCGCGGCCCGGCCCGACGGCACGCCGCTCTTCTTCCCCTTCGGCCCGGCGATCACGCTGCCGGCCATCCTCATCCCCCACGCCCTGATCGGCCTGGCGGAAGCGGCCCTGACCCTGGCGGTGTGGCGCTACGCGCAGTCGCGGCAGTGGTCACCGCCGTGACGGTTTTAGAAACACGAAGGGCCGCCCCGAGTGTTTCTGCCCCTTGAGGGGAGAAACGAGCACAGCGAGTTTTTCGGGGTGGGCTCATTTCGGGGTGGGACCATTGCCCGCACCCTGGCGTTGTAGTAACGTAGCAACGCCAAAGCACAGCAAGGGAAATGCCATGACGATCACGACCCTATCCAGCCGGGAATTCAATCAGGACGCCGGTCGCGCCAAAAAAGCCGCTCGCTCGGGCCCGGTGATCATCACCGACCGCGGTCGCCCTATGCACGTCCTGCTGAGCATGGAGGACTACCGACGGCTCACCGGGGCCGAGGCCAGCATCGTCGATCGACTGGCGATGCCGGCAGCCGGAGCGATCGACTTCGCCCCGCCTCGCTCGAAGGGACTCTACCGGCCCCTTCCCCTCGTCGAGACCGAGACGGCGCCCGACGCCACGTAACCATGTTTCTCCTCGATACCAATGTCGTGTCGGAACTGCGTAAGGGGACATCCGCACGGGCGAACCCCCACGTGATCGCTTGGGCCAGCCACGTTCCGGCCTCCCAGTTGTTCCTCTCCGCCATCACCGTGCTCGAGCTGGAAAGCGGCGTGCTTCAGCTGGAACGCCGGGATGCCCGCCAGGGCCGCATTCTGCGGGCATGGCTGGACAACCATGTCCTGCCCGCCTTTCATGGCCGCATCCTGCCGGTCGATGTCGCCGTGGCGCGCTGCTGCGCGCGCCTGCACACACCCGATCCGCGCGGCGAACGCGATGGTCTGATCGCGGCCACCGCACTGGTGCATGGCATGACGGTGGTCACCCGCAACGTGGCCGATTTCGCGCCCACCGGCGTGGCGACGATCAACCCCTGGCAGGCCAGCCGATGATCGCGCCGCGCACCTGGCTGTGGATTTTTCTTGCCGTCCTGCCAGTGCCGACTTTTGTCCACGATCCGGGCTGGCTGGCGGCGGGGCTGGCCGCCGCCCTCGTGCTGGCCGGCCCGTCGCGCGGGGCGATCCTGCGCAAAAGCCTGGTGGCCATCGCCCTCTTCAACCTGACGACGAGCCTGGGGGTCGTCGCGCTCGGCCTGTGGCGCGGCCAGATCGACAGCGACTGGCTGGTGCTGGCCAATCTGCGCGTGCTGCTCATGAGTTATCTGACATTCTGGTTCGCCGCGCGGGTGAATGTGCTGGCGGCCGTGTCGGGCTGGCCCGCCGCGACCGTGCTGGTCGCCCTCGCCCTCGGGCAGATGCGCGCCTGCGAACGCCTGCTGCGCGATTTCCGGCTCGCCTTCGCCAGCCGCACCATCGTCAAGCCCTCGCTGGCGGATCGTCGTCATCATGGCAGCGCCCAGGCCATCGCCCTGCTCGACAAGGCGCAGGCGCAGTCGACCGAGGTGGCGCAGGCGATGCGTTCGCGGGGGGGATTCGATGCTTGAGCTCGATCGCGTCTCCTTCGGCTGGACGCCCGAAAAACCCCTCATCGACGGCCTGTCGCTCAAGATCGGGGAAGGCGACAAGGTCGTCATCCTCGGCGCCAATGGCTGCGGCAAGTCGACGCTGCTCAAGCTCATGAACGGGCTCGTCTTCCCCACGGCCGGCACGATCCGCTATCGCGGCGCCTCCCTCGAAAAGTCGGCCCTGGCGGGACGGCAGCCCTTCGCGCGCCAATTCCGGCAGGCATGCGCCCTGCTCTTCCAGCATCCCGAGGCCATGCTGTTCAACCCGACGGTGCGCGACGAGATCGCCTACGGCCCGCGCCAGCTGGGGCTGCCCGATGCCCAGGCGCGCGCGGCGCGCTGGGCCGAGGCCCTCGGCCTGGCCCCCTGCCTCGACGCACCGCCCTTCCACCTGTCGGGCGGCCAGAAACAGAAAGTCGCCCTGGCCTGCGTGCTCGCCCTGGAACCGCCGCTTTTGCTCCTCGACGAACCCTCGGCCAGCCTCGATCCGGCCACGGTGGGCTGGCTCATCGACACCTTGCTCGATACCCCGACCACCGTGGTGGCCGCCACCCACAACCTCTCGCTGGCCGCCGAGCTGGGCAGCCGCTGCCTGGTGATGGGCGCGGCCGGTCGCCTGCTCTACGACGGGCCGGTGTCGTCGGCCCTCCGGCGCCTGGAACTGCTCGAAGAAGCGGGGCTCGCCCACCGCCACCGGCACCGCCACGGCGACGCGCTGCATGCCCATCTGCATCTTCACGACTGGGATGCCGGCTGATTAGTGCACGCTGCCGAACGAGCGGTTGAGGGTCCCCTGCGGCAGCGGCAGCCCCGCCAGCCGGCAGCCCTGCGCCAGCGGCCCGCCCGGAAACAGCCCGTAGAGGAAGCGCCGGCCGCCGGCCGCGGCGAAATCCCTTTCCAGCTGGCGCGTCATCTGGCGCGCCGTCCAGTCGGGGCCGAGTTTGCGGAAATGCTCGCGCAGACAGTAGATCACCTCCCAATGCTCATCCGCCAGCGCCAGACCCTCCGCGTCGGCCAGACGGTTGGCAAGGAGCGGCGACCAGCGGTCGAGCTCGGCGTCGAATCCTTCGGGATCGCATCCGGCGAGGCGCCGATCCGCGATGAGCTTGTTGATGTCGTACATGACGGTCTCCTTTGGGTGGGGTGCGGGATATTTCCGACTACTTGACTACAGTATTAATGAAGACCCGCCCGGCGCAAATGTCAAGAAATGTCAAGCACGGGATCTCAATCCTCCCGCCCCGCACGGTAGCCGCGCCGGTGCATGCGTCCGGCTTCGCGGACGTCCTGGCGCAGCTGGTGGCGCTCCTCGGGGCTCATCTCGCGCCAGGCCTCGCGGCGCTGGCGCCTTTCCTCGCGCCATTGCTCGCGCTCCTCGGGCGTCATGGCGCGGCCGGGCCCCCCGTACCCGTAGCCCGGCCTCTCCCAGCCCGGAGGCGGCGGAGGCGGCGCGGGCTGCGCCTGCGCCGGCGCCGACAGCGCCAGCAGCGCGACCGCGAACAGTAGGCTAGAAGCTCTCAAGAAACACGAAGGGCCGCCCCGAGTGTTTCTGCCCCTTGAGGGGAGAAACGAGCGCAGCGAGTTTTTCGGGGTGGGCTTATCCATGGCTGCATTCTAGGGTGCGCCACATGCAGGCCCGCCGGCGCTTTGTAACAATCCGTTGCGCCGCGCCGGCGCGGCAACATCCGGCAACGACTCGCCAACGGAATCGGCAGTATCCTGCGCGCCATGAACAGCGAGACCCGCAAAATCAGGATTCTCGTCGTCGACGACGACCTGCGGCTCAGAAGCCAGCTCGAGCGCTATCTCGCCGCGCAGGATTTCAGCGTCAAGGCCGTGCCCGACGGGCCGGCGATGGACCGCGCGCTGGAGCGCGAGCTCTACGACCTGATCGTCCTCGACCTGATGCTGCCCGGCGAGGACGGCCTGGCGATCTGCCGCCGCCTGCGCGGCGCGCAAAACGGGATCGCCCTCCTCATGCTCACCGCCAAGGGCGACGACATCGACCGCATCGTCGGTCTCGAGCTGGGCGCCGACGACTATCTGCCCAAGCCCTTCAATCCGCGCGAGCTGGTCGCGCGCATCCACGCCGTGTTGCGCCGGCGCGCCCCGCGGCCGCCGGCCGGCGCGCCCGCCGCCGCCCAGGAAGTCGTGCGCTTCGGCGGGGTGGAGATCGACCTCGCCACCCGCGAACTGACCCGCGCGGGTGCGGTCACCCTGCTCACCACCGGCGAGTTCGGCCTGCTGCAGGTGTTGCTGAGACATCCGCGCCAGCCGCTGTCGCGCGACAAGCTGATGGAGCTGGCGCGCGGCCGCGAATACGGCGTGTTCGACCGCGCCATCGACGTGCAGATTTCGCGCCTGAGAAAACTCGTCGAGGCCGACCCGGCCAAGCCGCGCCACATCCAGACGGTATGGGGCTTCGGCTACGTGTTTGTCCCCGACGGGGACAAACACCATTCATGAATCCGGCATGCGGTTGCTGCCCCACAGCCTGCTCTGGCGCTCCTTCCTGCTGATCGCCGTCCTGATCCTGGTGGCGCTGGCGGCCTGGCTCGCGCTGTTTCGCAAGGCCGAGATGGAACCGCGCGCCCAGATGCTCGCCCAGACGATCGCCAGCGTGGCCAACCTGACCCGCAGCGCGCTGCTCGCCGCCCGGCCGGAACGCCGCATCGACCTGCTGGCCGATCTATCCGACAGCGAAGGGCTGCACGTCCATCCCGCCGATGCCGCCGACCGCTTCGAGGCGCCGCCGCCGACCGCCTTCACCCGCCACCTGGCGCGCGAACTGGTGCGCCGGCTCGGCCCGGACACTCGGTTGACGTTTGCGCTCAACGGCGAACCCGGCCTGTTCGTCAGTTTCCGCATCTTTCCCGGCCCGGACGGCGAATACTGGCTCGCCCTGCCGCCCGAGCGTCTCGAACGCCGCCTGCCGCTGCAATGGCTCGGCTGGGGGGCGGTCGTGCTGCTGCTCGCGCTCGCCGGCGCCTGGCTGATCGTCTACCGCATCGTCCGCCCCATCGAGGAAGAGCGCGCCCTGCTGCTCGCCGGCATCTCGCACGACCTGCGCACCCCGCTCACCCGCTTGCGCATGGAGACGGAGATGAGCGTGGCCGACCCGCAGGCGCGCGCCGAGATGGAGGCCGACATCGCCGAGATGGACCGCACCATCGGCCAGTTCCTCGACTTCGCGAGGCCGCAGGCGCTGACCGGCAAGGAAAAAGTGCCGACCGATCTCGCCGCGCTGCTTGCGGAAATCGCCGCACGCTACGGCGAGCGCGTGAAGTGCCGTCACGCGGAGGCCGACTTCCGGATTCCGCTCCTGCCCGAGCCGCTGCGCCGCGCGGTGGTGAACCTCGTCGAGAACGGCCTGCGCCACGGCGGCGCGCCCGTCGAACTCGAGCTGCGGCAGGAAGGCCGGCAGATCGTCGTCGCCGTCCTCGATCGCGGCCCCGGCATCGCGCCCGCCGACGCGGATCGCTTCCGCCAGCCCTTCACGCGCGGCGAAAACGCGCGCAGCAATGCCGGCGGCGCGGGGCTGGGGCTGGCGATCGTCGAGCGCGTCGCGCGCATGCACGGCGGCCGCCTGGAACTGTTGCCGCGCGATGGTGGCGGGCTGGCCGCACGGATCGTCCTTCCCGCCAACGCCGCAGCGCCGACCTCGGGCCGCCCCCGGTCGATGAAACGCCGATGGTAGCGGTCGGCTGTGCGGCGTTTCGCGTCAGTTGAGCCGGTTGCCGCGAAAAAATAGGGGGCACGGTTTTACTGGCGGGACGGCTGGTCACGGGCGGCTCCGTTCTTCGATCTGCTTGCAATGAAGAAAATCGTCTATACAATCGCGAGCATGAACTTCACGTGGGACGAGACCAAGCGGCGGACCAACCTGAAGCGGCATGGGCTAGATTTCGCTGATGCCTGCCTGGTGTTCGGGGGATATACGCTGACGCGTCCGGATGTGCGCTTCGACTACGGCGAGGCGCGTTACTCCACAGTGGGGTTGCTTGGGGTCGAGGTAGTGGTGATCGCCCATACCGAGACCAAGGACACGATCCATGTCATTTCGATGCGAAAGGCGCAACGCCATGAACGAGAACACTTCTTTTCCAGCCTCTGACGACCGGGACGAGGCGCCGGTATGGACGGCCGAGGATTTCCATAAGGCCGTGCGCCGGGTCGGCCTGAAACCCGTGCCGGCACGCAAGCAGAAGATCAACATCGCGCTCGATGCGGACGTGCTGGCCTGGTTCAGGCAACAGGCGGGCGGGCGCGGATACCAGACGCTCATCAACGCCGCCCTGCGCGACGCGATGCGCCAGAAATCCGTCGAGGACGCGATCCGCCGGGTGATCCGGGAGGAGTTGCATCCGGCGTGAGCGTCAGTTGAGCCGGTTGCCGCGCCCGATGCGTTCGAGAAACGCGCATGCCTCGGCCTGGCCGTGTCCGGCGGCGGCGCGCAGCCACTTGAGCGCAAGCCGGAGGTTTTTCGTCACCCCGGCGCCGCGATAGTAGGCGCAGCCCAGCGCATACTGGGCGTTCGCCTCGCTCAGCAGCGCCGCGCGGCGCAGATGCTTCAGACCGAGTTTCGCGTCGCGGCGCGTGCCCTGCCCGTTGAGCAGCATGAAGCCGAGACAGTAAAGCGCGTGGGCATCCTCGTGCTGATCGAGGGTTTGCTCGAACCAGCGCAGGGCCTCGCGCTGGTTGCGCGCCACGCCCTCGCCCCGGTAGTACATGTCGGCCAGCGCCAGCTTGGCATCGAACAGCGTCGCGGCGCGGCGATACCAGGTGACGGCCTGCGCCGCGTCGGCCGGCCCGCCGATGCCGTGGCGCAGGCATTCCGCCAGCATGTAGGCGGCGCGCCGGTGGCCGAGTTCGCCCGCCTTGCGGTAGGCCTGGCGCGCGCGCGCCGCATCGGCGACCGCGCCATGGCCGTGAAAATGCCGCTCGCCTTGCGCGAACCAGTAGCGCTCCAGCTCGTCGAGGGCGGGCTGCCAGCCTCCCTCGGCAGCCTGCCTGAGCATCGCTTCGCCGCGCCCGACATCGGCCTGGCCGCCGATGCCGTAGAGCAGGCAGCGGCCCAGTTCGGCCTGCCCGTGCGCCAGGCCGGCCGCCGCCGCGGCATGGTAGTGGCGGCGCGCCGCACCGGGATCGGCCGGCGTGCCCTCGCCCAGTTCGAGGCATTCGCCGAGCCAGAGGTGCGCGGAGGCTTCGCCGCCCTCCGCCGCGCGCCGATACCAGGCCAGGGCCAGCGCCTTGTTTTCCTCGACGCCTTCGCCCCAGCGATGGCAATGGCCCAGCTTGAGCTGGGCGCGGGCATGGCCCTGGGCGGCGGCGCGCCGCCACCAGCCGGCGGCGGCGGCGAGATCGCGCTCCGGCTGGCCGCGCCCCGTCGCGCAGGCTTCGCCAAGCTCGAACTCGGCATCGCGGCTGCCGGCCTCGGCCGCACGCCGGTACCAGGCCAGGCCGGCGTGCGGATCGGGCGTGACGCCGCTGCCGCAAGTGCAGCACTGGCCGAGCAGGTACATCGCCTCGGCGTTGCCCGTGCGCGCCGCGGCGCGCAGCCAGACGACCGCCTCGGCAGGGTCGGCTGCGCCCCCTGCGCCGGCGTAGAGGCACAGGCCGAGGCTGAACATCGCGGCCGGCACCTCGGCCGCGGCCGCGCTGCGCCACAGGCGCACGGCCTCGCCGCGGTTCTCGGCAACGCCGCGGCCGAAGAAATGGCAGCGCGCCAGCAGATCGGCGGCCTGGGCCAGTCCCTGCGCGTGCGCCTTGGTCAGCCAGACGGCCGCCCGGGCGAAATCGCGCGGCAGGTGGCGGCCTTCGTAGAGCAGGCGTCCCAGCCAGTATTGCGCGACCGGGTTGCCGCTTTCCGCGGCCGCGCGCAGCAGCTCGCCGCCGCGCCCGACATCCGCGATCGTGCCATGGCCGCGCAGCAGGCACAGGGCGAACCAGGCCATGCCGCGACCGTCCCGCCGGGTCGCGGCGCGCTCGAACAGGCGGGCGGCCTCGGCGTAGTCGCGCGGCAGGCCGAGCCCCCGATACAGCAGCCAGCCGAGCACCGCTTCGCCGGCCGGGCAATGTTTCTCGGCGCTGCGTGTCGCCCACTGCAGCGCAGCGCCGACGGATTGCGCCATTCCCTCGCCCACGATGCAACGCCAGGCCAGCTCGGCCTGGGCGTCGGCATTGCCGCCCTGCGCCATGCGCCGCAACTCCGCCAGATCGACCCGGGGCCAGAACCCATCCGCATGGCCGAGCAGTTCGATGCCTTCCGCCACGCCGCGCTCGACCAGGCTGCTGTCCAGCGCCGCGCGCAACAGTCCCAGCAGGGCCGGGGAGTCGACAGGAATCAGTTGCATCCGGATTGCCCAAATTCGGTGAGTGCGCAGGATACGTCCGGCCGGTGCGACGCCTTATCCACAAAAACTGTGGAAAAGTCTGTGAATCTCTTGCGCATGAAATCCCTAAGTAGCCAGCGGCAAAGGGGTTTTGTTGCTCCGGAGCAAAACTGGACAGTAAATATATCCTTATTTTTCATTATGTTAGATTGACTTCTCTGGCTTTCCGGGCGACCGGCGATCATTGCTGGGACGGATTTCCGGGGCGATACGGCGCTGTGGATGATGTAACATCGACTTGACCTCTTTCGGCGCAGTTTTGCATGCTGCTTCAGTTGGCTACAGAAACCCTCACCGTCACCGAGCTGAACCGCGCGGCGCGGCGCCTGATCGAGCAGCGGTTTCCGCTGCTCTGGGTCGCCGGAGAGATCTCCGGCCTGACGCGCGCGACCTCCGGGCATGTCTATTTTTCCCTGAAGGATGCCCAGGCGCAGGTGCGTTGCACGATGTTCCGGGCGCGCGCCCAGCGGTTGCCCTGGCAGCTCGACAACGGCCAGCAGGTCGAGGTGCAGGCCCTGGTCACCCTGTATGAGGCGCGCGGCGACTTCCAGCTCAACGTCGAAGGCGTGCGCCGTGCGGGTATCGGACGTCTCTACGAGATCTTCCTCAAGCTGCGCGACAAGCTCGCCGCCGAGGGGCTGTTCGCGCCGGAGCGCAAACGCGCCATCCCGCGCTATCCCGGACGCGTCGGCGTCGTCACCTCGCCGCAGGCCGCCGCGCTCTCCGACGTGATCGCCGCCTTCCGCCGCCGCGCGCCGCATGTCGAACTGATCGTCTACCCGACCCTGGTGCAGGGCGCCGAGGCGCCGGCCGCCATCGTCGCCGCCCTGCATGCCGCGTATGCGCGCAACGCGTGCGATCTGCTCCTGCTAGTGCGCGGCGGCGGCAGCATCGAGGACCTGTGGGCCTTCAACGACGAGGCCGTGGCGCGCACCCTTGCCGTCTCGCCAGCGCCGACTATCGCGGGGATCGGCCACGAGACCGACACCACCCTCGCCGACCATGTCGCCGACCGGCGCGCCGCCACGCCGACCGCCGCCGCCGAGCTCGCCAGCGCCGGCTGGTTCGAGGCCGCCGCCGAGATCGACGCGCTGGACGTCGCCTTGCGCGACGCGATGCAGTCCGCGCTCGAAACGCGCATGCAGGCGCTCGACCGGCTCGCCCTGCGCCTCGTCCACCCCGCCCAGCGGCTCGCCCTCGGCCGCCAGCGCCTCGAACTGCTGGCGCACCGGCTGCAGGCCGCGCTGCGCGGCCGACTCGACCGGCGCGGCGACCGGCTCGCCCGCTGCGCCGGGGCGCTCGCGGCGCTGTCGCCGCTCGCCACCTTGCAGCGCGGCTACAGCATCGTGCGCGGCCCCGCCGGCAGCATCGTGCGCACGGCCGGCCAGGTGGCCGAGGGCGACGAGGTACGCGTGCAGTTCGCCCAGGGCTCGGCGCGCGCACGCGTGACCGAACGGCACTTGTAATTTTCCGCCCCGCCCCCACCTCCCCGACGCATCCTTGTCCCACCCTTACCCCACCGACAGCCAAAAAACGGAGAACAACATGGAACACGCCCTGCCCCCGCTGCCCTATGCCAAGAATGCCCTCGCGCCGCACATGTCCGAGGA
>CAZZFN010000051.1:0-12908 GCA_964653505.1 uncultured Methyloversatilis sp.
CAACATCCCGATGGCATCGCCTCGGATTATTTACAGAAAGAAAGTTGCACTGCCAGTACGAAAGGCGATGGAAATAATGGCGACCGACATCGCTGGCGTGGCGGACGCCGATCTTGGGCACGTCGCACGGCAGGTTGGTCTATCGAGAGCGCACTTCTTCGATCTCTTCAAGAGGGACACGTCGCTGACTCCAAGGTTGTTCTGGAACATGCTTCGGATGGAAGAGGCGTACCGTAGGATCACCCGAGATAATGACCCCCTAGTCACAATCTCCCACAACCTGGGGTTTCGGGCGCAGCCCCAATTCACGCGATTCTTTGCGCAGAACCACGGCGTGCCGCCGTCCACCTATCGAAAGCTCGCCCTGCACGCATAGCTCCTGCCGGCGGGCCTGGACGGCGAAATACTTCTGGGCCTGGGCGATTTCCGGCTTGTCGCGGGTCGCCGTTCTGGGCGATGAGGTAGCAAGCGAAGCGGGAGAGGTGGTAGTCATCGACTTCCCGCTGGCTGCCTGACCCAATGTCGACCATTTTGCCGGCGCCGGCAAAATGATGGTCGGGGCGGTTTCCCGATCGCTCGCAGGAGGTCATCGCCCGCTCGATGGCCTGCTCGAAGCGTCGCCACTGGCTGTAACCCAGGAGCGATTGCAGGTCGCGGGCGCTCCAGTACTCGGCGCCGTGCTCGTTGGTCTGCTTGATGGCCTCGAAGGACTTGTCCCCGAGTGTCGGAAGCTGCTTGCCGTTCATGGTCGTCTCCAGCGATCGGTAGCGGGAGGGTTCCCGGATGGCATGGCGAGTTTACCCGTAGGGCACCCGTGGGGTATCCGAAAACGCTATACACTTTGCTACCGACTTTGTCGGTCATTCTTTTCGAGAAGCCACCCTTGCAGCAAGCTGCCCCCTTTTTTTGGCTCTCTTGGCAAACCGCCGTCGCGCCAGCACCGACTTTTCTCCCCCGCGTTGTCGGCATCGGCACAACTGGCGTGGTTTTTCTCCACTCATCCGACATTTGCCGTTACATTCCGCGCTTGACCGTCGCCAGGGCCGCCACATATACTGCATCCAACAACACCCGCCACGCCTCTGCTTGCAAGCGCACCCCGGCGGGTTTTTTATTGCCCATGAAATTCACCAAGCCCGCCATCGATCTTGATGCCCAGATCGCGCAACTGCGCGAGCGCGGGCTGTCGATCGCCGACGAGTCGCGCGCCATGCATTACCTGCGGTGGGTGGGTTACTACCGGCTGGCCGGGTATTCGCTGCCGCTCCAGGTGAATTACAACGCCGACGGTTCGCATCGCTTCCTCGATGGCGTGAGCTTCGAGGATGTTCTCGACCTCTACGTCTTCGACCGCAAGTTGCGGCTGGCGGTGATGGACGCGGTGGAGCGGGTCGAAGTGGCTTTCCGCGCCCAGTTTTCGCAAACCATGAGCGAGCAGCACGGGCCGCACTGGTTCATGGATGCCGCCCACTTCCAGTCGAGCTACGACCACGCCGATTTCATCGCGCGCATCAAGAAGGATATCGGCTACGATCACGCGAAGGCGGCGATGCGCCAGACCTTCATCAAGCACTATTACGACAAATACGGCGACCCCGAGCTGCCGCCGTCGTGGATGATCTTCGAGGTGCTGTCGTTCGGCACGGTGTCGCTGGCCTTCAAGCATCTGACGCGGCAGAACCAGAAGTCGGTGGCCAAACCCTTCGGCCTGGCCGGCGAGGTGCTGGCCTCCTGGCTGCATGCGCTGTCCTACCTGCGTAATCTGGCGGCGCACCACCAGCGCCTGTGGAACCGCACCTACACGATCAAGCCGATCCAGGCGAAGCAGTACGCCGCCGAGTTGCAGCACACCTCGCGCTTCTATGCGCAGGCCGTGATGACCGAGGTGCTGTTGAAAGTGGTGTCTCCCGACACGAAATGGGGTCAGCGGTTGGCCGACCTGCTGGCCGAGCATCCGAAGGTCGATGCGCGCCGTCTCGGCTTCCCCGACGACTGGCGGCAGCGTCAGCTATGGCAGGCGTAGCCGTTCTCTCCACGGACGGAGGCATGATGATCGTGTCCATAATTGTGTCCATGCGAAAGGAATGCAGAATGCGAACACAACAACGGCGCGGCTTCGCGCCGGTTCGCTAGCTTCTGCATCGGTGACGGCGCTGGCGGGACGCCATAGACGTGGAATTCGACCCGATCTGGATCACCCTGCTGCTGGCCGCCGGCTTCGCCGGCTTCATCGATGCAGTGGCGGGCGGCGGCGGATTGATCCAGGTGCCGGCGCTGTTCGCCGCCCTGCCGCGCGAGATGCCGGCGACGCTGTTCGGCACCAACAAGCTTTCCTCGATCTTCGGCACCCTGAGCGCGGCGCGGCGCTATGTCCGCGCCGTCGAGGTGCCCTGGCATCTGCTCCTTCCCGCGGCGGCGGCGGCCTTCGTATTTTCTTGCGTCGGTGCGGCGGTGGTGAGCTGGCTGCCCAAGGACGTCGTGCGTCCGCTCGTGCTGGTGCTGCTCGTCGCCGTGGCGGTCTATACCTGGACCCGGCCGGACTTCGGCGCGAGCAAGCGCGCGCCGCGCATCGCCGCCGACAGGAGGTTGCCGGTCGCCCTGCTGGTCGGCGCGCTGCTGGGCTTTTACGACGGTTTCTTCGGCCCCGGTGCAGGCAGTTTCATGATCTTCGCGTTCGTTCGGTTGTTCGGCATGGATTTCCTGCACGCCTCGGCGAGCGCCAAGATCATGAACGCGGCCACCAATGCCGGGGCGCTGCTCCTGTTCGCTCCCGCGGGCCACGTTCTCTGGGCGCTCGGGCTCGGCATGGCGCTGTGCAACATTGCCGGCGCCCAGATCGGCAGCCGGCTGGCGATCCGGCATGGCAGCGGGTTCGTGCGGACGGTGTTTCTGGGGATGACCGCGCTGCTGATCGTCAAGATCGGCTGGGACACGCTGGCCGCCTGAGGCGGCCGTGTTTCACGTGAAACTGCCCAGACCGTGTTTCACGTGAAACACCGGGCCCGGCGCGAGGCGTATCATTCGCGGCCTCCCCGGTCTTGACGGCATACCGCCGGCGCCGATTTAACCCCATGCGTTACCCAGACTCTTTCGACGTGATCGTGATCGGCGGCGGCCACGCCGGTACCGAGGCCGCGCTCGCCGCCGCCCGCACCGGCGCACGTACGCTGCTGCTCACGCACAACATCGAAACGCTGGGGGCGATGAGCTGCAATCCGTCCATCGGCGGCATCGGCAAGGGGCATCTGGTCAAGGAGGTCGATGCCCTGGGCGGCGCGATGGCGGCGGCCACCGACGAGTCCGGCATCCAGTTTCGCACCCTCAACGCCTCGAAGGGGCCGGCCGTGCGCGCCACCCGCGCCCAGGCCGACCGCGCGCTCTACCGGCAGGCGATCCGCACACGGCTGGAAAACCAGTCGAACCTGACGATCTTCCAGCAGGCGGCGGATGACATCACCGTTGCCGGCGACCGGGTGACCGGCGTCGTCACCCAGCTGGGGGTGCGATTCGACGCGCCGGCCGTGGTGCTCACCGCCGGCACCTTCCTCAACGGGCTGGTGCATGTCGGGCTGGAGCACTACCGCGCCGGCCGCTTCGGCGACCCACCTTCCCTGTCGCTGGCCGCGCGCCTGCGCGAACTCCGGCTGCCGGTCGGCCGCCTCAAGACCGGCACGCCGCCGCGCCTCGACGGCAGGACCATCGATTTTTCCGCGCTGCAGGAGCAGCCCGGCGACGATCCGGCACCGGTGTTTTCCTTCCTCGGCAAACGGGAACAGCACCCGCGCCAGATTCCCTGCTGGATCACCCACACCAACGCGCGCACCCACGACATCATCCGCGCCGGGCTGGACCGCTCGCCGATGTTCACCGGCGCGATCGAGGGCGTCGGCCCGCGCTACTGCCCGTCCATCGAGGACAAGATCCACAAGTTCGCCGGCAAGGATTCGCACCAGGTCTTTCTCGAACCGGAGGGGCTGACCACCCACGAGTATTACCCGCAGGGCGTATCGACCAGCCTGCCCTTCGACGTGCAGCTCGAGCTGGTGCATTCCATCCGCGGGCTGGAGAACGCCCACATCACGCGGCCCGGCTACGCCATCGAATACGACTACTTCGATCCGCGCGCCCTCAAGGCCACGCTGGAGACGCAGGCCATCGGCGGCCTGTTCTTCGCCGGCCAGATCAACGGCACCACGGGCTACGAGGAAGCCGCCGCGCAGGGCCTGCTCGCTGGCCTGAACGCGGCGCGCGCCGCGCGCGGCGAGGAGGGCTGGTGGCCGCGCCGCGACGAGGCCTATCTGGGCGTGCTGGTGGACGACCTGATCGCGCGCGGCGTGACCGAGCCCTACCGGATGTTTACCAGCCGCGCCGAGTATCGCCTCAGCTTGCGCGAGGACAACGCCGACCTGCGGCTCACCGAGGCAGGCCGTCGCCTCGGGCTGGTGGATGACGCGCGCTGGGATGCCTTCAACCGCAAGCAAGACGCCATTGCCGCCGAGGTGGAGCGTCTCAAACGCACCTGGATCAACCCCAACGTCGTGGCGATGCATCGGATCGAACGGGTGCTGGGAAAACCCATCGAGCGCGAGTATTCGCTCTTCGACCTGCTGCGCCGTCCCGAGCTGAGCTACCCGCGTCTCATGACCCTGCCCGGCGCGGGCGTTCCCGTCGAGGCCCCGGAGGTTGTCGAGCAGGTGGACATCCAGGCCAAGTATCACGGCTACATCGAGCGCCAGAAGGAGGACGTGGCGAAGATGGCCGCGCAGGAAAACGCGCCGATTCCGGCCGACCTCGACTATGCGGCGCTCAACGGCCTGTCCATCGAGGTGCGCCAGCGCCTCGCCCGGCAGCGGCCGCAGACCGTCGGCCAGGCCAGCCGCATCCAGGGCGTCACCCCGGCGGCCATCGCCGTGCTGCTGGTGCATCTGAAGAGGCTGCGCGGATGAGGCTCGCCGACGGCATCGCCGCCCTGAATCTCGACTTGCCGGCAGGCGCCGAAGACAAGCTCGTCGCCTACCTGGCGCTCCTGGCCAAGTGGAACAAGGTATACAACCTGACCGCGATCCACGATCCCGGCGGAATGGTGACGCACCATCTGCTCGACTCGCTCGCGGTGCTGCCCTGGCTCGAAAAGTCGGCGCTGGCGGGACGGCAATTCCGGCTCGCGGATGTCGGCAGCGGGGCCGGTCTGCCCGGTCTGGTGCTGGCGATTGCCCGCCCGCAGTGGGCGATCGCCTCGGTCGAGTCGGTGGAGAAGAAGGCCGCCTTCCAGCGCCAGGCGGCGATCGAGCTGAATCTCGACAATGTGAGCATTCACTGCGGACGCGTCGAAGACCTGACGGGCCGATTTGATGCCGCCATCGCCCGCGCCTTCGCCAGCCTCGGCGGTTTCGTCGCGCGCGCGGGGCGGCTGGCGGACCGTCTGTGGGCCATGAAAGGCGAGTATCCTGCCGCCGAAGCCGCCGCCCTGCCCGCCGGCTGGCGCGTGGCGGCACGGCATGAATTGCGGGTTCCCGGCCTCGCGGCGCGGCGCTGCTTGCTGGAACTGGAGAGAGACAGAGCATGCACATCTTCGTGATCGCCAACCAGAAAGGCGGGGTGGGCAAGACCACGACCGCCGTCAACCTGGCTGCCGCGCTGGCCCAGGCCGGCCAGCGCACCCTGCTGGTCGATCTCGACCCGCAGGGCAACGCGACCATGGGCAGCGGCATCGACAAGCGCACGCTCGGTGCGTCGGTCTACCAGATGCTGCTCGGCCTCGCGACGCTCGCCGAAGTGCGCGTCGCCTCGCCGAGCGGCCAGTATGCCGTGCTGCCGGCCAACCGCGAACTGGCCGGCGCCGAGGTCGAACTGGTCGATCTCGAGCGCCGCGAGCAGCGCCTGCGCCAGGCCCTCGCGCGGCATGCGGACGAATACGACTTCGTCCTGATCGACTGCCCGCCCTCGCTGTCGATGCTCACGCTCAACGGCCTGTGCGCCGCGCATGGGGTGATCATTCCCATGCAATGCGAATATTATGCCCTCGAGGGGCTTTCCGATCTGGTCAATACCATCAAGCAGGTGCATCGCAATCTCAACCGCGACCTGCGCATCATCGGCCTGTTGCGCGTGATGTTCGACCCGCGCTCGACGCTCGCCAACCAGGTGTCGCGCCAGCTCGAGGAGCATTTCGGCGACAAGGTGTTCGGCACCCTGGTGCCGCGCAACGTGCGCCTCGCCGAGGCGCCCAGTTACGGCGTGCCGGGCGTGTTGTTCGACAAGAGCGCCAAGGGCGCGCAGGCCTATCTGGCCTTCGCACACGAAATGATCGGGCGGGTGGACGCCTGGGAAAGGGAGCAGCCAGCATGACGCAGCGCAAGAAGGGACTCGGCCGCGGACTCGACGCCCTGCTCGCCGGCAACGACGAGATCGCCAGTGCGGGCGGCCAGCGCCAGGAGACCCTGCCGATCGGCAGCCTGCAGCCGGGCAAATACCAGCCGCGCACGCGCATGGATCCGGGTTCGCTCGAGGACCTGGCCGCCTCGATCAAGGCCCAGGGCCTGATCCAGCCGATTTCGGTGCGGCCGCTCGAGAGCGGCCGCTTCGAGATCGTCGCCGGCGAACGGCGCTGGCGCGCCGCGCAGATCGCCGGCCTGACCGAGGTTCCGGTCATGGTGCGCGAGATTCCCGACGAGGCTGCCCTGGCCATGTCGCTGATCGAGAACATCCAGCGCGAGGATCTCAATCCGCTCGAAGAGGCCGCCGGCCTGCAGCGCCTCATCGACGAGTTTGCCATGACCCACCAGCAGGCGGCCGACGCCGTCGGCCGCTCGCGCTCGGCGGCTTCCAACCTGTTGCGCCTGCTGCAGCTGGCGAAACCCGCGCAGGATCTGCTGATGGCCGGCGACATCGAGATGGGCCATGCGCGCGCGATTCTTGCCGCGCCCAAGAACGAGCAGGGCCGCCTGGCGGCCGAAGTCGCCGACAAGGGCTGGTCGGTGCGCGAAACCGAGCGCCGTGTGGCGCGCGAGCTGCGCAGCGCGCCGCACAAGGCGACGCCCGAAAAGCCGCGCGATCTGGTGCGCATCGAGGAGGAACTGGCGGATGCGCTGGGCGCGACGGTGAGCATCCATGCCAACCGCAAGGGCGGCGGCGCCGTGAGCATCCGTTTTGCCACCCTGGATCAGCTCGACGGCATCCTCAAGCGCCTGCAAGCGTGAGAAAACAGGGTGTGCGCCTTTCTCGGCAACGCGATAGAGCTGGGCAATGCGACAAGACGATAGATTGATTAGACCGAAGTTACAAACCACCTTATACTCCGCCGCGGAAGTCGTGATGCAACCGCTTGCGAAGGGAGTTCGCCGGCGGAGGCGCGATGGCATGTTCTACGGCAGCAAGACCTGATCGGGCGGCGGAATGCGCAAGCTGCTCCTGATCCAGGCGATGGCGATACTCGCAGTTTCGGTCATCGCCGGATGGGTGGGGGGATATGTGGAGGCTCGTTCGGCCTTGCTGGGCGGCGCAGCATATTTCCTTCCCAATCTGCTGTTCGCATTGCGATTGCGCGTGGGCATTGCGGCGCGGAGGGTGAGTGCGGTCGGGTTTCTGATCGGCGCGGCGGTCAAGCTGTGCGCCGTCGTCGCCCTGCTGCTGATCCTGCCGCAGCTGGTCGTGGTTTCCTGGCCGGCGCTGGTCGCCGGGTTGTTCGTCGTGTTGCTTGCAAACACCTTTGCCTTACGTTTGAAGACATAAAATGGCTGCCGAACAAGCTCCTACAGCATCCGGATACGTCGTTCACCACCTGACCCACCTGACCAACGCCAAGCAGACGGCACTGGTCGATTTGACGGTTTTCCACCTCGATTCGCTGTTTTATTCGGTCGTTCTCGGCCTGCTGGCCGTGCTCGTTCTGGCCCGGGCGGCCCGCAGGGCGACGGCCGGCGTGCCGGGGCGCTTCCAGGCTGCGGTCGAGTTGCTGGTGGAGATGGTTGCCGACCAGGCCAAGGGCATCGTTCATTCCGCCGAATCGCGCAAGTTCGTCGCGCCGGTGGCGCTCACGGTGTTCGTCTGGATTTTCCTGATGAACTTCATGGACCTGATTCCGGTCGACTTGCTGCCCATGCTGTGGGCGGGCGCTTACTCCCTGGCCGGATACGATCCGCACGACGCCTACATGCGCGTGGTGGCGACCGCCGACATCAACATCACGCTCGGCATGTCGCTGTCCGTCCTGCTCATGTGCCTCTACTACAACCTCAAGATCAAGGGCTTCGGCGGCTGGATGCACGAGATGTTCACCGCCCCGTTCGGCGCGCACCCCCTGCTCTGGCCGATCAATTTCGCGATGCAGATCATCGAGTTCGTCGCCAAGACGGTTTCACACGGCATGCGTCTGTTCGGCAACATGTATGCCGGCGAGCTGATCTTCATCCTCATCGCGCTGATGGGCGCCGCCTGGTCCGGAACCCTCGGCAGCGGCTTCCTGTGGCTGGGTCACATCTTCGCCGGAACGGTCTGGGCGATCTTCCACATCCTGATCATCACGCTGCAGGCTTTCATCTTCATGATGCTGACGCTGGTGTATGTCGGCCAGGCGCATGAAAGCCACTGACAAGAAGAAAGAAAGCGTTTCGCGTTAACTCGTCATCGTAGGTTCGTTTCAACACTTTTTCATCACAAGGAGTCGTCATGGAAGGCAACGTCGTTGGTTTCGTCGCGCTGGCCGCCGGCCTGATCATCGGTCTGGGCGCTGCGGGCGCTTGTATCGGCATCGGCATCATGGGCAGCCGCTTCCTCGAAGCGTCGGCGCGCCAGCCCGAGCTGATGAACACCCTGCAAACCAAGATGTTCCTGCTGGTCGGTCTGATCGACGCCGCGTTCATCATCGGCACCGGCATCGCCCTCTGGTACACCACCGCCAACCCGTTCGTCAGCTAAGCGGCGCACCTTCCCGGACTGCAAGGAGCGAACACCGTGAATCTGAACGCAACGCTATTCGCGCAGGTTGTTGTGTTCTTCATACTGGCGTGGTTCACGATGAGGTTCGTGTGGCCGCCCATCATGAAGGCGCTCGACGAGCGCGCATCGAAAATCGCCGATGGCCTGGCTGCCGCAGACAAGGCGAAAACGGATCTGGCGCTGGCGGAACGTCGCGCCACCGACGAGCTGCGCAAGGCGCGCGAAGCGGCCAACGAGTTCAAGGTCGGCGCCGAGCAGCAAAGCGCGCAGATCATCGACGCGGCGCGCGCCGAGGCTGCGCGCATCGTCGCGGCTGCCCGGGTGGCGGCGGAAGGCGAAGCCGCCGTGGCCGCCCAGCGCGCCAAGGAAACCCTGCGCGACCAGGTGGCCTTGCTGGCGGTTGCCGGCGCCGAAAAGATCCTGCGCCGCGAGATCGACGCCAAGGCGCACGCCGACCTGCTCGACCAGCTCAAGGCCGAGCTCTGAGCCATGGCGGAAAACCTTACCGTCGCCCGACCGTATGCGGAAGCGGCTTTCGCCCTGGCGCAGGAGGAAGGCGATCTGGCGGGCTGGCAGGCTGCGCTCGAACGCATGACGCTGGCCGCCACCGACGCGCGCATGGCCGAGTGCATCGCCGATCCGCGCGTTGCGCCGGAGGCGCTGGCCGAACTTTTCATGGCCGGGGCGGGCGTGTCGGGCGCCCAACAGCGCAGCTTCGCCGGCGTCCTCGTCGACAATCGGCGCCTGGGCGTGCTGCCCGAAATCAACCGCATCTTCGCGGGCCTGAAGAATGCCCAGGAGGGCACGCGCGCGGCGGTAGTGAGCTCGGCCTTCCCGATCGACGAGGCGCAACTGGCGGCGCTCGTGGACAGCCTGGAGCGCAAGTTTGGCGGCAAGGTCCAGGCGACCGTCAAGCTCGCGCCGGAACTGATCGGCGGCGTCCGCATTGCCCTGGGCGACCAGGTGATCGACGCTTCCGTCAGCGGCAAACTCGACGCCATGGCCGTTTCGCTCAAGAACTAGGAACCAGGAGTCTATTTCCATGAATCTCAACCCCTCCGAAATCAGCGACCTGATCAAGAGCCGGATCCAGAGCATGCAGATCGCACCGACCGATCGCAACGAGGGCACGGTGGTGACGGTGACGGACGGCATCTGCCGCATCCACGGCCTGACCGAGGCGATGCAGGGCGAAATGCTCGAATTTCCAGGCAACACCTTCGGTCTGGCGCTCAACCTCGAGCGCGACTCGGTCGGCGCGGTGGTGCTCGGCGAATACGAACACATCACCGAAGGCGACACGGTGCGGTGTACCGGCCGCATCCTGGAAGTGCCGATCGGCCCCGAGCTGATCGGCCGCGTCGTCAATTCGCTCGGCGAGCCGATCGACGGCAAGGGCCTGATCGACGCCAAGGCGACCGACAAGATCGAAAAGGTGGCGCCGGGCGTGATCTGGCGCAAGTCCGTTTCCCAGCCGGTGCAGACCGGTCTGAAGTCGGTCGACTCCATGGTGCCGATCGGTCGCGGCCAGCGCGAACTGATCATCGGCGACCGCCAGACCGGCAAGACCGCCGTCGCGGTCGACACCATCATCAACCAGAAGGGCAAGGACCTGTTCTGCATCTACGTCGCCGTCGGCCAGAAGGCCTCGACGATCATGAACGTGGTGCGCAAGCTCGAGGAAAGCGGAGCGATGGCCTACACCATCGTCGTGGCGGCCACGGCCTCCGAGTCGGCGGCGATGCAGTTCATCGCGCCCTATTCCGGCTGCACCATGGGCGAGTATTTCCGCGACAACGGCCAGGATGCCCTGATCATCTACGACGACCTGACCAAGCAGGCCTGGGCCTATCGCCAGATTTCCCTGCTGCTGCGCCGTCCGCCCGGCCGCGAAGCCTACCCGGGCGACGTGTTCTACCTGCATTCGCGCCTGCTCGAGCGCGCCGCGCGCGTTTCCGAGGCCTGGGTCGAGCGCCACACCAACGGCGCCGTCAAGGGCAAGACCGGTTCATTGACGGCCCTGCCGGTGATCGAAACCCAGGCGGGCGACGTCTCGGCCTTCGTGCCGACCAACGTGATCTCGATCACCGACGGGCAGATCTTCCTGGAGACCGACCTGTTCAACGCCGGCATCCGTCCCGCCATCAACGCCGGCATCTCGGTGTCGCGCGTCGGCGGCGCGGCGCAGACCAAAGTCATCAAGAAGCTCGGCGGCGGCGTGCGTCTGGCGTTGGCGCAGTTCCGCGAACTCGCGGCCTTCGCCCAGTTCGCCTCCGATCTCGACGATGCCACGCGCAAGCAGCTCGAACGCGGTCGCCGCGTCACCGAGCTGATGAAGCAGCCGCAATATTCGCCGCTTCAGGTGGCCGAGATGGCCGTGTCGCTCTACGCGGTGAACCAGGGCCATTTCGACGACATCGAAAGCGCCAAGATCCTGCCGTTCGAAACCGCACTGCACCAGTTCATGCGCCAGAAGCACGCCGCCCTGATGGACAGGATCGAAGCGACCAAGGATCTGGACAAGGAAGGCGAGGCCGAACTGGCCGCCGCCGTCGCCGCGTTCAAGAAGTCCTGGGTGTGAACGGAGCCCGATCGACGAGGAGAACAGCGGCATGGCAGGTGGCAAGGAAATACGCACCAAGATCAAGTCGGTCCAGAACACCCGCAAGATCACCAAGGCCATGGAGATGGTGGCCGCATCCAAGATGCGCAAGGCGCAGGAACGCATGCGCACCGCCCGCCCTTATGGCGAGAAGATCCGCCTGCTGGCGGCGCATCTGTCGGCGGCCAACATCACCGAATACCGGCACCCGTTTCTGGCCAGGGCGAAAGCCGAAGGCGCGCCGAAGCGGGTCGGCGTGGTGGTGGTCACCACCGACAAGGGCCTGTGCGGCGGCCTCAACACCAACGTGCTGCGTCAGACGCTGAGCGCCATGCGCCAGTGGGAGGCGGCGGGCGCCAACGATGTTCGCGTCACCTGCATCGGCAACAAGGGCATGGGTTTCATGCAGCGCCTCGGCGCCAACGTGATCTCCCACGTCGTCCATCTGGGCGACACGCCTCACCTCGAGAAGCTGGTCGGACCGCTGAAGGTCATGATCGATGCCTTCCAGGGCGGCGAGCTCGACATGGTCTATCTTTCCTACACGCGTTTCATCAATACGATGCGGCAAGAGCCGGTGATAGAGCAGTTGCTGCCCCTGACCGGCGACCGGCTCGGCACCCCGGAAACCAGCTGGGACTACCTCTACGAGCCGGAGGCGCGCGTCGTCATCGACGACCTGATGCAGCGCTACGTGGAAGCGCTGATCTACCAGGCGGTGGCCGAGAACATGGCCTCGGAGCAGTCGGCGCGCATGGTGGCGATGAAGGCGGCGACCGACAACGCGGGCGTCGTCATCAAGGAGCTGCAGCTGGTCTACAACAAGGCCCGTCAGGCCTCCATCACCAAAGAGATTTCCGAGATCGTCGGCGGGGCTGCCGCGATCGCGGGTTAACGCTTCAGAGTTAAGGACAAACCATGAGCAACGGACAAATCGTGCAGTGCATCGGCGCGGTGGTGGATATCAAGTTTCCCCGCGGAGAAATGCCCAAGGTCTACGACGCCCTGATGATCGACCCGACCGAAGGCGGGGCCGAGGAGGGCCTGACCTTCGAGGTGCAGCAGCAGCTCGGCGACGGCGTGGTGCGCACCATCGCCATGGGTTCGTCGGACGGCCTGCGCCGCGGCATGAAGGTTAACAACACCGGGGCCGCCATCTCGGTACCGGTCGGCCACGCCACCCTCGGCCGCATCATGGACGTACTCGGCCGGCCGATCGACGAGGCCGGCCCGATCGGCACCGATGCGCGGCGTGCCATCCACCAGAAGGCCCCGGCCTTCCGCGAGCTGTCGCCCTCGGTCGAACTGCTCGAAACCGGCATCAAGGTGATCGACCTGATCTGCCCGTTCGCCAAGGGCGGCAAGATCG
>CAZZFN010000052.1:0-12738 GCA_964653505.1 uncultured Methyloversatilis sp.
CCACCGGCAGAACGACCTTGCGGATCGCTACGCCCAGCACGTTTTCGGTGAGGGCATCGAGCGGCAGGCGCGCCATTTCCGCCGCGCCGGGATTCGGCCGTTGCAGGTGGGCGATCAGCTTCAGGCGCATCTTGCGCCGGCAGGCGGTCTCGCCAAAGACGGTGCGGATGTTGAGCAGGCCGAGGCCGCGCACCTCGATGAAATCCTTGAGCAGTTCCGGGCAGCGGCCTTCGAGCACATCCGGCGCGACGCGCGAGACCTCGACGACATCGTCGGCGACCAGGCCATGGCCGCGCGTGATCAGCTCGAGACCCAGCTCGCTCTTGCCCACGCCCGAGTCGCCGGTGATCAGCACGCCGATGCCGAGCACGTCCATGAACACGCCGTGCAGGGTGACGGTTTCGGCGAGCTGGCGCGAGACATAGACGCGCAGCGAGTCGATCACCTGGGCGGTCGGCAGCGGGGTGGAAAACAGCGGCGTGTCGGTCGCCTCGCAGGCCAGGCGGATCTCGTCGAGGATGTCGCAGTCGTCGGCGACGACGATGGCCGGCGGATGGGCGTCGATGACCTGCTGGAAGATGTGCTCCTTGGGGTCGTCGAGATGACGCTTGTACCAGAGGATTTCGGGCGAGCCGAGCACCTGCACGCGTTCGGGGTGGATCAGGTTGAGGTGGCCGACCAGGTCGGCCGGCGAAACGTCGTCGCGATTGACGGCGATCGGGCGGTTGAGCGTGCCGCCTATCCAGGAGAGCTGCAGCCGTTCGCGATTTCTTTCGAACAGCTGGGCGACGATCAGCTGGCGGATCGCCACTGCGCGAACAGCGCGTAGGCGGCGGCCGCATCGGGAGCGGCGGCGATCTGCGCGCGGAAGCTGCTGTCGCTGAACATCTGGGCCAGCTCGGAAAGCAGCTGCAGATGATGCTCGCTGGCCGCCTCGGGGACGAGCAGCACGAAGACGAGATCGACGTCCTGTCCGTCGGGGGCATCGAAGGGCACGGGGGTCGCCAACCTGAAGAAGGCGCCGCGCGCCTGCTTGAGGCCCTTGATGCGCCCGTGCGGAATGGCGATGCCCAGGCCCAACCCGGTGGAACCCATCTTCTCGCGGGCGAAAAGGGCGTCGTAGATCGTGCTGCGCGCGATGGCATGGCGATTTTCGAACAGAAGACCCGCCTGCTCGAAAACGCGTTTCTTGCTGCTGGCCTCGAGCCCGACGACGATATCGTCGCTGGACAGAAGATTGGCTATCAGGTTCATCCTAGGAAAGGGACCGCCCGTTTCACCCGTAAAGCGAAAGCGCCTGCAGGGGGTGATCCCGGCGTTGGAAGCGAACAGGGGGGAAAGTATATACCTCGCCCCCCGCCGGTGGAATGACTTTCCTGCTTACTCGGCTGTCGGCCGGCTGTGGCCGTGGTCGAAATGCTTGCCCTTGTACTTCATCACCTGACGGTCGAGCTTGTCGATCAGCAGGTCGATGGCTGCGTAGAGGTCGGTGTCGCTGCAGTCGGCGTGGATATCCTTGCCCTTCACGTGCAGGGTGATCTCGGCCTTCTGCACGAGTTTTTCCACCGAAAGGATCACATGGACGCTGGTGACGTGGTCGAAATGCCGGATGACCTTCTCGACCTTGCCCGTGACGTAGTCGCGCAGGGCCGGGGTGACTTCGATGTGGTGTCCGGTGATGTTCAGGTTCATGATGTCTCCATCTAGAGGGTTTTACGCAGGTTGACCGGCGGGATGTTCAGGGATTCGCGATATTTCGCGACCGTGCGTCGCGCCACCACGATGCCCTGGGCGCCGAGGATTGCCGCGATGCGCGCGTCGGAGAGCGGCTTGTGGCCGTCCTCGGCGCCTACGAGCTGCCGGATCAGCGCCCGGATCGCGGTGGAAGACGCCGCGCCGCCCGTGTCGGTGGCGACGTGGCTGCCGAAAAAGTATTTGAGCTCGAAGATGCCGCGCGGACTGGCCAGATACTTCTGCGTCGTCACGCGCGAGATGGTCGATTCGTGCAGGTCGACCGTCTCGGCGATCTCGCGCAGCGTCAGCGGCCGCATTGCCACTTCGCCGTGATCGAAGAAGGCGCGCTGGCGGTCGACGATCGCCTGGGCGACGCGGGCGATGGTATCGAAACGCTGCTGCACGTTCTTGATCAGCCACTTGGCTTCCTGCAGCTGGCCGGACAGGTTGCCGCCGCCGTTGGCGCGCTGGCGGCGCAACAGGTCGGCGTAGAGGCGGTTGATGCGCAGACGCGGGATCGCTTCCTGGTTGAGCTGCGCAGTCCATTGGCCGCGCAGCTTGCGCACGACGACGTCGGGCACGATGTAGCGTGCATCGAGCGGGGCGAACGGTGCGCCGGGGCGCGGATTGAGCGAGCGGATCATCTCCTGCGCCTCGCGCAGCGCCTCGTCGTCGCAGCCGAGCGCCTTCATGATGCGCGCGTAGTCGCGCTGCGCCAGCAGGTCCAGATGGTCGCGCACGATGGTGCGGGCAAGCCCCCCGATCCAGGAGTCCGGCTGGTTGGCCAGCTGAAGGAGCAGGCATTCGCGCGGATTGCGGGCGCCGACGCCCGGCGGATCGAGGCTCTGCAGATGCCTGAGGGCGATCGTCAGGTCGTCGAGCACCTCGTCGGGCTCGCCGACCAGCTCGGCGGGCAGCACTGCCGCGAGCTCTTCGAGGGACTGGTCGAGGTAGCCGTCGTCGTCGAGCGCCTCGACGAGAAAAGCGACGCGCAGCCGCTGCCTGCCCGACAGCTGGCTCAAGGCGAGCTGGGCGATCAGGTGATCGCGCAGGCAGGTGCCGGCGGCCTGCAGCTCGCCGGCGTCGACGTCGTTTTCGTCGTTGGGGTCGCGCGGCCCCCTGGCGCCGGCGCCCGGCCAGTCGAGCCCCTCCTGCGACCATTCGGCGGCTTCGTTGGCGTGCTCCTCGGCGCCGGCGGGAGGGTCTTCGCCTTTCGCGTGCGCGAGCGCATCGCTGCCGCCAAACGCGCTACCTTCTTCCGGCTCGGCGCGTTCGAGCAGGGGGTTGTCCTGCAGGGCCTGTTCGATTTCCTGGTTGAGCTCCAGCGACGACAGCTGCAATAACCGGATCGACTGCTGCAGTTGCGGGGTGAGCGCGAGGTGCTGGGTAAGCCGAAGCTGGAGGGAGGGCTTCAATGCGTGACCTACATCCGGAAATGCTCGCCGAGATAAACGCGGCGCACGTTTTCATTATCGATGATTTCGGCCGGATTGCCAGCGGCCAGCACCTGGCCTTCGTTGATGATGGTGGCGCGGTCGCAGATGCCGAGGGTTTCCCGGACGTTGTGGTCGGTGATCAGCACGCCGATCTCGCGCTCCTTGAGAAAGCGGATGATCTTCTGGATATCGAGCACCGCGATCGGATCGACGCCGGCGAAAGGCTCGTCGAGCAGGATGAAGCGCGGCCGCGTGGCCAGCGCGCGGGCGATCTCGACGCGCCGCCGCTCGCCGCCGGACAGGGCGATCGCCTTCTGGTCGCGCAAGTGGGAGATGTGCAGCTCCTCGAGCAGTTCGGCGAGCCGCGTGTCGATGGTCTCCTCGTCGTAGTCTTGCAGCTCCAGGACGGCGCGGATGTTCTCGGTTACGGTCAGCTTGCGGAACACCGAGTTTTCCTGCGGCAGGTAGGAGAGGCCGAGGCGCGCGCGCCGGTGGATCGGCAGGTGCGTGATGCGGGTTTCCCGCCTGTCCGCGTCGATATGGATCTCGCCGCCGTCGGAGGCGATCAGACCGACGATCATGTAGAAGCAGGTGGTCTTGCCCGCGCCGTTGGGCCCGAGCAGGCCGACCACCTCGCCGCCATCGACATGCAGGCTGACGTCCTTGACGACCGCGCGCCCGCGGAATTTCTTGTGCAGGTTGCGAACCGACAGGCGAATCATGCGTCGCTGTCTTTCAGCACGGCGCGGATGGTCTCCGCGGAAAAACCCCGGCCCTGGAGAAAGCGCGCCTGTTGCGCCCACTCGCGCGCGTCGGCGGGCGGGGCAGCGAACTTTTTCGACCAGACGGCGCGCGCGCGCGCAGGTTCGTCGGGCAGCTGGTTCGACAACGCGGTCAGTTGCGCGTCGATCAGCTCGGCGGCCACGCCCTTTTGGCGCAGCGCCTGGCGCAGGCGCGCGGCGCCCAGGCGGCCCGCCTGGCTGCGCACCAGGCTTTCGGCGCAGCGCGCATCGGATTGCAGGCCCGTGCGGGCCAGTTCGTCGAGCACGGTCTCGATCTCGTCTTCGGCGCCATGCGGGGCGAGCTTGCGGGCCAGCTCGGCGCGGGTGTGCTCGCGCCGGGCCAGCAGGCGCACCGCCCGGCGGGTCAGGTCACTCACCGCCCTCGGGCGCCGCCAGCGCCGTCACGCCGACCGCTGCGCGAATCTTGTTCTCGATCTCGCGCGCCACCTCGGGGTGCTCGCGCAGGTAGTCGCGGGCGTTGTCCTTGCCCTGGCCGATCTTCTCGCCGTGGTAGGCATACCAGGCGCCGGACTTGTCGACGAGCTTGTGGGCGACGCCCAGCTCGATGATCTCGCCTTCGCGCGAGATGCCCTCGCCGTAGAGGATGTCGAAGTGCGCCTCCTTGAAGGGCGGCGCCACCTTGTTCTTGACCACCTTGACCTTGGTCTCGTTGCCGATCACCTCGTCGCCCTTCTTGATGGCGCCGGTGCGGCGGATGTCCATGCGCACCGAGGCGTAGAACTTCAGTGCGTTGCCGCCGGTGGTGGTCTCCGGGTTGCCGAACATCACGCCGATCTTCATGCGGATCTGGTTGATGAAGATCACCAGGGTATTGGTGCGCTTGATGTTGGCGGTCAGCTTGCGCAGCGCCTGGCTCATCAGGCGCGCCTGCAGGCCGGGCAGCTGGTCGCCCATCTCGCCCTCGATTTCGGCCTTCGGCGTCAGGGCGGCGACCGAGTCGACGACGATCAGGTCCACGCCGCCGGAACGCACCAGCATGTCGGCGATTTCGAGACCCTGCTCGCCGGTGTCGGGCTGGGAGATCAGGAGGTCGGGCACATTCACGCCGAGCTTGCCGGCATAGACCGGGTCGAGGGCGTTCTCGGCGTCGATGTAGGCGGCGGTGCCGCCGAGCTTCTGGATCTCGGCGACGACCTGCAGACAGAGCGTGGTCTTGCCGGAGGATTCCGGACCGTAGATCTCGACGACGCGGCCGCGCGGCAGGCCGCCGATGCCGAGCGCGATATCGAGGCCGAGCGAGCCGGTGGAGACGGCCTGCAGGTCGTTCTCGATCTGGCCCTCGCCCATCTTCATGATGGAGCCCTTGCCGAACTGCTTTTCGATCTGCGCCAGCGCTGCCTGGAGCGCTTTAGCCTTGTTCTCGTCCATGTTGTGTCCTTCCCAAGTTTGTTTGGATTATGGCATGTTTCTTGCGCGATCCAGCAGGCCGGAAAGCGCGTGAAGAACGGCTTGATGCCGGATGTTTTCACGATCGCCGCAAAAAAGTCGGCGCTCGCAGGACGGCGCCTCATCCCGTCGGTACCACGCGAAGCAGACCGTGCCCACCGGCTTTTCGGGTGAGCCGCCCGTCGGCCCGGCGATACCGGTGATGGCCACGGAAAGGTTTGCGCGTGAGTGAGCGATCGCTCCGACCGCCATCTCGACGGCGGTCTCCACACTCACCGCCCCGTGGCGCGCGAGGGTGTCGGGGGTGACGCCCAGCATGTCCGTCTTGGCCTCGTTGCCGTAGGTGACGAAGCCTCGGTCGAACCACGCCGAGCTGCCGGCGGTGTGCGTGATGACCTGCGCCGCCCAGCCGCCGGTGCACGATTCGGCCGTGGCCAGGACGATCTCCCGTGCGCGGCAGGCTTCGCCCAGCGCCGCGGACAGGGCGGCCAGATCGGCATCCATCAGAACGGCGCCTCGAGCAGGGCCTTGAGCAGCGCCAGGGTGAAAATCGTGTAGCCGGCAGCGACGAGATCGTCCATCATCACCCCCAGGCCGTTTTTCATCTGAGTGTCGAACCAGCGCGCCGGCGCCGGTTTTACCGTGTCGTAAAAACGGAATAGCAGAAAGGCCGTCAGCTCCCACGGCAGGGCATCCGGCGTCATCAGCAGGATCATCCAGAACGGCACGATCTCGTCCCAGACGATCGCGCCGTGGTCGGCGGCGCCGAGATTGCGGCCCGCGATCTGGCAGGCGGAGACCCCCAGGACGAAGGCCAGCAACAGGAACACCGCGCGCGTGGCTTCCAGCGGAAACAGGATTTCCAGCAGCGGATAGGTCGCCCACGCGAACAGGGTGCCGACCGACCCGGACGCCCAGGGCGAAAGTCCGCTGCCGAAACCGCAGGCGATCAAGTGGGCGGGGTGACGCCACAGGAAGGCGAGCGGCGGCGGCGGGGAACGCTTTACGTTCATCCGAAATGGTCGAAGCCGCGCCGGGCCGCTGCCACGCTGCTGCCCGCGGCGTCGAGGACGGTCAGCCGGCCGGCCGGGCCGGCTTCGGTCGCCCCGAGGCAGGTCAGCGGCAGGTCGAGGGTGGCGGAAAGCGCCACGATGGCGTCGCGATGGAGCGCAGGTGCGGTGAAAATCAGCTCGTAGTCGTCGCCGCCGGCAAGATAGGCGTCGCGCTCGGCGCCCGGCGCGGGCAGAAGCGGCAGGCGCAGGGTCGCCGCCAGGCGGGAGGCGGCCAGCAGGTGGCCGAGATCGGCCAGCAGCCCGTCCGAGACGTCGATGGCCGCCGAGGCGATGCCGCGCAGGGCCAGGCCCAGTTCCACGCGCGGCTGGGGGCGATGCAGGGCGGCGAGGCAGACGGAGAGCGCCGGCTCGGCGAGTTCGAGGCGCCCCTGCAGGTGGGCGAGTCCCAGCGCGGCCCGACCGGGCATGCCCGAGACCCAGATTTCTTCATACAGATGGGCGCCGGAGCGCAGCAGCGCCTGACCGGACGGGAGCTCGCCGAAAATGGTCGCGCAAAAATTGCGCGGCCCCCGCGTCGTGTCGCCGCCGACGACATCGATGTTGAAACGTTCGGCGCAGGAAAAGAAGCCGGCCGCGAACTGCCCGATCCAGGTCTCGTCGGCCGAGGGCAACGCGGCGGCCAGCAGCGCCCAGCGGGGCTGCGCCCCCATCGCCGCCATGTCGGAGACATTCACCGCGAGGGTTTTCCAGCCCAGATCGGCGGGATCGGCGTCGGGCAGGAAATGCACCCCCGCCACGAGCATGTCGGTCGATACCGCCAGCTCGCAGCCCGGGGACGGCCGGATCAGTGCGGCATCGTCGCCGCCGCCCAGCGCGGAGTGACGCACCGGGCGGCGAAAATAGCGGTCGATCAGGGCGAACTCGGAAGGCATGCCAGTCAGGTTTGCTTGCTGCGTTTCGGCTTCTTGGGCTTGATGGTTGCCGAATTGAACGCCACAATTTTCTTCCAGTCGATGGCGCCTTCTTCCGTGCAGTAATCCCGGATGAATTCGGCGGTGAACCGATTGGCCGCCTTTGCATATTCCCTGCCGAATTCCTCGTTGCGCTCTTTGGCGCGATGGCCGAGCGGCTCGACGATGTCCCGATACATGGAGTCGTTGCCGGAGATCAGTTCCCAGAACGGTTGTCCGCAAAGTTTTTGGTAATCGCCTTTTTCCGGTTTGTTGTCCCGGCCATAGCAGCAGCCGTTGACGGCAATGAGATGCTGTCGGTTGCCGACTATCTTGCGTGCCTGGCGGAAGTAATCGCGCATTTTCTTGATCTGGCTGGCATTGCCCCAGTGCGGGCCAGACTTGATGGAAACTATGTAGCGCACGCCGCCGCGGTCGAATTCCAGATCGATGCCTTCGGTTGCCGACTTGCGGCCGCCATAGGTTTTCTGGCACACATAAATCGCCAAGGCTTCGAGAAAGTCGCCGAAAACGGTCTCTTCTTGCGAGGAAAGATGCGCATCCAGCAACTGCTTGACCAACTCCCCGGCGGTTTCGATGTGCTTGGCCTTGAACAGATAGGGATTTTTTCTGCCGAGAACTTTGTCAAGCTTTAATCCGGCGAGGCTTTCTAGCCGTTTCCGATGGAAGCTCGGAATGTTCTTTTCGATGAACCCGGTCAGTTGCTCCGCGGTCAGTAACGGCATAGCGCGCACGCTCCTCCAAGAGTTGGTATTGGTTGCCGAGCACGGACTCCCGCGCCATCTCGCAATATTCTAAAAGGATATCCACACCGACCGCATTGCGTCCCAGCGATTTGGCTGCCTCCAATGTGGTTCCCGACCCGGCAAATGGATCCAATACCCAATCGCCCTCGTCGGTAAACAACCTGATGAACCAATCGGGTAAAGCACGGGGGAATGCTGCGCTGTGGTTCTTGTTGCCGCACTCGGTGGCGAGATGCAGGACGTTGGTCGGATAAGCCATGGTGCGTTGCGCCCAGTTCGCGATGTTTTTGCCAAACCCGCTGCCTACCTGCGAATCGAAGCGGACTATGTCGTTTTTACCTAGCGACTTCAAGCGCGCATCGGCCCAATCGCCCATAGGAACCATGACGGCGTGCTGATTCATCTTGAACTTGCGAGCCTTGGTGAAATGCAGACAACGCTCCCAAGCATCGCGAAAGCGATTCGGCCATTTCCCCGGATAGCAGTTGCGTTTGTGCCAGATATATTCCTCCGTCCACAGCCAGCCTTGCCGACGCAAGGCCAGAATCAGCTCGATCACGTAGGTGTGACGTTCGCCATTTTCGGCTTTTTCCTTGATGTTGAGGACAAAAGAGCCAGTCGGTTTGAGAACCCGAAGGAATTCGGCAGAACGCTTTAAAAACCAGTCCACATACTCTTCCGGCTTGACGCCTCCATAAGTGTGCCGACGGCGATCTGCGTAGGGCGGCGATGTGACGATGAGGTCGAAAAAGTTATTCGGGTAGTGCCGGAGTTCTTCACTACAGTCGCCATGCAGAATTTCAGTTTTGACCGTCATATGAAAAACCTATGCGCGGGTTTCCTGCGGCCGCAATTTCGGGCCGAGCTTGTCGAGCACGCCGTTGACGAACTTGTGCCCGTCGGTGCCGCCGTAGGACTTGGCCAGCTCGATCGCCTCGTTGAGCACGACGCGCCACGGGGTTTCGGGATGGTCGCGCAGTTCGCAGGCGGCGATCAGCAGGATGCTGCGCTCGATCGGCGAAACCTCGGCCCAGGAACGGGCGATGTGGGGTTCGAGCAGGGACTGGAGGGCCGGCAGGTTGGTCAGCACGCCGGCCAGCAGGGCATCGTAGAGCGGGCGGTGGGCCTTGTCGAAACCGGCCGCCGCTTCGGCCTGGACGAGAATCGCCGCCGCATCCTGGCCGCCGACCAGATGCTGGTAGAGCCCCTGCACGAGGAACTCGCGCGCACGGTGGCGCGGGCTGACAGGCGCCCTGGGGCGAGCCGGGGCGCTCACCGGAGCGCTTTCCGCAGCGCCTTTTGCAGGTTCGCCATCTCGACGGCGCACTGGGCGGCTTCGAGGCCTTTCTGGGTCATGCGCACCTCGGCCTGGTTGTCGTTCTCGACCGTCAGGACGGCGTTGGCGATGGGCACGCCGGTGGCCAGCTGGACATCGGCGACGCCGCGCGCCGATTCGTTGGCGACGATCTCGAAATGGTAGGTTTCGCCGCGGATCACGCAGCCGAGTGCGACCAGGGCGTCGAATTTTCCCGACTGCGCCAGGGTCTGCAGGGCGAGCGGGATTTCCAGCGCGCCCGGCACGCTGGCGAGCATGACGTCGGCAACGCCGAGCCGGCGCAGCTCGTGACAGCACCCCGACAGCAGGCCCTCGCCGACGCTGCGGTTGAAGCGTGCCATGACGATGGCGATCCTCAGGCCGGCGCCGGCGAGATCGGGTTCGATCTCGCGCAGGTCTGCGCAACGTTCGGCCGGCGCGGCGGGCTGCGGGTGGGCGGAAAAGCTCATGACAGATCCTCGGGAGACAGATATCCGCAAATTTCCAGGCCGAAGCCGGCCATGCTGGGCATCTTGCGCGGACTGGCGAGCAGGCGCATCTTGCCGACGCCCAGCGCGCGCAGGATCTGCGCGCCGATGCCATACAGACGCGGATCCCATTTGCGGGCGGCGGGGGCGTTGGTGCGCAGCAAGTCGAGCAGGTCCTTGCCGCCTTCGTCGCGGTGCAGCAGCACGACCACGCCGTTGCCGGCGCGCGCGATGGCGCGCAAGGCCTGATCGACGCTGAAGCTGTGGCGGGCGCTGCCGCTGTCGATGAAGTCCAGCACCGACACCGGTTCGTGCACGCGCACCAGGGTTTCCGTCGCCGGACCGATCTCGCCGCAGGTGAGCGTCAGATGGACATCGCCGCCGGTCTGGTCGACGAAGGCGCGCAGGCGGAAGCTGCCCTGCGCGCAGACCACTTCCTTGTCGGCGACGAGCTCGATCAGCTTGTCGTTTTCCGCGCGGTAGTGGATCAGGTCGCTGATCGTGCCGATCTTCAGCTTGTGCCTCGCCGCAAATTCCAGCAGCTGCGGCAGGCGCGCCATCGAACCGTCCTCGTTCATGATCTCGCAGATCACCGCGGCGGGCTCGCAGCCGGCCAGCTGGGCGAGATCGCAGCCCGCCTCGGTGTGGCCGGCGCGCACCAGCACGCCGCCCTTCTGCGCCATCAGCGGGAAGATGTGGCCGGGCTGGACGATATCGGACGGCCGCGCGTGCCGGGCGACCGCGGCGCGCACCGTGCGTGCGCGATCGTGCGCCGAGATGCCGGTGGTTACGCCCTCGGCGGCCTCGATGGAAACGGTGAAGGCGGTGCCGTGCGGCGTCTTGTTGTCGCGCACCATCAGGGGCAGGTCGAGCTGGCGGCAGCGCGCCTCGGTGAGCGTCAGGCAGACCAGCCCGCGCGCGTGGGTGACCATGAAATTGATCGCCTCGGGGGTCGCGTATTCGGCGGCGAGCACGAGGTCGCCCTCGTTTTCGCGGTCTTCCTCGTCGACGAGGATGACCATCCGGCCGGCGCGCAGGTCGGCGACGATGTCCTGTGTTGGGCTGATGCTCACGTGGGCCGCTCCATGGGGGTGGGCGGCCATTCTACGCCGCCTGCCGCAAAGTCGGCGCCGGCGGGACGGCGCGCGGCTTGCGTGTGCTACGCGAGGTCGGCGGCCAGGGAGTCGCGCGTCGCGGGGGGGAGCGTGGTTTCGTGCCGATAGTGCGGGTGGTCGATGCCGACGCGGATGGCCGCGCCGGCCTTGACGGCCTGGCACATCGCCGGCGTCAATTCGAAGCGCAGGAAATGCACCGAGGAAGTTTTTTCTTCGGTTTCGCGGTCGAGGTCCTCGTTAGCGATCGGCGTCACGCGCGCGAAGTCGCCGACCTGTATCCAGAGAGCCTTTTCGATGCCGATGAGCCGGGCGAGCTGGATCTTGCGTTCGGCCTCATCGGGGAACTCGATCATGAAGGTAGCTTTCCAGTTGCTGCCGTCGGGGATCAGCGGGTTGTAGACGTCGAGTTCTTCCTGGATCGCCGCGGGCTCGAACATGCGCTCGAGGCGCAACATTTCCTGCACCTGGTACTGCATCGTCAGCCTGTCCTCGAAGTGCAGCGTGGCGTGCGGGCCGACCGGCACGACGCGGATCTTCTTGTGGGCGATGACCCTGGCGCGGAATTCGGGCCGCAGGCGGGCATACTGTTCGAGGCTGTAGAGCTGGTCGTGGGTGAGCATGGTGTTCAGACTCCGTAGGCTTTTCTCAGCAGGGTGATGGGATGTTCCGGCGATGAGCCGTCGGCGCGCGCGTGGGCGATGTGGTGGCCGGCCATCGCGCAGTCCGAGCCATAGTGGTCCGGCGCGTTCTGGTTGACGCGCGCGACGACCGGCTTGACGATCTTCATCGCGTGCTTGTGGAATTCCGCCTTCACGGCATAGGTGCCGTCGTGGCCCGAGCAGCGCTCGATGATGTCGACCTGCGTGTCGGGCACGAGCGAGAGGCATTCCTTCGTCTTCGGGCCGATGTTCTGCACGCGCTGGTGGCAGGCGGCGTGGTACGAGACCTTGCCGAGGCCGGCCTTGAAGTCGGTCTTCAGCCGGCCTTCCTTGTGGCGCAGCATCAGGTATTCGAAAGGGTCGTAGAAGGCGTCCTTCACCTTCTGCACGTCCGGGTCGTCGGGGAACATCAGCGGCAGCTCCTGCTTGAACATCAGTACGCAGGAGGGCACCAGCGCTGTGAGGTCCCAGCCGGCATCGACGAGTTTGGCCAGCACCGGGATGTTCTTCTCCTTGGCCAGGCGCACCGACTGCAGGTCGCCGAGCTCCAGCTTGGGCATGCCGCAGCATTGCTCGGTCGGCACCATCGACACCGGGATGCCGTTGTGTTCGAAGACGGCGACGAGATCCTCGCCCGGGCCGGGCTCGTTGCGGTTCATGTAGCAGGTGGCGAACAGCGCGACCTTGCCCGTCGTCGGGCCGGCCGCTTCGCCCGGCGTGTCGTCCGACAGCACCTTGAAGCGGCTGCGTAGCGGCTTGCCGGAGAACTCGGGCAGCCAGGCTTCGCTGTGGATGCCGACGACGCCTTCCAATACTTTGCGCACGGCGCCGATCTGGTTGACCGCGTTGATGGTCGGCGCGACGATCGGGATGCCGCAGAACTTGCCGACCAGGTCGGTGCGGGTCAGCACCCTGTCGCGCAGCTTGGTGGCGCCGCTGCGGAAATGCACGGCCTTGGCGCGCAGCATCAGGTGGGGGAAATCGAGGCCCCACTCGTGCGGCGGCACGTAGGGGCATTTCGTCATGTAGCAGAGGTCGCAGAGGTAGCAGTGCTCGACGACCTTCCAGTAAT
>CAZZFN010000053.1:0-12669 GCA_964653505.1 uncultured Methyloversatilis sp.
CGCCGAAGCCGCCATTCACCTCGTCGAAACCATCGAGCAGCGCGTCCCGCAGCGCGGCGACCGGCCGCAGATCCGGCGCCTGGCCACCGCCGGGAGCGCGCCTGTTCAGGGCCGCCAGCAGCTCGCGGTTCTGCGCGTCGATGTCGTGGCGGCGCGTGCGCCAGATCTCGCCGACGCGCTCGCACAGCTCGACGAAGCCGGGCAGGCCGTAGCGTGCTTGCTTCGGGAAATACGTGCCGCCGTAGAAGGGCGTGCCCTCGGGCGTGAGGAACAGGGTGAGCGGCCAGCCGCCGGCGCGGCCGGTGAGCATCTGGTGCGCGCTCTGGTAGATCTGGTCGAGATCGGGCCGCTCCTCGCGGTCGACCTTGACGTTCACGAACAACCGGTTGATGACGGCGGCCACCTCCCGATCCTCGAAGGACTCGTGCGCCATCACGTGGCACCAGTGGCAGGCGGAATAGCCGATCGACAGCAGGATCGGCCGGTCTTCGGCGCGTGCCCGCGCCAGCGCGGCTTCGCCCCAGGGCAGCCAGTCGACCGGATTCGCTGCGTGCTGCAGGAGATAGGGCGAGGTTTCGCCCGCGAGACGGTTGCGGGGCGGTTCGGCGCTGGCGCTCATGTCGGGTCTCCGGAGGGAAAACCCAACTATACCCGACCAAGTCAGTCGGACATAGAGATCAGGGCATCAGTTCCTTGAGCAGGCTGTCGACATCCTTTTGCGTCAGGCGCTGCTCCTCGGTCGAACCGCCGCCCTCGACGACGATGATCGCGCCGACCAGGGCCTTGGTCGCCTTGCGCAGGGCCTGGCCGGCCAGGTCCTGGAATTCCTGCGCGACGATGATGTTGGTGAGATGGCCGCCGATGCCATTCAATTTCTCTTCGAGCTCCTTGCGGCTCCAGTCGCGGCCGAGCGAGGCGCGCGCCTCGAGGACGAGCTGTTTGGCCACTTCCGCCTCGAGCAGGGATTTGGTGGCCGCGTCGGCGGTCATGCGCTCGACGCTGCCGAGGATCGCAGAAACTTCCTTCGGGTTGCCGGCGCTGCGCCGGGACAGTCCCCTGGCGGCCTGGTTGAGCTCGCGCGCGAGCTGCTTGAGTTCGCTCAGCACCTCGCCGGTCGCCTGCTGGCCGGCGGCCGGTTTGCGTGCCGCGGGCTTGCCGGCGCCGGCCGGTTTTTTCTTTGCGGCTTTTGCTGCGGTTGCCATGGTTCCTCTCCCCTTTTTCACGTCATCCTAACAAGGTGCGCCACCAGCGCCGGCGCCCTTCGGGCAGGGGCGAGTCCGGCGCGAGATCCTCCGGCGCCACGCGGCTGAGAATCCAGCCCGGCAGCGGCGGGTTGTCCGAGAAGCCGCAGGATACGCCCAGATGGTTCGGATCGAAGATTTTCACCAGGCGCGGGGCGTCGAGCCGGTCGGCATAGACGATGCCGCAGTAATCGTGACGGTGCTCGTGGCGCAGGAGCGCGTCGATCTTGCCGATGAAGGCGCTCACGTTCTCGGGGTTTGCGGGCGCGGCGGGCGGCGGTTCGCCCACGGCATAGACATACCAGCCGGCCGCCGGATCGATGCGCGTCCAGAACGCGTCGAGCTGCTCCCAGGACAGCACCGACCAGAGCCGGCCGCTGTAAAGGGCCTGGAATTCGCTCACGAAAATTCCGGCAGCTTGCGCACCGCCCCGGTGTCGGCCGAGGTGGTCAGCGCGGCATAGGCTTGCAGGGCCGCCGACACGGCGCGCGTGCGCTGGGCGGGTTTCCAGGCATCCTTGCCCTTCGCCTCCATCGCCGCGCGCCGTCCCGCCAGCACCGACTTTTCGACGGCGAGGTGGATGCTGCGGTTCGGAATGTCGATCTCGATGGTGTCGCCTTCCTCGACCAGCGCGATCGTCCCGCCGGCCGCCGCCTCGGGCGAGACATGGCCAATCGACAATCCCGAGGTGCCGCCCGAAAACCGCCCGTCGGTGAGCAGGGCGCAGGCCTTGCCCAGCCCCATCGACTTGAGATACGAGGTGGGATAGAGCATCTCCTGCATGCCGGGGCCGCCCTTGGGCCCTTCGTAACGGATCACCACGACATCGCCCGCGCTCACCCGGCCGCCCAGGATGGCCTCGACGGCCTCCTCCTGGCTTTCGAAGACGCGCGCCGGGCCGCGGAATACCCGGATCGTCGAGGTGGGCACGCTGGTGGTGTAGCGCAGCTGCTCGGTCTCGAACATGCTCTCGTCGATGCCGGCGGTCTTGACGATGCAGCCCTTCTCGGCCAGATTGCCGAACAGCACGGCCAGGCCGCCGTCGCGCGAATAGGCGTGTTCGATGGCGCGGATGCAGCCGGCTTGCCGATCCAGGTCGAGCGCCGGATAGCGGCGGCTCTGCGAGAAGGCCGTCTGGGTGGGCACGCCGCCGGGCGCGGCGCGGAAGAATTCATGCACGCGCGGGTCCGCGTTGCGGCGCACGTCGCAACACGCGATCTGCTCGCCCATGCTCGGGTAGAGCACGGTGGGACAGTCCCGGCGAATCAGCCCGCCGCGCTCGAGCTCGCCGAGAATCGCCATCACGCCGCCGGCGCGATGCACGTCCTCCATGTGGTATTGCTGCGTGGCCGGCGCCACCTTGCACAGGTTGGGCACCCGGCGCGAGAGGCGGTCGATGTCGGCCATCGTGAAATTCACCGCGGCCTCCTGCGCGGCGGCCAGCAGATGCAAGACGGTGTTGGTGGAGCCACCCATGGCGATGTCGAGCGCGATGGCGTTCTCGAAGGCGGCGAAGCTGGCGATGCTGCGCGGCAGGACGCTGGCGTCGTCGTTCTCGTACCAGCGCTTGCAAAGGTCGACGACCAGCTTGCCGGCCTTGACGAACAGCTTCTCGCGGTCGGCGTGGGTCGCCAGCAGCGAGCCGTTGCCCGGCAGCGAGAGGCCGAGCGCTTCGGTCAGGCAGTTCATCGAGTTGGCGGTGAACATGCCGGAGCAGGAGCCGCAGGTCGGGCAGGCCGAACGCTCCATCGCGGCGACCTCGGCGTCGCTGTTGGCCGGATTGGCCGCCTCGACCATCGCATCGACGAGGTCGACCATGCGGTAGGCGCCCTGCCAGCGCACCTTGCCGGCTTCCATCGGCCCGCCGGAGACGAACACGGCGGGAATGTTCAGGCGCAAGGCGGCCATCAACATGCCCGGGGTGATCTTGTCGCAGTTGGAGATGCACACCATCGCGTCGGCGCAGTGGGCGTTGACCATGTATTCGACGCTGTCGGCGATCAGCTCGCGGCTGGGCAGCGAATAGAGCATGCCGCCGTGGCCCATGGCGATGCCGTCATCGACGGCGATGGTGTTGAACTCCTTGGCCACGCCGCCGCACTCCGAGATCTGGCGCGCCACCAGCTGGCCCATGTCCTTCAGATGCACGTGGCCCGGCACGAACTGGGTGAAGGAGTTGACCACGGCGACGATGGGCTTGCCGAAATCGGCGTCGGTCATGCCGGTGGCGCGCCACAGGGCGCGCGCGCCGGCCATGTGGCGACCGTGGGTGGAGGTGCGGGAACGGTAGGCGGGCATGGGGAGCTTTCTCCTGCGGGGTCGCGCCGCTGCGCGACGTAGAATGACGATTCTAGCTTAGCCAGGCTGCCCCCCATGCTGATCCATCCCCAGTTCGACCCGGTCGCCGTGAGTCTCGGCCCGCTCGCCATCCACTGGTACGGGCTGATGTATCTGCTCGGCTTCCTGGCCTTCCTGTGGCTGGGCCGGCGCCGCGCCGCGACCCAGCCCTGGCACGGACTGACATCCCGTCATGTCGATGACCTGCTGTTCCTCGGCGTGCTCGGCGTGGTGATCGGCGGGCGCCTGGGCCAGGTGCTGTTCTACGATCCCGCCCATTACCTCGCCCATCCGCTGGAAATCCTGGCGATCTGGAAAGGCGGCATGAGCTTTCATGGCGGCTTCGTCGGCGTGCTGGTCGGCATGGCCCTGTATGCCCGCAGGCAGGGCCTGTCGTTCTGGCAGGTCACCGACTTCATCGCGCCGCTGGCTCCGCTCGGACTGGCGCTGGGGCGCATCGGCAATTTCATCAACGGCGAGCTGTGGGGCCGTGCCGCCAGCGCCGACATTCCGTGGGCGATGGTTTTCCCCCAGGTCGATGCGCTGCCGCGCCATCCTTCCCAGCTGTATCAGGCGGCCGGCGAGGGACTGCTGCTGTTTGCTCTGCTGTGGTGGTTCTCGGCGCGCCGCCGGCCGCGCATGCAGATTTCGGCGCTGTTCCTCGCGGGCTACGGCGTGTTGCGCTGGGGCGCGGAATATTTCCGCGAGCCCGACGCCGGCATCCTCGGTCTCTCCTATGTGGTCAGCATGGGGCAGTGGCTGTCGCTGCCGATGATCGTCGCCGGCATCTTCTTGTTCGTGCGGGGGAGAAAGGCATGACCAGACCGTTCAGGGTGCTGGGCCTTCAGCAGATCGCGATCGGCGGGCTGGCGAAGGATCGGCTGCGCAGGTTGTGGGTGGACCGGCTCGGGCTCGAAGCGACCGGCAATTTCGTTTCCGCGCGCGAGAACGTCGACGAGGATATCTGCGCGCTGGGCCGCGGCCCCTGCCGCGTCGAGGTCGACCTGATGCAGCCGCTCGATCCCGACAAGAAGCCGGCGGTGCACGCCACGCCGCTCAATCACGTCGGCCTGTGGGTCGACGATCTGCCGCAGGCGGTGGCATGGCTGACCGCGCAGGGCGTGCGCTTCGCGCCGGGCGGCATCCGCAAGGGGGCGGCCGGCCACGACATCTGCTTCATCCATCCGAAGGCGAACGACGAATTTCCGATCGGCGGCGAAGGCGTGCTGATCGAGCTGGTGCAGGCCCCGCCGGAGATCGTCGCGGCGCTGGGCTAACGCCGCAGCGCGGCTGTCGGTCACTTGAAGTTTGCGCCCGCCTGGTTGGCCATGTAGACGATGGCGCGCACCAGTTCCTCGTCGGTGGCGTCCGAACCGCCGCGCGGGGGCATGGCGCCCTTGCCCTTGATTGCGTCCCTGGTCAGGTCGTCGAGCCCGAGCCGGATCAGCGGCGCCCAGGCGGCCTGGTCGCCGGTCTTGGGCGCACCGGCCACTCCGGTCGTGTGACAGGCGCCGCACACCGCCTTGTACAGATCCTCGCCGCTGCGGCTGCCGACGGCCGGACCGGCGGCGGCCGGCGGGGCCAGCTTGACCTTGGCGACGGGCTGGATGCGCAGATTGGCGGCCTCGTAGGCGCGCTCGTCTTGCTGGGGACGACTGCCCATGGCCAGGGCTACCGCCGGCATGAGCGCACATACGGCGACGCGCGCCAGGAAGCGCACAGGGTGTTGTCCCATTGGGTGTCGTGGGTGTCGATTCATTGCCTTACCCTTCTTCGATTTCCGATCCCGCCCATTCTAGCCGCATCCGGCGGGCTTCGCCCGATCCGCGCATCCGCGTTCCAGACCGAATCTTGACCCCCCGGACGGGGCGGGTAGACTCCCCGATCCGTTCCTTGGCCGTTTTGCCCCATGACTGTCCAGCCCATCGATTTTCCGCCGGTCGCCCCGTCCTCCGACCCCGATCCCATCGTCGGCGGCCGCGTCGAGCTGCAACTGCTGACCACGCTCAAGTGCAACCTCAAGTGCTCCTACTGCTCGCTCGGCGTCGGCGCGGTGCTCGGCTCGCAGACCGAGATCCAGTACGACATCGACCAGCTCGCCCGCTTCATCGACACCCATCTCAAGGGCAAGGAGATCTACGTCACCTTCTACGGCGGCGAGCCGACGCTCAACCGCCCGATGATGGAGGCGGTGATGCGGCGCTTCCCCGAGTTCCGCTTCCAGCTGCAGACCAACGGCACGCTGCTCGACGACCTGCCCGACTGGGTGCTCGGCAGGCTCTCCAACATCCTCGTCTCCATCGACGGCGGCGAGGCGACCACCGACGGCTATCGCGGGCGCGGCATCTGGAAGCAGGTGATCGCCAACCTCGACAAGGTGCATGGATGCGTCGGCGGCACCATCGCGGCGCGCGTCACCTGGGGCAACCCCGACACGACGTTCGAGGAGCTCGACGCGCTGGCCTCGGCGCTGGAGGCCATCGACTACCTCTACTGGCAGTTCGTCGCCGACGAGATGTACTTCGGCGACTCGGTCGCCAAGCGCAAGGCCGTGCTGGTGAAGCTCATCGACAAGTTTTTCGCGCGCACCGACACGCTCTATCCGCTCATCCCGGTGATGGGCATGGTGAGGAACAAGCTGCTGCCCAACCGCGGCAGCGAGCTGTATGCCGGCCTGACGCAGTGCCGCGTCTCCTCGCACCTCATCAACGTCATGCCCAACGGCCAGATCTTCCCCTGCCCCGACATGATGTACGCCCGCCACATGCAGATGGGCGAGATCCAGGGCAACTGGCTGAAGAAGAGCCCGCTGCAACCCGCGCCGGAAATGCCCTGCGAGGGCTGCGAGGCCTTCTCCTGGTGCCGGCGCAACTGCATGAAGAACCTGTGGCTCGGCTACGTCAAGAAGGACGAGCGCTACCGCGCGAACGTGGTCGAGCCGATCTGCGAACTGATCCGCTTCATGGGGCGCGAGATCGATCGGCACGACCCGCATGGCTGGTTCGCCCAGCTCTCCGTGCCGGTGCGCAAGCGCCTGGTCGACAACGAGGTCTACGAATATGTCGAAATCATGCCCTGAGGGGGCCGTGGCGGGCCGGCGATGCTGAGCCTGGCGCGCCTGCCGGGCAAACTCGGCGCCAAGATCAACGCCATCCTGCTGTTGTTCTTCCTGGTCGCCCTGTCCATGATCATGGCGACGCTCTATGTCGGCCGGCAGCTCGAAGGCGGCGCCGCGGCCATCAACGAGGCGGGCGCCCAGCGCATGCGGGTCTATCGCATCGCCTATCTGCTCGAACATTCCGCCCGATCGCCGGAGCAGGCGCGCTGGACCGGCGAAGCGGTCGATACGATCGATCGGTTCAATGCGGCCCTGGTTCTGCTGGAGGCGGGGGATGCCGAACGGCCGCTGTTCCTGCCGCGCACCGAGGAGGTGCGTCAGGCCGTGGCCGCCTTGCGCCAGGATTGGCAGCTGCGCATGCTGCCCCTGTTCGGCCGCGCGATGGCGGTGGCCGATGACGAGGATGCGCAACGGAACCTCGACGACCTGGTGGAGGCCGTGCGCGACTTCGTGCAGAGAATCGACGCGCTGGTGCTCGTTGTCGAGAAAACCAACGCCCGCTACACCAACCTGAGCTGGCTGATCCTGAACGCGCTGGTCGGTTTCTCCCTGGGCGGAACGCTGTTTCTGACCCTGCTGTTCCGCCTGGTGGTGATCCAGCCGGTCGAGACGCTCAAGCTGGGCATGGATCGCATGGCCGCCGCCGATTTCAGCGTGCGCGCGCCCGTCGAATCGAGCGACGAGGTCGGCGAACTGGCCGCCGGCTTCAATCGCATGGCCGACCAGCTGCGCGGCCTCTACGACACGCTGGAGCAGCGCGTCGCGGAGAAAACGCGCGACATCGAGGAGAAAAACCTCGAGCTGGCGGTGCTCTACGACATCGCCGCCTATCTGGCCGAACCGGCCGACATCGAGACCGTCTGCCGCGGCGTACTCGACAAGCTGCGCGCCCTGCTGGCCGCCGAGGCGGGCGCCGTGCGCCTGATCGACGCCAAGACGCAGGAACTCGAGATCGTCGCCGCCGCCAACCTCTCCGAACGCTTTCTGCAGGCGGAGGCGCGCTTGCCGGTCGGCGCCTGTCTGTGCGGACGCGCCGCCGCCAGCGGACGATCGGTGACGGAAAAGCCGGCCGACCGGAGCGGCCTGCTGCTCAACTGCGCGCATGAGGGCCTGCCGTCGGTTGCGGCCATCCCGATCCTGTCGAAGAGCCAGATATTCGGCATCTTCAACCTGTTCTTTCCCGGTCAGCGCCGGCTGAGCGCCAGCGAAATCCAGCTGCTCGAGGCGGTCGGCCAGCAGCTCGGCGTGGCCATCGAGAACCGGCGGCTGGCGCTGCGCGAGAAAGAAATGGCGGTGTCGGAAGAGCGCAACCTGCTCGCGCAGGAGTTGCACGACAGCATCGCCCAGTCGCTGGCCTTCCTCAACATCCAGGCGCAGATGCTGCAGGCTTCGCTGCGCGCCGGCGAGACCGAACCGGCGCAGAAGGAGCTCGCGCGCATGCGCGAGGGCATCCAGGAAAGCTACGACAACGTGCGCGAGCTGCTGGTGCATTTTCGCATCCGCGTCGGCAGCGCCGATCTCGAAGGCGCGATCCGCAGCGCCCTGGAGCGGTTCGAGGGGCAAACCGGCATCCGCACCTCGCTTGCCGTCAGCGGCGATGCGCCGTTGCCGGAGTCGATGAGCGTCATCCAGGTGCTGCACATCGTTCAGGAAGCGCTCTCCAACGTGCGCAAGCACGCCGGCGCCAGCGCGGTGGCGATCGGCATCGACCGCGGCGAGGATCTGTCGATCGCGGTGCGCGACGACGGGCGCGGCTTCGATCCGCAAGCGCTCGACGAGGAGGGCGGCACGCATGTCGGCGTGGCCATCATGCGCGAACGCGCCCATCGCATCGGCGCACGCCTGGAGCTGGCGTCGGCGCCCGGCTGCGGCACCCATGTTATTCTCCACCTCCCCAGAACGGTCGAAACCGCAACTGCGTAAACAGGCATGGAAAACCCGATTCGCGTTTTGCTGGTGGATGACCACACGCTGTTCAGAAGCGGTCTCAAGGCGCTGCTGCAGCGGCAGAAAGACTTCGAGGTGGTCGGCGAGGCAGGCGACGGCCACGAGGGCGTCAAGCGCGCCCAGTCGCTCCATCCCGATGTCGTGCTGCTCGATCTCCACATGCCGGGCATCTCGGGCTGCGAGGCGGTCCAGTTGATCGCCGGATGCGACAACCCGCCGCGCGTGGTGATGCTGACGGTATCGGAAGACGCCGACGATCTGCTCGAAACCCTGCGGGCCGGCGCCCAAGGCTATTTGCTCAAGAACATCGACGCGGACTTCCTGGTCGATGCGATCCGGCGCGCCGCCGCCGGCGACGCCGTGATGTCGCCGCAGATGACGGCCAAGCTGATGGCGAGCGTACGCGACGCCCCGCGGCCGGCAGCGCCGCTGGCGCCGGCCGGCCACGACAAGCTGACCCAGCGCGAACGCGAGGTGATGGGCTTCCTTGCCCAGGGCGCCAGCAACAAGGAAATCGCGCGCGCGCTCGACCTGGCCGAGAGCACGGTCAAGATCCACATCCAGAGCATTCTCAAGAAGCTCAACCTGGCCGGCCGCGTCCAGGCGGCCGTCTATGCCGTCGCGCACGGCCTAGTCCAGAAGAACTAGTCCCTGCGTAGCGTATTGCCCCTGCCGACCTGGCCCGTTGGCGGGCCAGGCCGCCCTCCTTTTGCGGCGCCGTTCCGGCCGTCCGGAGAATATCCGCCGTCCCGGTCTTTCCCTAGCATGCGGGTGCCGAAAAGAAAAGTGCGCGCAACCCGCACAGGAGAGGATATCCGGATGACGTCGACAACGCATGAACGCAAGGCCTGGTCGGTGGTGATCATGAACACCTTCGCCTTCACCGTGTGTTTCGCGGTGTGGATGATGTTCGCGGTGATCGGCATTCCGATCAAGGAACAGCTGGGCCTCAACGAGACCCAGTTTGGCGTGCTTGTCGCCACGCCGGTGCTGACCGGTTCGCTGGTGCGCCTGCCGCTGGGCATGCTCACCGACAAGTTCGGCGGCCGCGTGGTGTTCTTCGCGCTGATGCTGGCGACGGTGGGACCGATCTGGCTGATGTCCGCCGCCACCGAATTCTGGCATTTCCTGGCGATCGGCCTGTTCGTCGGACTGGCCGGCGGCTCGTTTGCCGTGGGCATCTCCTGCTGCGCGCGCTGGTTCAAGAGATCGCGGCAAGGTCTGGCCATGGGGATCTTCGGCGTCGGCAATGCCGGCGCGGCGGTGACCAAGTTTGTGGCGCCGGCCATCGTGCTCGCCTTCGGCTGGGCCATGGTGCCGCAGATCTATGCCGCCGCGATGCTGGTCACCGCCATCCTGTTCTGGCTGTTCACCTATGACGACCCGGCGCACCGCGCACCCTCGCACGTCACCGTGCGCGACCAGCTCGCCTTGCTGAAGGACCCCGTGGTGTGGAAATACTGCCAGTATTACTCCATCGTGTTCGGCGGCTATGTCGCGCTGTCGCTGTGGATGACGCGCTATTACGTGGCCGAATACGAATTCGATCTGACCAGGGCGGCGCTGCTGGCCGCCGCGTTTTCGTTGCCGGGCGGCGTACTGCGCGCGGTGGGCGGCTGGATGTCGGACAAGTGGGGCGCACACCGCGTGACCTGGTGGGTGCTGTGGGTATCGTGGATCTGCCTGTTCTTCATGTCCTATCCGCAGACCGAGATCACCGTGCAGACCGTGGCCGGCCCGCAGACCTGGCAGATCGGGCTGTCGCCGGAAGTGTTCACCGCCCTGCTGTTCACCGTCGGCGTCGCCTTCGCCTTCGGCAAGGCCAGCGTGTTCAAGTATATCTCCGACGAATACCCGCACAACATCGGCACGGTGTCCGGCATCGTCGGTCTGGTCGGCGGCCTCGGCGGCTTCCTGCTGCCGATCATGTTCGGCGCCCTGGTCGATCTGACCGGCATCCGCTCTTCCGCCTTCATGCTGATGTACGGCGTGGTCTGGGTCAGCCTGATCTGGATGTACACCACCGAGGTGCGCAAGCTGGATTACATGGGACGGCGCCGCAGCCGGGGCGCCGACCCGATCGAATGACCCACCCTACCGCGAGACAACGCACATGAACGCTACCAAGACCCAGGCCGCCGCACCGACTTCGCACCGCGACATCGCCGACTGGCGCCCGGAAGACGAAAACTTCTGGGATTCCACCGGCAAGTCCATCGCCTACCGTAACCTGTGGATCTCCTGGCCCAGCCTGCTCAACGGTTTCGCCATCTGGCTGATGTGGGGGATCATCACGGTGCAGATGCTGAATCTGGGCTTTCCGTTCAGCAAGGAGGAGATGTTTGCGCTCACCGCCATCTCCGGCATCGCCGGGGCGACGTTGCGCATTCCCGCCTCGTTTTTCATCCGCATGGCCGGCGGCCGCAACACGGTGTTCCTCACCACCCTGCTGCTGGTCATTCCCGCTGTCGGCACCGGCATCGCCTTGCAGGACAAGAACACGCCGCTGTGGGTGTTCCAGTTGATGGCGCTCTTGTCCGGCATCGGCGGCGGCAACTTCGCCTGCTCCATGTCGAACATCTCCACCTTCTTTCCCAAGCGCCTGCAGGGCACGGCGCTCGGCATCAACGCGGGACTGGGCAATTTCGGCGTGACCACCATGCAGGTCCTCATCCCCATGGTGATGACGGCGGGCATCTTCGGCGCGGTGGCGGGCGGCTCGATGGAGCTGGCCAAGGACTCCGGCTGGCTGTTGGGCAAGATCGCCGCCGGTACGCCCACCTACATCCAGAACGCGGGCTTCGTCTGGCTGCTGCTGATCGTGCCGATGTCGGTGCTGGCCCTGTTCTTCATGAACAACCTGTTGCCCATCTCGCCCAATATCGGCGGCACCCTGGCGGCCTGGGCCAGGATCCTCTGGTTCTACGGCCTGATCATCCTGGTCACCGCGGCAGGCCTCTATCTCTACCTGCCGGCGCCCACCGGGCTTGGCCTGCTCAACATGTGGGTGGCGCTGCCGCTGATCGTCGTCGCCACGCTGCTGGTCATGAAGCTGGCGGCCATCGGCGCGATGAAGGACAACATCGCCAAGCAGTTCGAGATTTTCAAGAACAAGCACACCTGGTCGATGACCGCGCTGTATATCGTCACCTTCGGCTCGTTCATCGGCTTCTCCATGGCGCTGCCGTTGTCCATCACGGTGATCTTCGGCGACAGCCACATCTACGACGCGGCCACCCAGACCTGGACCCACGTCAAGAACCCCAATGCCCCCTCGGCCCTCACCTACGCCTGGATCGGCCCCTTCGTCGGCGCGCTGATCCGCCCCGTCGGCGGCTGGCTGGCCGACAAGACCGGCGGCGCCATCCTCACCCAGATCATTTCGGCGGTGATGGTGGTGGCCTCGGTCTATGCCGGTCATCTCATGATGCAGGCCTACCAGTCGGCCACGCCCGAGGTCTATTTCACCGAGTTCCTGATCACCTTCATCGTCGTCTTCGCCGCCGCCGGCATCGGCAACGCTTCCACCTTCCGCACCGTGGGCGTCATCTTCGATCGCACCCAGGCCGGCCCGGTGCTGGGCTGGACCTCGGCCATCGGCGCCTATGGCGCCTTCATCGCCCCGGTGGTGATCGGCAGCCAGATCAAGGCCGGCACGCCGGAAAACGCCATGTACGGGTTCGCCATCTTCTATGCCGCCTGCCTGGTGTTGAACTGGTGGTTCTACCTGCGCGCCGCTTCCGAGATCAAGAACCCGTAAGCCCATCACGGCAAGATTAACCAGGAGACATACATGAGTCATTTTCTCGACCGACTGAGATTCTTCGAAAAAACGCAGGAAACCTTTTCCAACAACCACGGCATCGTCACCAACGAGGATCGCGACTGGGAGGATGGCTACCGCCATCGCTGGCAGCACGACAAGGTGGTGCGTTCGACCCACGGCGTGAACTGCACCGGCGGCTGTTCGTGGAAGATCTTCGTCAAGAACGGCCTGGTGTCGTTCGAGATGCAGCAGACCGACTA
>CAZZFN010000054.1:0-12569 GCA_964653505.1 uncultured Methyloversatilis sp.
GATTCCCGCTCCGGGCACCAGGCGAACGAAATCGGCGCGGGCGGAACGGCGGCGCCGACGCCGGCGCCGATGCGCTTATTCCCTGTCGGCCTTGAGCATCAGCTGCGTCAATTCGGCGGCGGAATGGATGCCGAGCTTCTCCATGATATGCAGGCGATGCACCTGCACGGTGCGCTCGCTGATCTCGAGGCGCTGGCCGATCGCCTTGTTGGGTAGGCCGGCGACGATCAGGCGGGCGACATCCATTTCGCGCGGCGAGAGCTTGCCGAGTCGGGTGCGCAGGGCCTGGCGGGCCAGGGCTTCGTCGCGCCGGGACAGGTCGGCGCGCACCGCCTGGCCGACGGCGTCGAGCAGCACCTGGTCCTTGAAGGGTTTTTCGATCAGCTCGCAGGCGCCGTGTTTCATCGCCTGCACGGCGATCGACACGTCGGCATGGCCGGTCAGGAAAATCAGCGGCAGGTGGATGCCGCGCTCGTTGAGGACGCGCTGCAGTTCGAGCCCGCTCATGCGCGGCATGCGGATGTCCAGCACGAGGCAGCCGGGCGGGGCCGGCTCGGTCCACGCGGCGAGGAAGGCGTCGGCCGATTCGTGGGCGGCGACGCGCCAACCGGCCGATTCGAGCAGGAACACCAGGGCGCGGCGCAGCGAGGCTTCGTCATCGACGACGTGAATGAGCGGGGGCGGATGAGTTTCCATGGCAAGTTCCGGTCGGCAGATGGATGTGAAAGACCAGGCCAGGAGGCGGATTGCGCCGCTCGACTTCGAGCCGGCCGCCATGGGCTTCGGCGATGCTCTTGCAGATCGCCAGGCCGAGGCCGAGGCCGTCGGGCTTGGTGGTGTAGAACGGCTCGAACAGACGGGCGAAGACCTCGGGCGCGACGGCCGGGCCCCGGTCGGCGACCGAGATCGTCACCACGCCCGCGCCGCGGGTTAGCCCGACATCGATTTCGCGTTCGTGGGGCGGCAGCGCGCGCATGGCATCGGCGGCGTTCTTCATCAGGTTGAGCAGCACCTCCTGGAGCTGGAGATGGTCGGCCTCGATCTGCGCGTCGAGCGGGAGAAAATCGTCGACCGCGACCTCGGGCAGATCGGGCAGCAAACGGGAAAACAGTTCGATGGCTTCATCGACGGTCGTCGCGATCGCCTTGCATTCGCGCACCGCCAGGCGCTTCCTGGTGAAGGCGCGCACGCGGCGGATCACCTGGTCGGCGCGTTCGGTCTGCGCGACGATCTCGCGGTTGGCTTCGCGCACCACCGCGGGATCCACCGGCCCGGCGGCGCAGCGCCGTTCCAGGCCCTGGGCGTAGGTGGCGATGGTGGCGAGCGGCTGGTTGAGCTCGTGGGCGAGCGTGCCGGCCATTTCGCCGAGGATCGACAGGCGCGCCATGTGTTCGGCCTCCTTTTGCAGTTCGCGCGCCTGCGTACGGGCGCCGCGGAGTTCGACGGCATGCCGCCGGATCAGCCAGATCGCATACAGCAGGACGGCCGAAAACAACGCCAGCGCGGCGTAGATCTGCGGGCGCCGGGTCTTGAGCACGCCGCGCAGGGTGGTGCTGCGCAACTCGACGTAGGGGCCGAGCATCAGGTCGCGGAACAGTTCGTTGACCGGTTCGTAGTCGGCGGGCACGTCCCAGGTCAGGCCGGTGGCCGTGGCCGGCATCGAGAACAGGGCCATGGCGACTTCCTTGGCGAGGCGCGGATCGACCTGGCGCGCCGCCGCCATGGGCCAGTCCGGATAGAGGGGGGTCGAGGTGGCGCACCGGAAACCGGCAATCTGCCGCGGCGCGACGACCTTCAATCCCGCTGCGTCCAGCAGGCCCTTCCCCGCCAGCTGCTCGAGCAGGCAGGTGCGCACGATCGCGGCATCGGCGCGGCCCTCGTGCACGGCTTCGATGGCGCGGCGCATCGGCGCGCCGACAAAGACCATATACGCATCGCCGTCTTCCAGGTCGACGCCGGCGGCGAGCAATTCGCGCGCGCCGACCTGGTAGCCGCCGAAGGCGTCGTTCGCCACGGCGGCGATGCGCTGGCCGCGCAGATCGGTCAGCGTATCGATGTCGTCGCGCTGCCTCAGCGTCAGGATCGCCGAACCGATCGCCTGCTGTTGCGACAGGGTTTCCGGCAGCATGACGGTGGCGATGCGCTGGATGCCGAACCGGGCGGCAAGGATGACATACTGGCTGCTGTTGGTCAGCACGAAATCCAGCTCGTCGCGCTCCACCGCCTCGTCGATCTGCGCGCCCGACAGGGGCTGGATGACGAAACGGCGCCCCGGGATGGCCTGTTCCAGGCGGGTCGGCAGTTCGCTCCAGCTGGTGCCGGTTTCGTCGGGGCCGCGATAGGAAAGCAGCCCGATGCGGATCGGCTGTTCGTCGGCCGCGGCCGGCGCGGCGGCGGATGCGCCCGCCGCCCCCCAGACCAGCAGAGCCAGCAGGCCGGCGACGCGCAGAAAGCCCGCCAGCGCACGGCACGTCGCGGAGAGACTATTACGCAAAAACGCGTAGTCCGCTACACATTCGACCGGATTCCGTCGAAGAGGGGATGGCCGTAACCTGCGGCCAGTCGCAGCGGTGCTGCGGGGAATGTAGCGTTTCGGCATATCAACCATCTGCAAGGGGGTCAATGATGATACGCAAACCTTTACTGGCGATGTTTGCCGCCTGCCTGTTGTCCGCTGCGGGATTGTCCCGCGCAGCCGACAGCGTAGCCGCGCCCGCCGCCGAGGAGCCGCCCAAGGTGACGGTCGCCGTCGACCGGACGACGCTTGAGAACGGCGGCATGCTGAAGATTACCGGCAAGGCGCCGCCCGGACGCCAGGTCTACATCGAGATCTACAACGAGCACCGGGTCAAGGGCTTCTTCTTCGACAACCGGCCCGACCGGGAAACCGGCAAGATTCCCTACAAGCTTTATCTCACCCGCGACCTGCCGGCCTTCTACCACATCCTGGTTCCCAAGGATGCGCAACCCATTCTCGACAAGTTCATCCGGGATGGCCGGCCCTGGTCCTACTCGGGCGCGCTCAGCAATACCGGCGGCGAAATCGCCTACATCAACCCGGCCAAGGCGGGCATCGACGGCTACCAGGCCTCGATCATGGCCAGCATCACGGGCGCGCGCGGCACGCCCCTGCCGCAGCTCGACGCAAAGGAGAGCGTGCGGCGCTCGATGCAGATCATGAAGGCGCGCTATCGCACCGTCAACAGGTTGTTTACGGCCAGCGTGGAGCAAAGCGAGGACGGTTCCTTCACCGCGCACGTGAATATTCCCGAAGGTTCCGCTCCCGACAAATACGTCATCACCGCGGCGGTCAGCAAGAAGCTGCGCAGCGAACCCGTGACGGTCGACAACCAGGTGAGCTTCCCGGTCGTCTACATGGAAAACGCCGGCACGAGCATGAACGTCCTGGTGCCGTTCTTCCTGGTGCTCGCGGTCGCCACCTTCGGCGTGCTGATGGGCGCGGGCGGCGGCTTCATCATCACGCCGGCGCTGCTCATGCTGTTCCCGATCCCGCACAACGTCGTCGCCGGCACGGTGACGCCGACCGTGCTGTTCTCGCAGGGCAGCGGCGTCATCAACTATTCCCGGATCAAGTTCATCAGCTGGAAGGTCGGCGTCATCCTCGGCTGCGCGATGCTGGCCGGCGGTTTCATCGGGCCGGGGCTGACCACGCTGATCACGCTCGACGAATTCAAGTTCGTGTTCGGCTGGATCCTCTTCATCCTGGCGGCGCTGATGCTGTGGCAGACCATGCCGGGCTACATCGCCAAGAACAAGAAGGAACAGGCGATCCTCAAGGAATTCCAGAAACGCGCCGAGGAAGCCGCCAAGGCTAAGGCCAAGGCGTAAGCGCACGACAGACACAGGAGACACACATGTACATTCACGTCAATTTCTGGGGCAACGAGTTCAAGGTCAACATCGTCGTCGGTTGCATCGGCGCCTTTCTGATCGCGATCGTTTCGTCGATGTTCGGCTTCGGCGGCGGGCCCTTCATGGTGCCGCTGATGGCCGTCGTGCTCGGCCTGCCGATGTATGTGGTGGTGGGCAGTTCGCTGCTCGCCATCTTCTTCAACACCCTGATGAGCACCACCCGGCATTACCAGCTGGGCAACTTCGACCTCGACCTGTTCCTGGTCATGTTCCCGGCGGCGATCATCGCGGGCTACATCGCGCCGCAAATCGCCAAGCGCACCAACCCGCTTCATGTCAAACGGGTCGCCGTCGTCGGCCTGGCGCTGCTGGGCTTGTCGCTGGTCGGCGTGTTCTGAAAAGGAGAAGCCATGAGCTCTGTTGCGGCCCCCAACGTGCGCGGCGTAGACAGTCCCGGTCGCCGCACGGTGTTCAGCATCTGCGGCATGTGCGTCGCGCGTTGTCCGATCGAGGTGACGGTCGAGGATGGCCGGGTGACATGGCTGCGCGGCAATCCCAACGACAAGGCCATCGGCGAAAGCATGTGCGGGCGCGGCGGGGCGGCGATTCCCTTCGAGTACGACGACGAGCGGCCGCAGACGCCGCTGATCCGCACCGGCGCGCGCGGCGCCGGCCGGTGGCGGCGCGCCTCGTGGGACGAGGCGCTCGACTATATCTGCGACAAGCTGCGCGAGACCGTCGAGGCCTACGGGCCGCGCGGCATCGCATTGTCCGATCGCGGCGGGCCGTTTACCGATCTGACGCGCGGTTTCGTGCAGGCGCTCGGTTCGCCGAACTATTTCGACCACGACTCCTCCTGCGCGCGCAACACCAACAATGCCATCCGCAGCCTCACCGGCTACGGCCGCGGCGCCATCGGCTTCGACATCAAGAACTGCAAGCACCTGGTGCTCTGGGGGCGCAACCTGGCGGAGTCGATCAAGGTCAAGGAAGCCAAGGAATTCATGGGCGCGATCGCGCGCGGCATGCGCTGCACCTACATCGATCCGCGCGTCAGCACCACCGCCTGCAAGGCCACCCGCCACTGGCAGATTCGCCCGAACAGCGACTACGCGCTGAACCTGGCGATCATCCACGAAGTGCTGAGGCGGGAAATCTACGACAAGGCGTTTGTCGATCGCTACGTCGCCGGCATGGACACCCTGCGCGCTGCCGTGCGCGACACCACGCCCGAGTGGCAGGAGCCGCATACCGGCATCCCGGCCGCCGAAGTGCGCGCCTTTGTCGACGAGATCGCCGCGGATGCGCCGCAGGTGATTTTCCACACCGGCTGGATGACCGCGCGCCACAAGCAGTCGTTCTACGTCAGCCGCACGGCGCTGATCCTCAACGCGCTGATGGGTTCGTTCGACGTCAAGGGCGGCATCGTCCTTGCCAAGACGCCCGAGGACGTCGGCCGCAAGAGCCTGAAGAAGCTGATCGACCGCTCGCCCAAGGTCAAGGAGCCGCGCGCCGACGGCGCCGGCACGACCCGTCCGCAATGGGACCCGGTGGCCGGCATGGCCCACCAGATCTATCGGGCGATGGAAACCGGCGATCCCTATCCGGTGGGCGCCTACCTGGTCTACCGGCACGATCCGCTCACCTGCATGCCCGATCCGCCGGCTTTGCAGAAGGCGCTCGACAAGCTGAAACTGCTGGTCGCCATCGACGTCAATTACTCGGAAACCGCCTGGTTCGCCGACGTGATCCTGCCGGAGACCACCTATCTCGAACGCGCCAACATTCTCTGCCAGAACAATGGCGGCAAGCCCAACTTCGGCATGCGCGACCAGGCGATCGCGCCGCGCTTCGACAGCCGGCCGGCGTGGTGGATCTTCCGCGAGATCCTGCGTCGCATGGGCCCGCTGGCGCATGGCGACGCCCTCGACTTCGAGACCATCGAGGAGCTCTGGGACTACCAGCTCGAAGGCACCGGCGTCACCGTGGCGCAAATGCGCGAGAAGGGCTTCGTCAGCCTGGCGGAGTCCCCCTGGTTCTTCCCGCGCGACAAGATTCCGTTCAAGACTCCGACGGGCAAGTTCGAAATCGAGAGCGAGGTGATGAAGCAGGCCGGTCTGCCCAGCCTGGCGCCTTACCAGCCGCGCGACATTCCGACCGGAGACCGCTTCCATCTCATGTTTGGCCATGCCCCGACGATGACCGGCGGGCAGTCGCTCAACAACCCCATTCTCGGCGATCTGGCCGGTCCCAACCCGCTGTGGATCAACGACGGGCGCGCCAAGGCCCTGGGGATCGGCGACGGCGACGAGGTGCTCATCAGCAGTCCGGCCTACTCGGCCTGGATGACCGCGCGCGTCACGCCCCTGATCCACCCGGATGCCGTCTTCATGTTCCACGGTTTCGGTCGCACCGTGCCGCTGCAGACGCGCGCCTGCGGACTCGGCGTGGCCGACCAGCGCCTGCAGCACGGCAAGCTGTACGAATACGACCCGGCCGGCGGCGCCAATGCCATGACCGAAACCATCGTGCGGGTCCAGCGCAAGGGAGCACAATGACATGAGCAAATACATCCTGCGCCACGACGAGGCCAACTGCATCGGCTGCCAGGCCTGCGAAGTGCATTGCAAGACCAACAAGAACCTCGGTCCCGGACCGGCGCCCTGCAAGATCGTCACCGTCGGTCCGGCCCTGATCGGCGGGCGGCCGCGCGTGCGCTTCGTCTTCATGCCCTGCTTCCACTGCGAGGACGCCTGGTGCGCCAAGGCCTGCCCGACCGGCGCCATGCAGCGGCGCGAGAAGGACGGCATCGTCTTCGTCCAGGCCAGCCTGTGCGTCGGCTGCAAGAGCTGCATCGCCGCCTGTCCGTGGGGCACGCCGCAGTGGGATCCGGCCACGCGCAAGGTGGTCAAGTGCGATTACTGCAAGGATCGCCTCGATGTCGGGCTCGAACCCGCCTGCGTCACCAAGTGCGTCACCGGCTGCCTGTCGTTCGGCGTGGCCAACGAACTGCCCGATCCGCGCCGCGAGCGCTATGCCCGCCAGATCGTCGCCGAGTCGATGAGCCCGTCCTGAGGAAAGACGATGAGCGATCTTCAGATGCTCCCGGCGTGGCTCGATGCCGGCGCCGCCGCGCTGGCCGGCGCCGTCCCGCCGGCGCCGACTTTCGCGGGCGCCCTGCCCGGGCTGAGCGCCGCCCAGGCGCTCAGCCCGCTGCAGCGGCTGCAGCGGGTGCAGGAGGCCGGACTGGCCGAATGCGGTTACACCGGCGAGCCGATCTACCATGTCTGGCGCCAGTTCATCCGCGGCCGCGGCGCGGCCGCGCTGGTGGTGGATGCCACCAGCCTCGATGCGCGCGCGCTCGGCCATGCGGCCGTGCTGGACAGCGCGCCCTGGCTGCTCGCCGAGGGGCTGCTGATCGCCGCCGGGTTGCGCAACACCGGCCGGGTCGAATTGCGCCTGCCGCCCGAGCTGACCGGCAATGAAGTCGGCTTCCTCAACGCGCTGGACGCCATCCGGCGTCAGGGATTCGCCGGCGGCCGGCGTTTGCAGGTCGAGGTGCGGCGCAATTGCAGCCCGCTGTGCTGGAGCGACGCCTACGCGATCGACGCCAGTCGCCTGGTGCATACCCCGGAAACCTGGTGCCGCATCGCGCTGCTGTTCGCCGGCAGGGACGCGGCCTCGCTCGACGCCGCGCTGCTGACCTTGCGGCGCGGCATGAAACAGCGCGGCCTGATCGAAGTGCGGCGCAACGACAAGCTGCGCCGGCTCATTTACGACTGGGGCGGCGGCGTCGAGGCGATGGGCCGCGACGCGGTCCTCGTCTTCGACAACGGCATGGGCGGCTTCCTGCCGCTTTCCGCGGCCGACATGTCCTGCCAGCCGCTCGTGCTGGCGGCGGCGGGCATCGCCCCCGCGCCGGCGAGCCTGATGATCCTGGCCGAAGGCGTCTGCCTGGTCGAGCAGACGCGGCGTGCGCTGTATCGCTACTGGCAGCTGGCGGACAACGAGTCCGGCGACGTGCGCGCCCTGCTCGCGCGCGTTGCCCGGCTGGTCGCCGAGATCGCCGTCGGCCACGGCCGCGCGTCGCACCTGAAGGAGCTCGACGAACTCGCGCTCGAGCTCCAGACCCAGGGCCTGGCGGCCGCCTGGCCGCTCGGCAGCGCGCTGCGCCACTTCCGCGACCAGTGGGAAGACCACGTGCTGCGCGCGCACTGTCCGGAAGGAATCTGCCTGAAGCGCAATGCCGCGCCCTGCCACAGCACCTGTCCCGCCAACATCGACATTCCCAGCTTCATGGCCCACATCGGCCATGGCGACCATCGGGCCGCCGTCGAAGTCATCGCCCGCGACAATCCCTTCCCGCTCACCTGCGGCCTGGTCTGTCCGGCGCCGTGCGAGTCCGCCTGCGTGCGCAATGCCAGCAACGGCGCGGTGTTCATCCGTCCGATGAAGGCCTGGGCGGCCGAGCGCTGCCTTGCCGAGGGAGGCTATCCCCGGCCCGCGCTGGCGCCGCCGACCGGCAAGCGCATCGGCATCGTCGGCTCCGGCCCGGCCGGCCTGGCCGCCGCCTACTACCTGCGCATTCTCGGTCACGCGCCGGAGGTGTTCGAAGCCCAGGCCCAGCCCGGCGGCATGCTGCGCTACGGCATCCCCGCCTACCGCATGCCGCCCGAACTGCTCGACAAGGAAATCGCCCAGATCGCGGCGCTGGACATCCCGATCCGCTGCGGCGCCAAGGTGGACAGCCTCGATGCCCTGCGCAAGGACTACGACGCGGTGTTCCTCGGCCTCGGCACCCAGATTTCGCGCTTCGTGCCGGTCGAAGGGCTGCACCAGCCCTTCGTGCTCGGCGGCATCGACTTCCTGCGCAACGTGCGCAGCGGCATGGAGGTGCAGGTGGGCCCGCGCGTCATCGTCATCGGCGGCGGCAACGTGGCCATCGATGTGGCGCTGACGGCGGTGCGGCAGGGCGCCAAGCAGGTCGACATGGTCTGCCTGGAAAAGCGCCGCGAGATGCCGGCGAGCCACCACGAGATCGAGCAGTGCGTCGCCGAGGGCGTGCGGCTGCATCCGGGCTGGGGACCGCTGAGAATCGACGAGGAAGGCGAAATGACCTTCCAGCACTGCGCGCGGGTGTTCGAGGAAACCGACGGACAGCGCCGCTTCAATCCGCAGTTCGACGGCGCACGCCGCATGACGATCGGGGCCGATCACATCATCTTTGCCGTCGGTCAGGGCACCGATCTGACCAGCATCGAGGGCAGCGGCCTGGAGGTGACCCGCGGCTTCATCGTCACCGATCCGCGCACGCTGATGACCAAGGTAGCGGGAGTATTTGCCGGCGGCGACGTCGCCCACGGCCCGCGCACGGCGGTCGAGGCGATCCGTTCCGGCAAGATCGCCGCCTGGTCGATCCACGCCTGGCTGGCCGGTGCGCCGCTCGATGCCGATGCCGGCAGGCCGGTGCGCCGCGCCGACGTGGTTCCGCTCGCCGTCGCCCCGCGCGAGCGCAGTTACCTGCAACGCGCCATGATGCCCGAGAAGGATGTCGAGGAACGTGTCGGCGCAGGCAACTACGTCAAGATCGAGCAGGGCCTGACCGACGCCATGGCGCACGGCGAGGCGAGCCGCTGCCTGCGCTGCGATTTCTGCATCGGTTGCGGCCTGTGCCAGCTGGCTTGCAGCGAAATGGGCATCGAGGCGCTGCGCATGGCCGATGTCGAGGAAGGCGTGGCCGCCGGCCGGCTGGCCTATTTCGATTTCACCCGGCCGGCGGAGCGCTGCATCGGCTGCGGCGCCTGCGCCCAGGTCTGCCCGACCGGCGCGATCCGCATCGAGGATGCCGACGGCGTGCGGCGCACCATCATCACCGGCACGGTGGTGCGCGAGCAGCCGCTGGTGCAATGCGCGGGCTGCGGGGCGCAATACCAGACCGTGGCGCATCGCCGCTTCGTCCATGAGCGCATGCCCAGCCAGCACATGGGGCTGCACATGGAGCGCGGGCTGTGCCCGGCCTGCGCGCGCCAATGGGCGGATCGTCCCCTGCCGGCCGCCATTGCGCCGCCGCGCGGCGACTCGCTTGCCGGCCGGTAACGCGGGACGCAAGCTCATGGACAAGGTCGCAGACCTGATGATCGCGGTGGACAAGTTTCCCGTGATCTCCCAGGAAAGCACCCTGCGCGAGGCGATCCTGACGCTGGACAAGGTGGAAAACGAGTTTTCTTCCGGCAAGCGGCCGCAACGCATCCTTCTCGTGGTCGACGGGGAAAACCGGGTGGTCGGCAAGCTCACCCCGAAGGACGTCATCCGCGGCCTCGATCCGGATTACGCGAAGCAGCTGGGGGAGCACGCCAAGATCATCAACGAAAGTTACAAATACCTGATGCGGTCGGGCGCGCTGCACGCCCTGCAGGAGCTGTCGTCTACGCCCTGGGACGACCTGTGCGTCAAGTCCCGGGACACGAAGATCAAGGATTTCATCCCCGATCCGCCGCCCACCCAGATCGTCGAACCGGGGGACAGCCTGAACAAGGCGCTGCACCGCTTCATCGTCGGCAAGCATCATTCCCTGTTCGTCACCGACGGCAAGCGGCTGATCGGCCTGCTGCGCTTCACCGACGTGTATCGCGTGATTCTCAGCAAGATCAAGTACGTTTGTTACACCCCCGACCAGATGGACCAAGCGTCCCCGTGACGGACAAGATCGCCGTTCCGCTTGCGCCGGGCGACGCCCGCTTGCCCGAACTGGGCGCCGCCGAGGGCCGCCTGAGGAAGGTCGAGGACGACACAGCGGCGCGCAAGGCGCGCTTGCGCAGCTACACGTGGGTCGCCGTCGCCATTGCGGCGGGCATCCTGGTGTATCTGCTGCCCACCCCGGAAGGCCTGTCGCTCAGGGGCCACAAGTTCCTTGCCCTGCTGGTCGCGGTGATCATCCTGTGGACTTCCGAGGCCATCCCGATCGGCGTCACCGCCCTGGGCGTCGGCGCCGGCCTGGCGCTGCTCGGCATCCAGACGCCGGCGAAGGCCTGGCAACCCTACGCGCACCAGACCGTGGTGTTCGTGTTCACGATCATCATGATGGGCGTGGTGCTCGCCCAGACCACCCTGCCCAACCGCATCCTCAACTGGGTGATGCGTGCGGCGGGCCGGAATGTCAGGGTGCTCAGCTTCACCCTGTGCATGTCCTCGTGCTTCCTCGCCGCCTGGACGCACGATGCGGCGATCACCATCATCCTGCTGTTCGCGATCCTGCCGATCTTCGCCAAGATGGGCATCACCCCGGCCAGCAACAGCAGTTTCGCCAAGCATTTCATGCTGGTGATTCCGCTCGGCGCCGCATCGGGCGGCGGCGCCACCTTCGTCGGCAGCGGCCGCTCGCCGGTGGCGGCGGAATTGTTCATGGAAATGACCGGCTACAACGTCGGCTTCCTCGAATACATGATTTACCAGATGGTGCCCTCGCTGGTGTATGGCCTGGGAACCTGGCTGGCGGTGATGATCATGATGCCGCCCAGGCTCAAGGAACTTCCCGCGACGGTGCAGATCGAAAAACTGCCGCCGATGAAGGCCACGGAGAGACTGCTCGCGCTGGTGCTGACGATCACCCTGTCCCTGTGGATGCTGAGCGACGTGACCCGGGTGCACATCTCGGTGATCGGCGTCGCATTCGTGATGGTTTGCATGATCTTCGGCATCGCCGACTGGAAGAAGTGCCTGGAGGAATTCCCCTGGAATCCCATGATGGTGTTCGGGGCGGGGTTCGCGCTCGGCATCGCGATGCTCGATACCGGCGCCGGGCAGTGGATCGCCGAACTGCTGCTGCCCTTGCTGCACGATCAGGCCTGGCCGGTGGTGTCCTGGGGCGTGGGCTGGATCAGCGCCATCATCACGAGCTTCATGGCGAACGCCGCCGCCACCTCGCTGCTCATGCCGATCGTCGTGCCGATGGCGGACATGTCCGCAACGCCGACGCTGCCCGTGGCGATGACGGTTCCGCTCGCCACTACCTTCGTGTTGCTGGTGATCGGCTGCCCGCCGACCCTGATCGCCTACGGCCTGGGCTATTTCACCCAGTGGGAGGCGTTCAAGGTCTTCGTGCTGCGCACCTTCATCTGCCTGACCCTGGCGGGCGTCGTGCAGACGCTGTGGTGGCCGCTGGTCGGCATGCCGGGCAACCTCGACATGATGAAGACGCCGGCGCAGCTGGCGCCCTGGGGCACCGGCGTCGGTGCGGCGCCTCCTGCACCTCCCGCGCCGCCCCCGGCGCAGCAGTCCTGAAAGGGGCCGGCCCTGGCTATGCGCCGCGGCCGATGCGATAGACGGCCAGGCTGCCGAGGAAGTTATGTTCCTCGGCGACGTGGGCGCCCTGCTCGTCGAGCACCTGGCGCTCGCGGATGGCGATGCCCATGCCCGCGCACAGGCTCTCGAAGTCGAGCATGGTGAAGAAGCGCACGTTCGGGGTGTCGTACCACTGGTAGGGCAGGTCTTCGGAGACCGGCATGCGGCCGCCCAGCACGGCCATGCGGTTCTTCCAGTAGGCGAAGTTGGGGAAGGACACGACGGCCTCGCGGCCGACGCGCAGCATCTCGGCGAGGATCTGCTGGGTATGGCGCACGGTCTGCAGCGTGCGCGACAGCAAGACATGGTCGAAGGCATCGTCCTCGAAGCCGGCGAGTCCCGCTTCGAGGTCGCTC